>JAHEFX010000054.1 GCA_024639975.1 bacterium
CCACACCCGGGGCACCAACGGACCTCCTGGTCCGACTGGAAATCGGCTCTGGTGTAGTCGAGCGTCGTCATGCGATGAGCTCCTGGATCTTCGAAGCGATTTCTTCGACCTTGAACGGCGTGGCATCGACCTTGTTCAGGCCCTCGATCTCCCGCAGGAACTCGGCCCTGAGCAGGAACCGCAGCTGGCCGGTGTTGAGCTCGGGGACGAGGACCTTGTCGTACCGGTCCAGGACCTCGCCGAGGTTGCCGGGGAAGGGGTTGAGGTACCGCAGGTGGGCCTGGGCGACCTTGGTGCCCGACTTGCGGAGCACGTTGACCGCTGCCTTGATCGGCGGGTACGACGATCCCCAGCCGAGGACCAGGACGTCCGCGCCGTCGGGGTCGTCGACCTCGAGGGGCGGGATGTCGTGGGCGATGTTGGCCACCTTCCATGCCCGCACGTCGGTCATGGCCTGGTGATTCGACGGGACGTAGGAGACGTTGCCGGTCGTCTCGTTCTTCTCCAGGCCGCCGACGCGATGCTCGAGACCGGGGGTCCCGGGGATCGCCCATGGACGGGCGAACGTCTCGGCGTCGCGCTTGTACGGGAGGAACTCGCCGTTCTCCCCGTTGGGCTCGGTGATGAAGTCCGGCTTCAGGTCGGGCAGGCCCCCTAGGTCGGGGAGCTTCCACGGCTCCGAACCGTTGGCGACGTTGTTGTCCGACAACAAGATGACGGGGGTCATGTACTTGAGGGCGATCCGACAGGCCTCGATCGTGGTCTCGAAGGCATCGGACGGGCTGGAGATGGCGATCACCGGGAGGGGGGCTTCGCCGTGTCGACCGAACATCGCGAAAAGCAGGTCCGACTGCTCCGGCTTGGTGGGCAGTCCGGTCGATGGGCCACCTCGCTGGACGTCGATGACCACCAGTGGGAGCTCGATCATCATCGCCAGGGAGACGGCCTCGGACTTGAGGGCGAGGCCCGGGCCGGAGGTGCCGGTCACCGAGAGGGACCCGCCGAAGGCAGCACCGACGGCGGTGCCGACGCCGGCGATCTCGTCCTCGGCCTGGAATGTCTTCACCCCGAAGTGCTTGTGGCGGGCGAGCTCGTGGAGGATGTCCGATGCCGGGGTGATCGGGTAGGTGCCGTAGAACAGGTCGAGGCCGGCGAGCTGGGCAGCGGCGATGAGACCCCATGCCGTGGCCGTGTTGCCCGAGACGTTCGTGTAGGTCCCCGGCTCGAGAGCGGCCTTGCGGACCGTGTAGGTCGTCCTGAGCGCCTCGGTGGAGAAGCCGTAGTTGTAGCCGCCCTTGAATGCAGCGACGTTGGCGGCTGCCACCTCGGGGAGCTTGGCGAACTTCTCCTCGATCCACTCGATGGTGGTCTCCGGCGGCCGGTTGAACAGCCAGGCCATCACGCCGAGGGCCAGCATGTTCTTGGAGCGGAGGACGGCTCGACCGGTGACGCCGGTGCCGTCCACCGCGTCCTTGGTCAGCTTCTCCATCGGGATCTTGTGGACCTTGTAGGAGTTGAGCGTGTCGTCCTCGAGGGGGCTGGTGTCATAGCCGGCCTTCTCGAGGTTCCGCTCGTCGAACGCATCCGTGTTGATGATCACGGTGCCGTTCGGCCGGAGGTCCTCCAGATTCGACTTCAGGGCCGCCGGGTTCATCGCCACCAGCACGTCCGGCTGGTCGCCGGCGGTGAGGATGTCGTAGTCGGCGATCTGGACCTGGAAGGAGGAGACGCCGAACAGGGTGCCCTGGGGCGCGCGGATCTCGGCGGGGTAGGAGGGGAAGGTGGCGAGGTCGTTCCCGAAGAGTGCCGAGGAGTCGGTGAACCGTGTCCCGGCCAACTGCATGCCGTCGCCGGAGTCGCCGGCGAACCGGATGATCACCTTGTCGAGTGCTTCGGGGGCCGAGTCGTGGTCGTGTAGCTCGATCTGATCCGTCACGTTTGTTCCTGGTTGGTTCCGTGGGCACTTCGGCTCACAGGGGCGCATTCTTCCACACTGCGGCGCTTGGGGGAGGGACATCCGAGTCTCACGGCGCGTACCGTTCCGGGGATGACCGAAGTATTCATCGTCGACGCCTGCAGAACTCCGATCGGGAAGCTGGGCGGCGTGCTCGCACGCGTGCGCCCGGACGACCTCGCTGCACACGCCATGCACCGCCTCATGGCCCGGAACCCGCAAGTTGACCCGGCCGAGGTGGAGGACGTCCATTGGGGCGCTGCGAACCAAGCCGGCGAGGACAACCGCGACGTGGCCCGGATCGCCTGGCTGCTGGCGGGCCTCCCACTCGAGACCGGTGGGGTCACCACGAACCGGCTGTGTGGTTCCTCGCTGCAGGCAACGATCCAGGCCGGTCACGCCCTGGCGGGCGGTTGGGGTGATGTCGCAGTGGCCGGTGGGTCGGAATCGATGAGCAGGGCGCCACTCGTGATGATGTCCAAGCCCAAGGCCGCCTACCGGCCCGGCCTGCCGGAGATGGCTGACACGACATTGGGTTGGCGGCTCGTGAACCCGAGATGGGCCGACCGGTACCGCGCCCTCGGCATGGGGGAGACGGCCGAGGAAGTGGCCGAGCGTTGGGGCGTGACCCGCGATGAGCAGGACGCGTTCGCCCTCGAGTCGCATCGCCGCGCCGTTGCCGCCCGGGAGCTACTCGCCCCCGAGATCGAGGTGGTCGACGCCCCACAGGACGATCGTGGGAGGGAGGTGCTCTCGGTCGAACACGACGAGGGCCCGCGCTCGGATACCGATCTGGACGCCTTGGGCCGGCTTCGGCCCGTGTTCCGCGACGGCGGCACGGTGACGGCCGGCAACTCGTCCCAGATGAACGACGGGGCAGCGGCGATCCTGCTCGCCACCGAGGCGGGCGTTGAGCGGCTCGGCCTCGAACCGATGGCCCGGATCGTCTCCTCGGCCGTGGCGGGCGTCCACCCGGACATCATGGGCACGGGTCCGATCCCGGCGACCCGCAAGGCCCTCGAACGCGCCGGTCTCGCGATCGACGACATCGGTCTCGTGGAGCTCAACGAGGCCTTCGCCGCCCAGGCAATCGCCTGTGAACGAGAGCTCGGCCTCGATCACGAAATCGTCAACGTGAACGGTGGGGCCATCGCCAACGGGCACCCCCTCGGCGCGTCAGGGGCCAAGATCCTGACGGCCCTCGTCCACGAGATGGGTCGACGCGACGTCCGCCGTGGCCTCGCCACGATGTGCATCGGGGTGGGCCAAGGCATCGCGATGGTGGTCGAGAAGGTCTAGGACGACCGAGGGAGCCTGCCGGAATGGGGGACTCTCCTGGTCCGTGTCGCCCGATCCGCTACTCGGCTTCGACGCGTGGGCTACGAGCCCAGATGACGAGCGGCCAGGCGCCGACGATCACCGGCAGGAGCCAGAAGAAGGCCCGGTGGAGGAAGACCGCTGCCGCCACCTGGTCGGCCAGTCCTGGGTCGGCATGGCCGAACGCCCAGATGAAGACCAGCTCCACGGGGCCGAGGCCGGCGGGCACCATCGGCGTCATCGAAGCCAGCAGGGAGACGGCATAGACGGCGCCGAGCAGGAGGGCCGGTGCGTCGTCGGTCCCGATCCCCAGCGCACGGAATGCCAGGAGCAGGCCGCCGAACCGGAAGCCGTGTGCTGCCATTGCGTACCCGAACGAGACTGGCCACTTGGAGCGCAGCGTCACGATCAGGCGCTCCCGGAAGTCGAGCGTCGCCTGTTCGAGATCGGCACGGGGCTCCTTGCCGAAGATCGGGAGCAGCCGGTCGGCGGCGGATTGGATCATCCGGCCGAACCAGCGGGCGAAGCTGTCGAACCGGATGGCGGCACCGACCAGGGCGGCGACCGAGATGGCGGCACCGACGGCGAACATCGTGATCCTGGCCACGTCCTCGCCCGGGCTCCCGAATGAGACCCAGGTCACCAGGACGACCAGTGGGATCCCGAGCTTCACCGCCAGCGTCATCATCCCGCCCACGACGATCCCGGTTCCGGCAGGCTCCTTCTCGACGCCGTACGCCCGGTACATCCCGTACCTGGTCAGCACGTCCCATGGCGCGGGCACGGCAGCGCCGACCGTGAGGCTGGAGAGGAACGCCTTCACGCCATCGATGACGCCGAGGCCCCGGATCAGGCTGGTGATCACGCCGGCTTCGGCGAGTGACCAGATCGCGGCGAGGGCGACGAGTCCGGCGATCTCGGGCCATGAGAGCGAGCCGAGCGCCTCCCAGACCTCCCGGTAGTCGACGAGCCTCGGCAGGAGCCAGCCGAACAGGATCAGGAGGATGCCGATCGGGAGGAGGATCCTCCACCATTGGACCCGGCGTGTCTCGGTGCTCACGCGCGCAGCCTAGGAATCGGTCAGTGCCACCACGGTTCTTGGGGGAGGCGGGAGCCGACCAGGCCCTCGCGTTCCAGGCGTCGGCCCACGGCGAGGAGCGTCTCCTCGTTCCACCAGCGAGCCATCAGCTGGATCGAAGGAGGCGGCGAACCGTCGATCGCGAGCGGGAGGCTCAGCGCAGGGGTGCCCAGATGGTTGACGAGGGCGCTGAACCACGAGAGCGCCGGCCGGTAGGAGACTTCCTCGCCGGCGATCGTGACCAACTCCTCGCCGATCGTCTTGCGCAGTGCGCCGACCGACGGCGTCGCCAGCAGGTCGACCGACCGGAACGCCTCGACGGCTCGATGTCGGACTCCTGCCTGCCAGGAGAGGGCATCGGCGAGCTCGTCGATGGAGACCTCCATCGCCTTGGCGATCCGGGGACCCACCTCGGCCCCGTAGGGGCGATCCTCCATCATCCATCGCCGGTGTACCCGGGCAGCCTGGGCGCCGGCGAGCTCGTTGATCATCCCCCAAGGAACGAGGTCGGGAAGCTCGATCTCTACGACGTCGAATCCGAGCGACTCCAAGGCCCCGGTGAAGTCGTCGAACGCCGAAATGACGGCGGGATCGACGGGACCGGTCCCCACCCAGGGCCGGGGGATGCCGACCCGGGTCGGGACGTGGGCCGCGACCGGCATCGGCGCGGCGGGTCTCGACCAGGGGTCGTCGGCATCGGGCCCTCGAAGGACCCGGTAGGTGATTGAGATGTCCTGGACGGTGGTTGCGAGTGGCCCCACCGTGTCGAGCGACGGAGCGAGGGGGAAGACGCCGGTCAGGGGGATCCGGCCATGGGTCACCTTCAGGCCCATGATGCCGCACATGGCCGCCGGCACGCGGACGGACCCGCCCGTGTCCGTACCGATCGCAACGGGGGTCAGGCCGGCGGCGACGGCCACGGCGGAACCGCCCGACGACCCGCCGGGTGAGGTGTCCGGGTCCCACGGGTTGCGGACCGGACCGAACCACTCGTTCTCCGATGAGAAGCCGTAGGCGAACTCGTGCAGGTTGGTCCGACCGACGATGACGGCTCCGGCCGCCTGGAGCCGCTTGACCACGGGCGCCGACCGCTCGGCCACATCCCGGAGGAATCCCGACCCAGCGGTCGTCACGATCCCCGCCTCGTCGATGATGTCCTTGAGCGCCACGGGTACGCCGGCCAGTGGCCCCAACCGGCCATCGGGCACTCGTTGTCGCTGGGCGTGGACGGAGGTGAAGGCGTTCAGGTCCGACGCTTCGATGGCCCGCTGGGCCTGGCGTACCGGGTCGTCGGCTGACCCGCCTCCGTTGACGGCCTCGGCGATGGCATGTGCCGGCATGGGGCCGAAGCTACGCGCCCCGGACTCCGGTCGCCACCTCGAGGGTTCGGCGTCGCTCGTTGCCGGCGCCCTGGTCGCGGTCCCACTGGAGCTGTCGGCGGGCCTTCGACGGCCATGCGACGGCGGCTGTCGCGAGACGCCTCGGCAGCCCGAGGACAGCTCGACACGGACCGACAGGTCCTCTCGGCCCGCATGGAGTCGCTCCGCTCCGTCCAGGCGGCGGCTTCAGCCTCCGCCTACGGATCCCAGCTCGATCTCGACCATCGGTGCTTCGGCCAACAGGTGGTCGAGCTGGGCCTGGGTGGCGTACCACGACGTTGCAGGGTCGGTCAGCACCCGGCGCCGAAGCTTGGCGTCGGTCACGGGTGTTGCGGTCCCTCGGAGGTCGAGCCCGGCGACGTGGACCGTGACCCGAGGGTCGGCCAGGACGTTGGCGTACCAGTCACGGGGTCCGGGCGTCCCGGTGATGACGAAGCGCCCGTCGACTCGGAACCACCAGATCTCGATGCGGCTCGGCTGGCCTGATCGGCGACCGATGGTCGTCAGGTCGATGGTGAGGTGACGACCGAGCTCCTCCGGGCTCACCAGTCGATCGGCCTGCCGGCGGGGAAGGCCATCATCCACATCTTGCCCGGCGGCACCTCGAGCACCGATCCGTCGGCGTTGGAGAGGGCGAACGGGATGTCGTGCGTGCCGCGGGCCCAGGTCCCTTCCTGGACCTCGCCGCCGTGGAAGACGAGCGCCCGCCCGGTGCCGACCGTGTCGAGGGCGGGCACGCAGGAGCCGGAGCCGGACGGACAAGCCGTGTAGCGGGGGGCTTCGAGCACCACGAGGGTGTCGGCACCGACCTGCTCCTCGACGTCGCGGTCCCGGTTGGTCCACGTGTGGGCGTTGGCGCCGTTGAAGCGCAGGTACCGGCCGCCTTGGTACTTCCAGGTGATGGGGCTCTGGAACCCGGACCAGTCGAAGGTGATCTCGGTGGCCGGCTCGGTGGCGTCGAGTGGCCCCCAGGTGAAGAGCGGCAGGGCCGGGCCCTCGTCGGTCACCCCGATGCCTGTCGCGTACTCACGGAGCGCAATCGTGTCGCCGTAGAGGTTGTGCGGGGCCGAGCGGTGGGACATCCGGAACGTGCCCGGCCGGACTTCGCCGATGATCTTCAGTCCCTTGCTGCGGATGATGCTCTGTACCCAGTCCTGGGCTCCGGAGATGACGATGGAGTCGCCGGTGATCGCCGCCAGCGTCGGGTCGGTGGGTCGGCCCGAGCGGATCGGCCCGACGTAGTCGACGTCGGTGTGGTGGAACAGGGCGATGAAACGGGTCAGGCCGCCTTCGACGAGCAGCTCCCAGACGGCATCGGCTTGCTCGATCCCCGATTGCGGGCGGGCGTTGGGGTGGTTGTCGATCTTGACCGCCATGACCCGCTGGTCGAGGAGTGTCTCGTCGTCGACGGGCAGCCCGTTGAGGGGCGACGGCGGGCCGGCCAGGATCGTTGTGGTCGTCTCGTCGACGGTCGACGTGGTCGTCGTCTCGGCCACCGTCGTGGTCGTCGGGGCTTCGGACTCGGTGGTGGTCGTCTCTTCGGACTCGTCTCCGCCACAGGCGGCGGCGAGCAGGGCGAAGGCGAAGAGGGCGATGAGGATTCGGCGCATCGGGCGGAGTTCCTTGCGAAGGCGAGTTCGTGGTCCGGCATTGTGACGGTGCCCACGCCTGTATCGGGAGCTTTCGGATCCTGGCCACCCGGCCGCGTCCGGTCAGGTCGGCCTGCCGAACCGGGAAAGGGGTCGGTATCGCCAGCGGACGGACCCGACCACCGAGGCGACGTCGATCGGTCCCCACGAGCGCGAATCGGAGTCGGTTCGTCGCGGGGCGTCCGACAGGAGGAAGACCTCCCCGGGACCGACGACCCATCGACCGGCGCCGGGCGTGCCATCGACCGGGACGTGGGGGCTCGGCCTGTCGTCGACCGTGACCCGGTCGTCCCCGATCTCCACCTCGCCCGGACCGACGGCGATGACCCGCTTCACCACTCGGAGTCCGTCGGGTGCCGATGCGATCGCAATGTCCCCGGGCGCAGGTGGTCGCCGGACGGCGATGACCCGGTCACCGGGTTCGAGGCCCGGTGCCATGGACCGTTCGGCGACGACGAACCTCCTGACCAACATCGGCGCGAGGGTATCGTCGGCCGCCACGGCCACCAGGAGGCAACAGCAATGGGGTTCTTCCGACCCGAGACCGTCCATGCCCACTGCGACCTGTTCTGCGGGGTCTACGACCCGGCGCAGGCAAAGATCGAGGCACTGTCCGTCCTCAAGGTCGCGCAGAAGTACCACGACAGTGACGACGAGGTGTTCCGCGCCCGCTGCATCTCCATCAAGGAGGAGCGCGCCGAAGAGGTGAAGCACCACCTGATGGTGCTCTGGGCCGACTTCTTCACGCCCGACCACGTCGAGCAGTTCCCCCAGCTCCACGATGTCTTCTGGCGAGCGATCCGCACCGCCGGCGAGGCGAAGAAGTCCATGGACCCGGCCCACGGCGAGAAGCTGATCGGGCTCATCGACGAGATCTCCGACATCTTCTGGCAGACCGAGAAGGCCAAGGGCATGGGGGTCTACCCACCGGCCTAGCCCCCATGGACTTCGACACACTCATCTCGGAGGCGCTCACCGCGGTGGGCCCGCCGTCGGGTGGGGTCGTGCCGGCCATCGAGCCGGCGACCACCTTCCTGCGTGACGACGCGTACGAGCTCGTCGGCCGCCACTCCTATAGGCGGTCCGGTTCGCCGACCGTCGACGGGGTGGAGGAGGCGCTGACGACGATCGAGGGTGGAGCCGGTGCCCTGCTGTTCGGTTCCGGGATGGCCGCGTTCTCGGCGCTTCTCGACTCGCTGCCCGTCGGCGCGGCGGTGGCGGCCCCGAGGGTCATGTACCACGGCGGTCTCGACCTCCTGCTCCGACTGCACGAGCGCGGTGCCATCCGTCTGCGCCTCTTCGAGGCCCTCGACGTCTCGGGGCTGGCCGCAGCCGTCGAGGGAGGCGTGGACCTGGTCTGGCTCGAGACGCCGGTCAACCCCCTGTGGACATCGATCGACATCGAGGCGTCGGCGTCGATCACCCACGGCGCGGGCGGCCTCATCGCCGTCGATTCGACCGTGGCTCCGCCGGTGACCACGCAACCGCTCTCTCTGGGAGCCGATTTCGTCTTCCACTCCGCGACGAAGTACCTCAACGGGCACTCCGATGTGACCGCGGGACTCGTCGTGGGGAGCGACCGGGATCGGATCGATGCGATCTCCGAACGGCGAACGGAGTTGGGCTCGGTGCTCTCCCCGTTCGACGCCTGGCTCCTGGCCAGGGGCCTGCGGACCCTTGCGGTCCGCTACCGGCGGGCCTCCGAGTCGGCCGCGATGGTCGCGACGGCGCTCGAGCCCCATCCCGCCGTCGAGCGGGTGCTCTACCCCGGACTCGGGTCGATGGAGACCCATGACGTGGCCACCACCCAGATGACCGGCGGGTTCGGTGGGATGCTCTCGCTCCTGATCGTCGCAGGCGCCGACGCAGCGAAGGCCGTGGCCACCAGGACGAAGGTGTTCAAGCCGGCGACGTCCCTCGGTGGGACGGAGAGCCTCATCGAGCATCGCGCCTCGATCGAGGGCCCGGCCAGCATCGTCCCGGCCAACCTCCTGCGGCTCTCGGTGGGCCTCGAGGACCCCGACGACCTCGTCGCCGATCTCGAACAGGCCCTTCAGGCGATCAGCTGAGGTCTCGGGACCGGACCCACTCGACGAGTCGCCCCATGGCAGCTGCGACCTCCTCGGTCGACTCGGAGAAGCTGATCCGGATGAACCGATCGCCCCGGGTCGGGTCGAAGTCGATTCCCGGGGTGACGGCGACGCCGAGTTCGTCGAGCCACAGATTGCAGAGCGCCGGTGCCGGTACCCCGAGGTGCGAGATGTCGGCATAGGCGTAGAACGCCCCGTCCGCCGGTGCCGTGGGACAACCCATCTCGTTCAGCCCGGCGAGGACGACCTCCCGGTTGGCCGTGTAGCGGTCCACATGCAGGTCCGCCTCTTCCACGGTCGCCCTCTCGAACGCAGCGAGCGCCCCGAGCTGGGAGATGGTCGGTGCCGAGATGAAGAGGTTCTGGGCGAGTCGTTCCATCGGCCGAACCAACTCGGCGGGTGCCACGATCCAGCCGAGGCGCCAGCCGGTCATCGACCAGTACTTCGAGAAGCTCTGGAGCAGCACGGCATCGGACGAGTGGGCGAGCACGGTCGGGGCGGGAGCGCCGTAGGTGATGCCGTGGTAGATCTCGTCGGCCACCAGCCGCACGCCGTTGCGGCCCGACCAGTCGACCAGCGATGCGAGCTCGGCATCCGTGAGGACGGTGCCGGTCGGGTTCGAGGGCGAGGCGATGACCAGGCCGTCCAGGGGACCGGCGAGGTCGAGTAGGGCCGGCGTCGGCACGAAGCGTGTGTCCGGGCCGACCGGCACCTCGACCACCTCGACGCCGAACGCCAGGAGCGCGTTGCGGTAGCAGGGGTACCCGGGGGCCGTCACCGCCACGCGATCGCCGGCATCGAATGCGGCGAGGAAGGCGAGGCTGAAACCGCCCGACGCGCCCATCGTCACCAAGATGTGCTCGGGGTCGACGTGGACGTCGTAGCGATCCCGGTACCAGTGGGCCAGCTGCTCGCGCAGGGCTGGAAGCCCCTTCGCGTTGGTGTAGCCGAGGCGGTCGTCGACGAGCGCTGCGGCTGCGGCCTCACGGATCGGTGTGGGCGCCGGCGTCGACGGTTGGCCGACCTCGAGGTGGAGCACCCGGCCACCGGCTCCCTCGCGGTCCTCGGCGGCGCGCATGACCTCCATCACGTGGAAGGGGTCGATCTCCGAGCGGTGGGAGGCGGGCACGCGGCGAGCGTACCTGCCGGCGTCTAGGCGATGGCTGCGGCCAGCGCCGGTGCGTCGGTGATCGCCGATGTGCCGGAGCGCTGCATGACGAGTCGCCCGGAGTGGTGGACCGCCAGGACGGTCGGGACCGACAGGATTCCCTCGATGCCGGCATCGGCGACGTCCACGACCCGGATCGGGGCATCCGTGCCGGTGCCCCGGAGCGCCTCGACCGCAGGGACGCACAGTGTGCAGCCGTCTGCGGTGATGACCGTGAGACCCGGCTGGAAGTCGCCGCTGGCCGTGCGTCGCTGCTCCCAGAAACGAATCGCAAGCCAGACGGCACCGATGACGGCGGCGAGGACGATCAGGCGGGGGATCACCGGAGGATCCTCTCGTAGAGGATGCAGCCGATGCAGACACGGGTCGTTGCGGCAAGGGCGGCGAGCGCCGTCACCAGGAGGGTGAGGGTCCATCCGATCGCCTCCGCTCCCATCGCGAAGGCGACGGTGGCGGACCCGAGGAAGATGGTCCCGAGGAGCTGGGCGAACCGTGGGGGACGGGCGTCCTCGAAGTCGACGGGGCCATCGGGGCGCAGTCGGGGCCGGATGACGCCGACGTAGAGGCGGGTGAAGAGGCCGAGGCGTTGGCCGTCGATCCACGACAGCCCGAGGACCACGAACAGGATCGAGACGGGCCACCAGACATCGAACAGGAAGGCGAGTGCGGCGATCGCAGCCACCAGGCCCTGGTTGAACCGGGGAACATCGACGTCGACCTGGGGAGCGCGCACGGCTTCGGTACTCATGGGCAGGCACCGTATCAGTGGGTGGGACGTCCTGAATATCCGGACTTATGCATGCCTCCGTAGCCTTCCTGACATGACGAAGCCCTTCGTACCGCCCGACTTCGAGGCCCCGACCAGCTTCACCGGCCCCGGTTTCCGCCTGGAACCCCTCGGTGCCGAGCACAACGAGCGCGACCACGAGGCCTGGATGTCGAGCATCGACCACATCCGATCGACCCCGGGCTTCGGCGTCGAAGAAGAGAAGGGCTGGCCCGAGCCCATGTCGCTCGAGTCGAACCTCGAGGACCTGGTCATGCACGCCCGCCACTTCGAGGAGCGACGTGGCTTCACCTACTCGATCCTCGACGGGGACGAGGTGATCGGCTGCATCTACATCTACCCGTCCCGCAATCCCGATGGCGACGCCGACATCAGCAATTGGGTCACGGTCGCCCGGGCTGCCCAGGACCGACCGATCCGACAGGCTCTTGCGGCGTGGATCGACGACGCGTGGCCGTTCGAGACCCCGAACTACTTCGGGGCATGAAGAGGGCCCGGGCGCAGCCCGGGCCCTCGGCACTCCATTCCTTCGATAGGCGGAGCCTCAGCTGCTCCAAGAGTGGAGCGTTCGGATGTAGTTGGCTCGCTCGTAGCCGGACGGGTCGGCGGCGTTGGCATGGCTCACCGAGCCGCGTGCCTGGTCCACCGAGTCATAGCCCCGCTCCTCGAGCCAGGCGACCATGCCGTCGGCCACGTGCTTCACGTGTCCCGGACCCCGGCGGAGCAGGGCGCTCGCCATCATCATGACGTCGGCACCGGCGAGGAGGAGCTTCGTGGCGTCCTCCCAGCCGTGCACGCCGGACGTGGCGGCGAGTGAGCCCTTGAACAACGGGTGCAGGACGGCGATCCATCGCATCACCTGACGGGCCTCGGACGGATCCGAGAGCACCAGGTTCGGCGCAACCCCGAGTGTCAGGAGGTCGAGGTCGGGTTGGTAGAACCGGTTGAACAGCACCAAGCCGTCCGCCCCCGCCTCGGAGAATCGGCGTGCCATGGACGGCAGGGACGAGAACCACGGGCCGATCTTCACGGCCAGCGGCACGTCCACCGCCGCCCGCACCGCCTCGACGAGTGAGAGGTACCCCTCCTCGACCGCCGCCCCCGTCTCGTGGGCGTCGGCAGGCATCCGATAGAGGTTCAGCTCGATGGCCGCGGCACCGGCGTCGACGAGCTTCGTCGCATACCGGATCCAACCGCCGTCGGAGACCCCGTTCAACGAGCCGATCACCGGCACGTCCACGGCGTCGACCGCGGCGGCCAGGTGGGACAGCTGCCGATCGATGGAGGGTTCGTAGCCCACCGGCTCGGGCAGGTACCCGTCCGCGGCCTCGCCGAAGACCCCGCTGCCGAACTCGAGTCCGGCGTGGTGGGCCATCTCCTCCGCCTCGACCTCCTCTTCGAAGATCGACGGGAGGACGACGGCGCCGGCACCCGCCTCGACGGCGGCCACCAACCGGTCGAGGTCGCCGGTGACCGGCGAGGACGACGCCATGATCGGGCTGGGCAGCGTGAGCCCCAGGTATTCGGTCGTGAGGTCGATGCTCATTCCGTCACCTCCTCGTACACGGCTGTTCGGTGGATGTGGACCATCTGCTCATACAGCTGCCAACGGTTGTCTATGTCCTCCTGGGCCGCGGCCAGGAGCTCCTCGGCCCCCTCCGGGTTGGCCCGTTGGAGCATCGCGAACCGACCTTCGGTGGCCGCGAACTCCTTGAAGGGTTTCTCCGGCTTCCGGGAGTCGAGCCGCAGCCCCGGCTGACCCTTCGCCTCGAGCGCCGGGTCGTAGCGGAACAACGGCCAATGACCGGTGAGTGTGGCGTTCTTCTGGTGGTCCATCTGGTACTGCATGTCGATGCCGTGGGCGATGCACGGGCTGTAGGCGATCAGCAGCGAGACGCCCGGGTGGGCCTCCGCCTCGGCCATGGCCCGCACGCTCTGGGTCAGGTTGGCGCCCATCGCGATCTGGCCCACGTAGACGTTGCCGTAGGACATGGCGATCTGGGCGAGGTCCTTCTTGCCGGTCTGCTTGCCGCCCGCGGCGAACTTCGCCACCGCCGAGCGGGGCGTCGCCTTCGACGCCTGGCCGCCGGTGTTGGAGTACACCTCCGTGTCCAGCACGAGGATGTTGACGTTGCGCCCGGACGCGAACACGTGGTCCAGTCCGCCGAACCCGATGTCGTAGGCCCAGCCGTCACCACCGATGATCCATACGTCCGTCTTGATGAGGTGCTCGGCCACGGAGCGCAGGCGTGCGGCCGGTGGGTCGTCCCTGCCATCGATCGACGTCAGCATCCGCGCAACCCGCTCGCGCTGGGCAGCGATGCCGGCCTCACTCGACTGGTCGGCGGCCAGGATCTCATCGGCGAGGTCACCGAGTCCGTCGGCCAGATTCGCGACCTCGGAGCGGGCCGCCTCCTCGAGTTGGTCGAGGGCCATCCGCATGCCGAGACCGAACTCGGCGTTGTCCTCGAACAGTGAGTTGGCCCAGGCCGGACCCAGCCCGTCGGGGTTCCGGGCGTAGGGCGTGGTGGGGAGGTTGCCGCCGTAGATGGACGAGCAACCGGTCGCGTTTGCGATGATCGACCGGTCGCCGAACAACTGGCTCACCAGCTTCACGTAGGGCGTCTCACCGCAACCGGAGCAAGCGCCGGAGAACTCGAACAACGGCTGGAGGAGCTGGCTCCCCTTCACCGTCCCGGTGTTGACGGCCGTGCGGTCGTACTCGGGGATCTCGAGGAAGAACGACCAGGAGGTCCGCTCCTCTTCGAGGACGTCCTTCGTCTTGGCCGTCATGTTGATGGACTTGTGCTTGGCGACCTCCTTGGAGACCGCCGGGCAGATCTCGACGCAGATCGAGCAGCCGGTGCAGTCGTCCGGGGCGACCT
>JAHEFX010000055.1 GCA_024639975.1 bacterium
GGACCACGCTCGACGGCCGGACGGCGGGACCCGGCGGGTCGAGCTCGCCCGTCTGGATGGCCACCGTCGCCCGGTACATGGCCGACTCCAACGTCGCTGCAATGGCTGCCGTGTCGCCCACCTTCGAGGGGTCCAGCCATCCGGTGTCCTGGGTCCAGGCCCGGACACCGGCATCGGTGAGGATTCGGACGGTGCCATCGTCGACCTCGATCGAGAGGGGACGCTCGCCGGCGAGCAGGTCGATCGTCGACAGGTCGCCGGTGTCCGGGTCGACCGCCACGACACGGGTGCCGGCGATGTCACGTCCGGCGACCCACACCGTGCCGTCGTCGGCGCGGTCGGCGACGGGATCGATGGGGAGCTCCCCGAGCGGGGTGCGGGTCAGTCGACCGTCCCAGCCGACCAGGGCCCAGCCGCCTCGACCGTTCCAGCTGCGGTTGCCGACGAGCAATCCGCCCTCGACGTGGACCACGGCGCTGCCCCATTCCATGTCGCTCGGGACCCAAGCCCAATTCTCGAGCTCGAAGGCGCCGGGCAGGGATGGCGGGACCAGGACCTCCGGTTCAGGCACCGGCTCCGGTTCGTCGATGAGCAGCATCGCCGCCACCAGGACGACGGCCAGCCCGCCGAGCAGGAGCCACCGCCAGCCGGGCGGCGGCTCTTCGTCCGGCGGTTCCTCGACGCCTTCGAACTCGAACAGCGCCTCGACGTCGTCCACGGCGGCCTTGGTTCAGCTTGCCCGCTGGAGCCCGGCCCTGGACTCTGCAGCGTCGGCGACGAGCGCCCGGAGCTGGTGCCGGACGGCTGGGTGGTTGCCCACGCCGGGGCCGGCATTGGGAAGGGAGAGCTCGGACACGACCGGTACGGCCATGTGCTCGAGTGTCTTGCGGAGCAGTCCGAGGCCCTTGGCCCCACCGCCCTTGCCGGAGCTGGCAGAGACGAGCAGCGTGGGTCGGGCGAAGACGGAACGGTCGATCCGGGTCACCCAGTCGATGGCGTTCTTGAGGACTGCCGGATACCCGCCGTTGTACTCGGGTGAGGTGAACAACACGACGTCGGTGTCGGCGAGTAGTTCATAGAGCCGGTGGGCGGCTTCGGGGACCCCGGATGCGGCTTCGAGGTCGCCGTCGTAGAGCGGCAGGGGTAGGTCGGCGAGGTCGACGAAAGTGGCATCGAACCCGGCCCGGTCCGCCTCGTCGACGGCGGCGCGTGCGAGTTCCTTGTGCAGGGACGAGCGCCGGGTGCTCCCGGCGATGGCGACGATCTTGGGAGTCATGTCGTAGGTACGGAGCAGACCGGCCCATTGGCCGTCGGTCCGACCCGGTTCAGGCCCCCAGGGCTTCGAAGACCTCATAGACCATCCAGGCGGGCCAGAAGAGGGCCTGGATGAACGTCAGGACATACTCCCAGAGCCCGTCGGCCGTACCCCAGAAGTAGACGAAGGCCCCGAAGATCCCGAGGCTGTAGATGGCACCGCCTCCGACGGCAGCGTTCTTGTCGCTCATGGAGCCGAGGCTACGCAATCACCACGACGACAAACGGGGATCCGGTCGATCCGGATCCCCGTTGCCGTCTACTTGTTCTTGCCCTTGTTGCCCTTGCCGGGCTTCTCGTCGAGGTCCAGCCCCACGATGACGGGGTCGTGGTCCGAGCTCCGGTACGGGTTGGTGGCGTCGAACAAGGCGTCTTGGTTGTTCGACTTGAACGAGGTGTCGTAGTCGAACACGTCGGCCTCGTCGGCATTGGAGTGCCAGACGGCCGTGCCGCTGATCTGGTCGACCAAGTTCCCGGAAGCCATGGCGTAGTCCAGGTACCCCAGCTGGGCACCGAACAGGTACGAGTAGGCGAGCTCGCCCCCGAAGTGACCGACCAAGTCGGTGTACCCGGCGTCCCTGAGGACATCGATCGGATCCTCTTGGTCATAGGAGTTCAGGTCGCCGAGGATCAACCAGTCGGCGTCCTTGGAGTCGGTCGGGTTCGTGTCGACCCAATCGGCAAGCACCTGCGCCGCCGCAGCTCGGGAGGCGTTGCAGCTCCCGGCCCAGGCGTCGTCGTCGCCGGCCCCACAGCCGGAGCCCTTGGACTTGAGGTGGTTGACCACGACCGAGAACTTCTCACCGGTTCCCTTCTCGAGGAACGAAGCCGCCACCGCGGCCCGGTTGAGTGGCCGACCGACACCGAGCGGGTCGATGAACTCGTCGGAATCGAGGATGGCCGTCTCACCGATCTGGGTCAGTGCAGTCCGGCGGTAGATGATCCCCACCTTGATCACGTCGGGACCGGGCACGCCGGCATCGACGTAGGCGTAGGTGTCCTCGCCGAAGTGGTCGTTGAGGCCGGCCACGAGGTCGGCGAGCGGGTGGACGCCGGTCGTGTTCTCGACCTCCTGGATGCCGAACAGGTCGGCGTCCATCTCGATCATGGCCCGCAGGGTCTTGGCCCGTTGCCGGTCGAGTTCGAAGGCGTTGTCGGCTCCACGACAGTCCTGGTCCAGGTCTGGGCCGCAGATCGAACCGGACCCATCGGTGGTCAGGAAGTAGTTGAGGGCATTGAACGAGACAGCCGTCAGTCGTCCGCCGACGTCAGGAGTGCTCGGTCGCGGGTTGGGGGTGTAGGCGTCGTAGCCGGTGGCGAGGAGCTTGTAGGACGCAGCCCAGCTGTAGCCCCCGGATTCCGTGAACGTCACCACGCCGGTCAACCCGTCGACGACATCGCCACCTCGGAAGTAGTTCGTCCGGGTGAAGTCTTCACCGTTGATTGGATGCGTCGGGTACCAGGGGTTCTGGAAGGTCTGTCCGTCATCCACCGTGATCTGGTTCGCAACGTTCCAGTCCCGCCGGGCCTCGGCCTCGGGTGTAGCGGGATCGTGGACGGCTGTCGGTTGGTAGAGCCGGCCCTCACCCGACATGGGGAGGCCCACCACCAGTTCACCGAAGCGATCGAAGTTGAAGTACTCACTGACGACCATGCCGTCGGGCAGCGTCACCAGCATGCCCTCGACGTGTTCCCAACCCGAGTGGGACACCTGCGGAAGGGGGGACGCTGGGGTCGGGAGCGTGTTGGCCGAAGAAACGACCACGACCTGGGACGGCTGGCTGATCTCGGTCAGGTCGTCGTACTCGACCACCTGACCGTCCACCTGCACGAGATCCCCCACGGAGACGCCTGCCGGGCTGTACCCGGTGTAGACGAACAGACCTTCCGATGTGGCGGCATCCGCGTCGACGTCAGCATCCTCCTCCTGGACGAAGAAGCCGCGATAGTTGCTCCCCTCGTGCGTCGCCGTGACCACGGCTTCGATACGGACGTTCTCACCTGCCAGCGGTGAGCTGTCTCCGGAGCCCTGGATTTCGTGGATGAAGTAGCCCGTCGGCGGTGGCACGATCGGGGGTCCGGGCACGGCTTGAGTCTCGACCGGATACGGGTTGGCGGCGGAGGCATTGGTGGTCTCGCCGTCGAGCGCGTCGGGACCGGAGTACGACCAGTTGGCGAGAACGAAGGTTGAACCATCCGGCCCGCCGGCAATCCGCTTGGCCCAACCGTCCAGGTACTCCCAAGGCTCCCCATTGCCATCGGTGTCGATGTCCCCGAACACATCGATCACGCCACCATCGTGGAACAGCTCGATGGCATCGTCGCCGTTGATGGATGCGGCTCCCGAGGTATACGCAGGCGCGAAGCCGAAGAACGCGGTGAATCCGGTTGACTCGGAAGCGACGTAGACGACATCGCCGGCGTTGAGCGACGCAGCAGGGAACGTGAACTCCTGCCCATCGGTGCCACCACCGTTGTTCGCCGAGCCGAGGCCGAACTGGCTGAGGTCGTCGATCGCCGTGACCGCCGTCACCTCGATCGCCTTGGGCACCCCGCCCGAGAGCGGCCCGTCGATCACGCCGGTGATCTTCATCTCCGGCACCGGATCGGCACTCGCCATCGCTGGCACCAGGGCCAACACCATCAACGCCGTGATCGCAAGGGCGGACAACCGTCTACGCATTCGTCTCTCCCAGTCCAACTCGAGCGCCTGAACCTAGGCGCGGCAGATGGCGGTCGTATGTCGTCTTTCTCTCCTGCCGGTGAACCGGACTGTCGCGATCGGACCCGGTCCGTTGCTCTCACCGGGTGAGAGGAGGAAACGACATGGCCAACCCGGTACTGGCGCACCAGTTCGACCCCGAACGACTCGAGGAGGTCCCCCCGGAGGCCCCGATCGGGCCGGCGATGACCGTGGGCGGCGTCGCCAGGAAGACGGCCGGACTCCTCCTGCTTGCGTTCGGCACCGCCTCGATGACGTGGGATGCCTTCGAGCCGACCGGTCGGATCCCCTTCTGGTACTGGGTCGCCCTGGTCGGCACGATCGGCCTCGTCGTCGCGATCGCCCGCAAGCCCTGGTGGGCCCGGTGGCTCGCCCCGGTGTACGCGGCCATCGAAGGCGCTCTGCTCGGCGTCATCTCCCGGCACTTCGATGCGATCTGGGGCGGCGTGGTCGGCCAGGCGGTCGTGGCGACCATGGTCACCTTCGTCGTCATGTTGACCCTCTACGGCACTGGGATCGTCCGGGTCGGCGGCCGGTTCCGCCGGTTCATCATCGGGGCCACGGCAGGCGCCTTCGTCTTCTACCTCTTCGCAATCGGGGCCTCGGTGCTGTTCGGCTCGACCGACTTCTTCTTCTCGTCGGCGTTCGCCCTCCCGATCTCGCTGTTCATGGTCGGGCTGGCCGCCTTCAACCTCCTCATCGACTTCGACGCCATCGACCGGGGCGTGGCCGCCGGGGAACCAGCCGAGCTCGAGTGGGCATCGGCGTTCGGCCTGGTGGTGACCCTCGTCTGGATCTACCTGGAGCTGCTCCGCCTCCTTGCCATCCTCGGGGGTCGCGATTGATCCGGCTCGGCATCGCTGCATTGGTCGCGGTTGCGGGCATCCGCCGATACGTCGACAACGAAGCCCGACACCAGGGCCGTGGTTCGGTCTGGTGGCTGGTCACCGCCGCTCTGTTCTTGCTGGGCGGTTTGGCCGGCATGTTCGGGGCGGCGTTCCTCCACCTCGGGCTCGATCCATCGGCGGACGAGGGCTTCGTCGACGCGACCGCACTCCTGGGGGGCCTGGCCGGGGGCGCACTCGTCGCCCTCCCGGCGTGGGTGCTGCTGCGATCGCTGCGAGAGGACGAAGTCGAGGAGACGGGGCCGGTCGACCAAGGCCGACGGGGCGGCGCCCTGAGATGGGCGCTCGTGGCGCTCGTACCACTGGCGCTCGTCGTGCTCGCCTCCCCGGTGTTTGCGCTCTTCACCTTCCAGACCCCCGGCCTCGTCCCACTCCCCGAGCTCGGCGCGCAGGGCGTCGCCGGATCCGAGACCCTGACCGAAGACACGGAGGGCACGGTCCTCGTCGCCGACGGCGGGACGCTCGACTGCGACGGCCACAAGATCATCGGGACGGGCGACGGGGTCGGTGTCGTGCTCGGCGACCGAGCCACCGTCCGCAACTGCGAGGTCGTCGGCTTCAACACGGCTGTGGGTTTCGGCGGCTCCGTCGATGCATCCGCCGAGCAGATCACGGCCACCAACAACCGCATCGGCTTCTACCTGGTCTCCGGCACGACGGGTGCGACGATCCGGGACTCGTATGCCGGCCAGAACGAGATCGGGTACCTGTTCGAGCGATCGGTCACCAACGCCACGATCCAGGACAACGTGGCCGAGCGGAACTGGGGGGCCGGCTTCCAGGTCGGTTTCACCAGCGACAGCATCTTCGAGGGGAACGCGGTGGTCGAGGGTGGCGGGGGCTTCTGGATCACCGACAGCCACGACAACGCGTTCACCAAAAACACCGTCTCCGGCGCCCGAAACTGGTTCAGCATCGGCGTGGAACGCGGCTCGAGCCGCAACGTGTTCACCGGCAACGAGGTGTCCCGAGGCGGCGTCGGGATAGCCGTGTTCGCCGGAGCAGGGTTCAACGAGTTCCGGGAGAACGACCTCCACGACAACCTGAAGGGGGCCCACACGGACCCCTCCGCCGGTGGCGGGAACGAGTTCGTCGACAACCGCGCCTACGACAACCGAGACGTCGGCCTGTGGGACGACGGGAGCCACCCCGACGAGAGGTACCGGGGGAACGAGTGCCATGGCAACGGCGACACCGCCAGCGTCCCGGGGGGACTCTGCTGAGCGAGCTGGAGGAGAGCGCATGCGAGGGAACATCACGGTGAAGGGAGCCAGCGGTGGCCTCGAGCTGTTCCTCGACGGGACGAGCGTCGCCACTCTGCAGGAGCCCGCCGATCCGGGGGCCGACGCGTGGGGTGTCTCGACCGCCGAGGGCGCCTGGTGGGCGGTGCGATTCGATGTGCCGAGGTCGGCATCGGAACTGGTCGAGTCCGGTGGATGGGAGGCCATAGGGCTACCCGAGATCACTGCTTGGGGCACCGACGTGGTGGCCGGGGACGATGTCCTACGACACGCCGAGATCGGGGTGTCGTCCAAGACGCTCGCCCCCGTGTCGATGTCCATGTCGACCGATCGAGGGGAGGTCGTGGTGCGATCCGACACCGAATGGGCCGGCTGGACGATCGAGCTTGCGGGGCGACCCGCAGGCAAGATCGCTGTCGACAAGGAAGTCGAGATGACCCTTGAGGACGACCTCGACCTCCCGACGGTGCTGCTGGTCGTCGCCAACGCCATAGCCATGGCCGGCAACCGGACGCGTCCGTGGATCCTGACGGCGAAGCGAATGGAGCGCAAGACCCGAGAGTCCCTACTGAAGAAGCACGGAACGGCCGTCGAGGAGGCCACGGCCTCCGGTCACGACGTGCGGTACTTGTCGACCTGGCAAGACAGCTCCGTCTTCGGCTGGTTCGAGTGCATCGACTGTGGCCGGACCGCCTCCACATTCGAGAAGGTCGGGGGCGAGATACGGGGTTCGATGGGTTTCGGGACTACCCACGGGAGGCTCAGGGGCGATCTCCTCACCGGGACCTGCCCCGGCCGTCGTCCAGTCGGATGAGATCCCTGTCGCGATGGACGGGCCGCCGATGCTCTTGTCGGGCAAATGGCAACGCGCGCCCGGATTGAGACAGCGGTGAAGGAAGCCGCCTGCTTGGCTGTGCGAGGAACAAGGGAATCCAGCGTGCACCAAGGCGACTTCACGGCCTTCGTGGAAGAGATCGGTCCCAAGCTCCGGGCCACCCTGCTGGCCCGGTATGGACCCGAGCGAGGGGCCGACGTCACGGCGGAGGCCCTTGGCTACGCGTGGGAGCATTGGGACCGCGTTCGCGCCATGGAAAATCCGGCCGGGTACCTCTACCGGGTGGCCCAGTCGCAGGCGCGGCGAGGCATCTTCCGACCGAAACCTCGGCTGCCACAGCCACGCATCGCCTACCAGCCACCGCGGGTGGAGCCCGGGCTGAAGCCGGCCATCGAGCGGCTTTCACCCCGACAGCGCGAGGTGGTGGTGCTCGTCCACGGGTTCGGATGGACCGTGACCGAGGTCTCCGAGATGCTGGGCATCGGGTTCTCGTCCACCAAGAAGCACCTGGAGCGGGCCCTGACCCGACTTCGATCGGAAATGGGGGTGTTCAGTGTCGACTGAACTTCACGACGAGCTACGCGACTACGCCGAGTGGCTGAACGCCTCCGCCCCGCCGATCGAGGAACTGGCACCGGTTGGGCAACCGACCCCGGCGCCGGATCGCCGGGTTCCGGGTTGGACCCGAGGGGTCCTGGCCCTCGCTGCCGTCCTGATGATCGGCATCCCCTTGGCACTCCTGTTGGACGGCTTCGGTTCGGAGATCGGACCGGCCGACACCATCACTTCATTCCCCGTGGACGGTCCCGTCGTCCTCATTGCGGACAACGGGACGATGGTTCTCGGCAAGGACCACCCGCCGGGGTCGATCGTCGAGGTCGAGTTGAACGCGGCGAGATTCGACGACGTCGTCCTGCCACCGACCGAAGTCGGACCCGACGGCCGGTTCGAGGTCGTCCTGTGGCCCGAACACGGCTTGCGGGACGGCGAAACGGCGATCGTCCGGGTCCTGTCCGGGGAGCTGAGGACCGAAGATCCCGCCACGTACGTGGTCGTCCAGTTGGGGATCGCCTTCGACCTACTCGACGCAAAGTCCGACGTCGCGGTCGGCCGGGCCCGGGTGCCTGACGGGACATCGATCCAGGTACGCATCGAGAGCGGCACCGAGCTCACCGTCGTCGAGACGGAGACCTTCAATGGCGCCTGGGAAGTCGATCTCTCCGGCACGGTCGACGTCACCCTCGAGTCCGTGGGTACGGCATGGGTCGCGAGCGGCGATGGCGTCGCATCGACGGCACCCCGATCGGCCGTTCCGAGACCACCGGAGCTCGATCTCTTCATGGGCGGCGATTGGTTCTTCCAAGGGGCCGGTTGGACTCCCGGGGCCCAGGCGGAGCTGCGGGTCAACGGCGAGCCGCTTGGCGCCCCGGTGACCGTCGGAGCCGGTGGACGCTTCGAGATCTATCTCGGCGACATCGAGCTCGAGTCCGGCGACGAACTGGCGGTCGACGACGGGGAGATGACCGCGTCGGTGTCGATCCACGAGCTGGTACTCGACGCCCATGACCCGCAGACAGGCGTCGTATCCGGCACCACCGATCTGGTGGACGGCTCGGTGGTGTCGATCAGCCACGAAGCCAGCGCCCCGGTCGAGACGGTCGTCGGGAACGGCCGCTTCTCCGTGGCCTTCGAGCCCGGTCCGCTCTCCGAGTTGTCGGTCGGATACCTCGAGGGCGAGCGACTCTGGGTGGCCGGCATCGTTGCGATCGGGTCCGATGAGGGCGGGACGAGCCCTCCGTCGCCGGCCCCGTCCGCCGATCAGGGGGTGGTGGTCCTCTTCGACGGGGAGTTGGAGATCTCGGGCTTCGGGCTGGTGCCGGGCGACCCCGTGGACGTGGAGCTCGTCACCGAAGGAGAAGTCGCGTTCTCGGCCCAAGACGTGACCTCGGTCGGGGCAGACGGGTCGTTCGACACCCTGTTCGAGGGCGTGGTCTTCGCCGATGGCGAGGCGCTCGTGACCATCGGGGAGACGACCTTCGTCGTTCCGGTCGTCCAGATCAATCTGGTCCGGATCTTCGACGCCACCGATCAGGTCGGGGTCGGGTTCGAGGCTCCGATCGGGGCCAACACGATCGTCTGGGTCGCCAATGGCGGCGACCGGACCGGGATTCCGGGAGAGGCGAGCGGACGGACACAGGTGATCGACGCCTCGGCGCCGGGACTCGAACCGTCCACGGTGGTGGAGTTCTGGGTGGAGAGCGGCGACGGCTGGGTCATGAACCGGGGACAGGCGGCCTCACCGCAGTTGGAGTACTTCGCGTGGGAGGGTCTCGTCTACGGCTCGTGGTTCGAGCCAGCCGAGGTCCTCGAGGCGACCATTGACGGCGATGCGGTCGGCACGGTCACCGCCGATGAACTGGGGCGAATCGAGTTGTACGTCGACCTCTCGCCTGGAAGCGCGGTGGCGCTGTCCAACGAGCGAGTCACAGTCGACCTGGGCCCGATACCGGCCATCGCCATTGGCGGCATCGAGGGGACGGCCGTCTCCGGGACGGCCGACGTGCCCGACGGCACCCTGCTCCAAGTCGACGTGGAGCAGGGAGCCTTCCAAGACGCGACCGAGGTGAGTGCCGACGGCGGCGAGTGGACCTTCGAGGCGAACCTGGGCGGGCCCGACCGGCAGGTATACGTCCGCTGGACCGACGCGGAAGGCGACCAGCTGGTACTCCAGTGGATCGAGGAATAGCCGGTCGAGGTCGCTCCGTGCTCGATGTCCCCCCGCCCAGTGGAGCACCCGACGTCCCGTGGAGTCGAAGGACTCTCGAGCGAGGACGAACGACTCCGGGTGGAGCCGCGGTTCGGACCGTACGCAGAGCCTTCCCGACAGATATTGCCCGTCGCGATCGATGAGGTCCTGTTGCTCTCAATGGGTGAGGGAGCGGCGAGAAGACTGCTCGAGATTGGGAGGAATCATGCGGAAGCGATGGAGAGGTGGCCGAATGGCCGCCCTGGTCATTGCCCTACTGGTCGTGGTGGCAGCCCTGCCGGCCAGCGCCAAGCGGGTGGTGAACGAGAGCTACTCCGAATACCAGATCCTTGGCTGGATGGGCTCGGACGACGGTTCGACCGACGGCGAGGCCTGGGCGATCCGTGGCGACAACGGCGAGGGAATGGGGATCAACTACTCCGCCGGCTACGACTGCGAAGGAGCGCCTGCTGACGCTCTCGCCTGGATCAATGTCCAAGGCGAGGCAAGCCTCGAAGAGTTCGACGTACCGACCAAGGGAAAGACGAAGTTCACGACCGGCTTCGCGACCGGGTCGTTCTACTACGGCAGCATCGACTGGGAGACCTGCGACGGCACCCAGGGGGGAAGGGACCTGGGAGCCGAATACGAACGACTGACGATCGAGGTATTGGGAACCGAAGGTGGTCTGGTGAAGACGTCCGGATCCAACAGCTGGCACATCCCCTCCGAGACCAACAACCACCAGAACGAACGAGGCACGCTGCGCCAAGCGCAGATCTTGGTCACCATTCCCGGGACCCCCGCACCGCATCCTGAGAACGGATTCAGCTGGGAAGGCCCGGGTGCGGTGGGACAGCACTCCTGGAGCGCGCACACGAACGAGTAGCGGCCGAGCCCTGCTCGCAGGGGGATGCGACCGTGGCCCCGGCGAGATGCCGGGGCCACGTCGCGCCCGCTAGTCGCCCCTGCGCAGGCCGACGACCATCAAACCGAGCCCGACGATCACCAGTCCGGCCGACGGGTACAGCCACAGCAGCCGCTGGTCCGCCAGGTAGAGCTCTTGGGCCATGTCGTTGACCTTGGCCACGGTCTCCTCGGTACCGGTGAACACGACCGTCGGTGCGTGGTCGGGCCCGGTCAGGCAGGACCAGACATCCGGATTGTCCACCGGGTCCTCGACACCAACCGTCTCGCAGATCGTGCGATCACCGGTCGCTCCCATTCCGGCCGAGAACCAGGCCTGGAGCGCCTAGGCAACGCCGCCGATCAAGCCGACGGCCAACAAGACGATGCCGATCCGATGGGCCCAGCCGGGTCCGGACCGTTCCAGTTCAGGGGTGGGCGTATCCGTCATCATCTCCACCACCTCCTCAACCGCTCATTGTCGCGCCGCGGGGTGCTGCTGTCATCGGGGCCAGCCCCCTCTCCAATGCGATCAGCCACGGCCCCCAGCGATGAGCCGGGCCTCCGGTAGCCCTCGGAGTCGGACCATCGCCCCGATGCCCACGGCCGGACCCAGCGCCAGCACGGCGAATGCCCAACGCCAGGTCAGGGCGTTCTCGAGGACAGGAATGAGCCAGATCGTGGCGACCGTGACCGTGAACCCGATCGCCGTCTGCATGGTGAGCGCCGTTCCCACGTAGGCGGGATCGGCGGTCTCGGTGACGATCGCCGAGAACTGCGGCGAGTCGGCGACGACGGTCAGGCCCCAGACGAGACCGACGACGACCACCAGCCAGGTGGGGCCGTCGAAGAGGAGGCCGATGAGGAGCGAGCAGGCACCTGACACGGCAAGTAGCAGGATGGTCGTGCTGGTCCTCCCCCATCGATCGGCCAGCCATCCCGCCGCGAACGAGCCGACGGATCCCATGGCGATGACGGCGAATGTCACGAGCGAAGCCGTCGACCGGGCACCGTCCAAGTGGTCGGAGAAGAAGACGAGGAACCACGCGTACATGGCGAAGAGCTCCCACATGTGGCCGAAGTACCCGACCGAGGCGAGTCGGACGCCCCGGTTGGCGAAGACGAGACCCACCTGGCGGGGGTCGAAGACCGATCGGGGGAACGGGAAGGGGCCGTCGGCGACGAGGAGGGCGGCAACGCCCCCGACGGCACTCAGGATCGATGTCACCCAGATCACGACCTGCCAGTCGAGGCCACCGAGTCCGTTGACGAGGTGCGGTCCGGCGTTGCCGAGGATGATGGCGCCGCCGAGCACACCCAGCGCCAGGCCCCGGCCGGCGCGGAACCAAGTCGAGATGAGCTTGAACGCCGGCGGGTAGACCCCGGCCATGAAGAAGCCGCTGGCGAACCGGAGGGGGATACCGCCGACCGCGCCTTCCACCGCGACCAGACCGATGTTGGCCACGGCTGCCCCGACGGCGCCGACGGCCATCACGAGCTGGGGCCGAACCCGATCGGGCACGTTGAACACGGCGGAGACCACGGCACCGACCACGAATCCGATCTGCACGGCGATCGTCAACCATGCCCGCGTCGTGGGCCCCAGCGACCACACATCGTCCAGTTGGGGGATCACCGCCGATGCCGAGAACCATGTCGACATCCCGAGCACGAGCGCCGCGGCGAGCAGGACCAAGGGGACGAACCGGCCGTCTGGATCTCGCTCGGGGTGCGGGGTGGCGGCCATGGGGGGAAAGTAGGCCGTGATTCACCTCCGGTGTGGGCAGGAACCGGCTCCGAGTCCTAGAGGACGCCGAGCCATCCCCACACTTGGGTGACCACCACGACGAGGAGCGCCAGTCCGACCAGGTCGAGAACGCTGCCCCGGCGGGCGATCTGGCCGGGGGTGAACAGTCCGGTGGAGTAGGCCACCATCGTCGGTGGGGTGCCGACGACCAGGGCGAAGTCGACCGAGGAGGCGATCGCCACGACGGCGACCAGGGCAACCGGGTCGATGCCGAGCACGCCGGCGAGTGGGATCGCCATCGGGATGAGGATCGCCGCCGACGCCGTGTTCGACGCCACCGTCGTGAGCACGAGGGTGATGACGGCCACGGCCCCCACGGCGACGAGCGCCGGCAGCCCGGCGAGGCCGGTCAGTCGGGAGGCGAGGTGGTCCGACGCCCCCGTCGAGACGAGTGCCAGCCCCAGCGTGAGCCCGCCACCGAAGGTGAGCAGCGACGACCACGAGATCCGACCGAGGTCCTCGGTGCGGATCCGGCCGACCAGTCCGAGCAGCACGGCGCCGCCGAGGGCGACGATGCCCGGGTGGACGCCATGCCAGGTCTGGGTGAGCCACCCGACGGCGACGAGGCCGAAGACGGTGAGGACCGTTACCTGGTCCCGGTCGAGGGGCCCGGCCTCCTCCGCTTCGGCGACGGCGGCGGCTTTGACCTCGACGAGCCGACCGGGCTCGAGTCGCACGTCGCTGCGCCACCACAGGTAGGCGCCCATGAGCGGCAGGAACAGCACGACCATCGGCAGGCCGATCGGGAACCACTCGGCGAAGGTGAGGGACCGGACGCCGAACTCGTCGAGGAACTCGATGGCGAGCTGGTTGGCGGGGGTGCCGATGGCGCTGCCCACCCCGCCGATGGTGGCGGCGTAGGCGATGCCGAGCACGGCGGCCCGTCGGAATCCGTCGTGGTGGATCGGCTCGGCGATGGCGATGGCGATCGGCACGAGCACGGCGGCGGCGGCCGTGTTCGACATCCACATGGAGAGGAACGCCGACAGGCCGACGAGTACGGCGAAGAGCCCCACGCCGCTCCGTCCGGCCCGGGAGACGACGGCGACGGCGACCTGGTGGTCGAGCCCGGAGCGACGCATCGCCTCGGCCATGAGGAAGCCGGCGAAGAAGAGCACGATGATCGGGTTGAAGAAGGGCGCCACGGCCTCGGTGGCCCCGGCGACGCCGGTGGCAACGAGCACCACGGGGATCGAGAGTGATGTCACCCAGAGCGGCACAGCAGCGCTGATCCACAGGACCACGACGGCGCCGAGCAGGGCGAGGGCCACCCCCACGTCGGCGGCGGGCCGCCGGGTGGCGGTGAGGACGGCGCCGTCGGTCCGGACGACGGGGATGACCTCGGTGCGTCCGTCGGGGAGGGTGAGGGTGAGCTCGACGTCGTCGAGGTCGGGGCCGGCGATCTCGGCGGTGATCGGCCCGCCGAGTGGGAGCCCCTCGGGGAAGGTGACCTCGTAGCCGCCTCCGGTGATGGTGGTTGGGGCGAGATCACCCACCTGGATGGCAGCGTCGGCCACGACCGACTCACCGGAGGCAAGGGTGGCGCTGCCGGTACCGCTCGGCCAGTCCGCTGGGGCGAGCAACCACCCGGCAAGGGCCACCCCGGCGGCGATGATCGCCGCGAGAACGGTGCGCCACGGGCGAGCCGAATCAGCCATCCGACCTCCCTTCACCAGAAGGCTACGCCAGCGAGGGTCACCCCCGTTGGCCGGTCGTCGCTGCGGTCCCCCGGCGCCGCCGGTGCGCTACTCCTCCCGTCGTCCGGACAGCAACCCGGCAATCGAAACCAGGACGATGCCGCCGAAGAGGACCAATACCCCGG
>JAHEFX010000142.1 GCA_024639975.1 bacterium
GCGACAAGACCATGGACGAGTATCTGGCCCTTCGCGAGCCGGATGGGGGCCTCGAAGCCGACCTCGGGCGCCTCGGTGCCATGGACGACGGTGACATCGACTTGATCGAAATGTCAAAGCTGTTCCAGCTGCGTGCCACCGAGGCAGGCCTCGAAGTCACGTGGACCGAGATCGAGCAGGCACCGCACGCCATGACGCCGACTGCGATAGACGCCATCGTCTCGTTGGTCGTCGGCCAGGGCTGATACCTTCGCCACATGCGTCCCATGACCCGACCCGAGTGGGAGGCCTTCATCACCGAGGGCACCCGGACCGGCAAGCTGGCCCTGGTCCTGCCGTCCGGCCGGCCGAGCGTGACGCCCGTCTGGTTCGTCTACGAGGACGGCGTGGTTCGGGGCCAGACCGTGAGGACATCCCCGAAGGCGAAGGCCATGGCGAAGGAGCCCCGCATCAGCCTCTTGGTCGACATGGAGGTCGAGCCATTCGCCTACGTCCGCCTCGACGGCGAGGTCGCCTTCAACGACGACCCCGACGAGGTCCGTCGGATCGCCGGTGCCACCGGCGCCCGGTATATGGGCGAGGACCAGCGGGAGGCCTACGCCGAGCGCAACGGTGGCGATGACGAAGTCGTCTGGGAGCTCCGCCCCACCAAGGTCGTCGCGGTCGACGACGTCACCGGCTGAACCGAGGCTCCCAGGCAACAACGGCTCCAGCGCTCTCGATCAGTCGAGCGTGCCGGGCTCGGCCACCCACTCGGTCGGCTGGTTGGTGACCGAGGCGATCCGGTCAAAGTCGGCGTCGTAGTGGAGCACCGTCAGTCGCTCGTTCTCCGCAGCCGCCGCGATCACCAGGTCCATCGCCTTGGCGCCGCGGTGAAGCCCACGTTCGGCCATCAGGCGAGCCACCTCGAGCGCCCGGTCGAGCACGCGGTCGTCGACGGTCGCCATCGGCAGCGCTTCATGGATCCTCAGGGCAGCCGGTACTCGGCTCGCTGGAACACCGTACGTCAGCTCGAGGGTGACGGGGCGACAGCCCCACAGGCGGGACTGTGCGGCCGCACGCTCCAGCCGGGCGGCAACCGTTGGCTGCTGGGCCCGACCGAGGACCGAGGTGTCGGGCAGGAGGCCCCTACTCATCCTGGAGCGGGAAATCGGGTTCTCGTGAAGCCTCGAAGGCCGCGAGGTCGAACTCGGCCGTCTTCAACCACTCGACGAAGGCGACCGCATCCTCCCTTTGGACCATCTGCTTGAGCGCGGTCTCGACCGTCCCCTTGATGGTCGGTTGCCCCGACACGGCCCGAGCACGCTCGAGGAGTTGGTCATCGATCTCGACAAGTCGTTTCGCCACGTCGGGAATGATATATCCCTTCATGCCCTGGGTATATACCGAATTCGATGGCAGGGCAACCCCCTCGCGGCTACCGCAGGGCCACCTTCTCGGGAGGCGCCAAGGGGGCGGGGAAGCGCATCGCCACTGCCGACCCGACCAAGGCAATCGTCTGGAGGGCAACGAACAGGGCGGCGTTGTCGTAGAGCGTCAGGAACGTCGTCGTGACGATGAGGTTCGGGGTGTGGACGAGCAGCACCTTGGGGACGTTCCAGGCCTCGATGTTGTGTGACGGGGCCACCTCCCAATCCCAGAACTGGGCGTGCCACAGACCGATGTAGGTGGCGAGCACGACGAACGTCACGGCCACCACCACCCAGACCGCGTCGAACCAGCCGTCGACCAGCGTCTGTACCGACAACAGCAGCAGGCCCTCGGACACACCCCAAAGGATGCCGAACACCCAGGTCCAGATGGTGCGGGGACGGCCGTTCGTGAACGTGCCCATCGGCCACACGTACCAGTAGCCGACGATCACCACGATGAGCGAGAGCGCCCCCCAGAACAGCCAACCTGCCTCACCGGTTTGCCCCTCCCCTATCAACGGACCGTCGAGCACCCGGTCGAGCGCGCCGGTGACCCAAGCGACCGCCCAGCAGACGAGGAAGTACCCGAAGGCGATGAGCCAGGCCCGGTGGGGCAGGTGGAGGCCGGTCCGTCGGACCGACATTTCAGGCCCGGTGGCCGAGGGCCCGGCTGAGGGTGGACGCGGCGCCGAGGATGTCGTCGGTGTATTCCTCGGCACGCTCCCCGAAGCGCTCCAGCGGACCGCTGATGCTCATCGCGGCGACCGGGTCGCCCTCGTGGTCGAGGATGGCCGCGGCCAGGGCGGCGGCGCCGGCCCGGCGCTCGGAGCGGGAGATGGCGTACCCGCTCTCGCGGATCTCGGCGAGCTGGGCTCGTAGCTGCTCGGGGTCGACGACCGTGTTGTCGGTCAGCGACCGCAGCTCCCGCTCGAGGTACTCGTCGACCTCGGCGTCGGAGAGGGCGGCCAGCATCGCCTTGGACGACGCCCCGGCATGGAGCGGGAACGTCTCGCCGATCTGGACGACCATGCGCACCTCGATGGAGGGAATGACCTGGTCGATGTAGCTCCGCTCCCACCCGTGACGGATGGAGAGGGTGACCGTCTCGTTGGAGCGCCGGCCCAGCTCGGCCATGACCGGCCGGGCCATGGTCCGCACGTCGAGGCCCTCCAAGTAGGTCAGCCCGAGGGAGACGGCGGCTGGTCCGAGGCCATAGCGCTTCGTCTCGGGGTCGACGGTGATGAAGTTCGACGCCTTCAGGGAGTTGAGGATGCGATGGACGACCGCCTTGGAGAAGCCGGTCAGGTCGGCGATCTCGGTCACGCCGAGGACGCCGGCGTTCTCATCGGAGAACAGCAGCAACACATCGGCGGCGCGTTCGACCGCTGCGATCGTTTGGGATCCCCCTCCCATCGCCGGCACCCTACCGCCCGGCACGACCCCGTCGACGGTCACTAGGTCACCCGCTTCCGACGAGTCCGCGGCATGGCGGTGACGACGAGGTAGCCGAGGTAGAGGGCGATCGAACCCCAGATGAGCTTCACGTGCGGTTCTTCCCAGCCGGTGTAGGGGAGCTCCTGGGCCTGGGCCTGGTCGACCTCGCCGTCCACGATCTCGGTGGAGAGGAGGACGGGCGCGTCCTCGGGGACGCAGTCGACGGTCATGCCTTGGAGGGAGTCTTCATACGAGATGGCACCGGGGCGGTAGTCCACTGTCCCACCGGCCCCGGTGGCCACCTCGTACGTGCCGCGGATCGCACCGACCATCAGGGGTTGGCCGGTCGTGACCGTTGCGGCGTTTCCGGACATCGTCCCGCCGATGTCCGCTGCGTTGCCCGCCTCCTCGGCAACGACGGTCCCACTGGCGCTCAAGGCGCCAGGTTGCACGGTGTCTCCCTTGTTGGGGGGTCCGGGTGACACCTGCATGCCGACGGCGAGCTCCTGGCCCTCGTTGGCGAGATCTGGTGCGGAGATGCTGACCTGGGCCTCGAAGGTCGAGTCGCTCTCGGTCACGATTCTGTTGGTGCACTGGTAGGTGACCGAAGCCGACGCCGTCACCTGCTTGGCGGTGAGCGGTCCGGCGGCGATCGGCTCCACCTCGGCTTCAGTCGTGGTCGTAGTCGCTTCAGGGGCCTCGGTGGTGGTGGTCGTGGCGGTCGCCTCGGTGGTCGGGGTCGGCTGCGCATCGCCGTCGATGGGAATGGTGACCGACTGCGTCTCGGGCTCGCCGGCGTCGTCATAGGCGAAGCACCAGACGGTGATCCGTCCGAGGGCGAGGATGTGGATGCCGGTGAGTTCGAACTCGACCTCGCCGGAGTCGCCGGCGGTGATGTCGAAGACGAGTTCGCCCATGTCGTATTCCATGGCGGCGTTGATCTGCTCGGGGTTGAGCCAGATGGCCGATTCGACGTCGGGGGTTCCGTCGACGGTGGCCCGTCCGCTCCACTCGGCCTGCTCGGCGTAGGAGTTCACCGGCCCGTTGAGCATCGGCGACGCATCCACGACCACCTGGAAGCTCTCCCCGGGCGCGACGGCGTCGGGTGCATCGATGGTGATCTCGGAGTCCCACACGTTGTCGGCGTCGAACTCCGGCTCGGTGGCGAACCCACAGTTCATCTGCTGGGAGAACGTCTCCGTGGCCGCACGTGCCGGTGGCGCCAGCCCAAGGAGGGCCACCAGGATCGCCAGTGCGGCGAAGACCGCCACCAACCGCCGCACAGGAAGGTCCGACTCGTCACCAGGACGTCGCTGCTCAAGACTCATTTCAGC
>JAHEFX010000143.1 GCA_024639975.1 bacterium
ACCCTCTGGAATGCCGTCTTCTTCGGCTGCTACGAGGACGTGATCCACACGCCGCACAGCATCTACTTCAGCCGCTACCCGTTCATCCGTGAGGCGACACTCGGCTTCCCGTCGCCCGACGTCGAGTTCAGGAACGACTCGGAAGCCGTGTTGGTGATCGACACGTCGTGGACGTCGGGCTCCATCACCGTGACGATCTTCGGCAACAACGGAGGCCGTACCTGTGAGTCGGAGACCTCGGGCAACACCAACACGCGGATCATGACGCACCCGGACGGGTCCGTGACCACCGAGACCTGGACCTGGAACTACCGCGAGGAGCTCCCGCCCGAGACGGTCCCGACGACGGCGCCGACCACCACCGTGGCCGCCTCATCGACCTCTTCGGCCCCCGAGGACACCACGCCGACCACGACGACTACGACTACGACTACGACGGAAGCGCCAACCTCGACAACAGAGGCTCCACCGACGACGGTGGCCCCTTAGCTAGCCCTTGGCGATGGCCCTGCGGGCCCTGGTGACCTCGAACACCACCCAGAGCAGGATGCCTCCGGCGATGAGCAGGGGGACCAGCCAGATCTCCCAGCCCTGGAGCACCACGTCGATCGGCTCCTCGAGTGGGCCTCCGCCCAGGGGCGTCAGGAACGACGCGGTCACATCATCGCCGACCGCAGCGTCGGTCTGCCCCTCGGCGACTCCGATGGCCAGAGCATCGTCGTACTGGAACTCGACCGTTGTCTGGAGTCCCCCCACCACCTGGACCTGACCGGTGACGAGTGCGTCGGCCGACTCCGTACGGAGGACGATTCCCACCAGCCATGCCGTCGCAGCGATCGCCCCGATGGTCGAGATCACGACCCATGTCCAGCGTCCCATGGGCCAAGGGTATCGGTCCCGGGCGGCGGTGCGTTCCGTATCGGGGTCGATGAACACCAGCCTCCTCCTCGCCCACGCCGCTGCCACGTGGTTCATGGTCGGGCTCTCGACGACGATCCACTGGGTCCACTACCCGCTGTTCGGATACGTCGGCAGTCGGTGGCCGGCTTTCCATCACTCACACACCCGACGAATGGGGGCACTCCTCGCCCTCCCGTGGTCGATCGAGGGAATCACCGCGCTGGCCCTCCCCTTCCTCCTGACCGGCGCGGCGCGGTGGCTCGCCCTCGTCGGGCTCGGGCTGCTCGCTTCCGTCGCCGCCATCACCGTCTTCGGAGCCGTGCCTGCCCACCAACGCCTGGCCACGCACTGGGACGCGGCTTCCCAAGCTCGGCTCGTGCGGGCCGATCGGGTGCGATGGGCGCTCTGGCTCTGCCGTGGGGCCCTCGCTCTGGCGCTACTCACCTAGATGTGGATCGGTCCGTCGTCAGGACCGAAGTCCGAGCCCAGCGCCTCCGCAGCTCCCTCGCTGAAGCGATCGGCAACCCACAGGCACGCGACGGCGTCGATCGCATCCTCGGTCGGGACATCGTCATGCCCTTCGAAGGACTCGAGATGCAGGCCGACCGTCGCGAGGATCGCCAATCGCTCGTGGCGCCCGTCGCGGGTTCGCTTTGCATGCGACATCGGCGCGCTCGCCATCGCCGCGAAGGCGAGCTCTGGGTGGGCCTCCAACAGCGGAAGGGACGAACTAGCCGCTTCGAGGATCTTCTCTCGCAGGTTCCAGGCCTGCTTGGTGATCGATCGGCCGGTGGTGGCGGTCGCCACCCGCCTCGCCTCGTCGTAATCCCGACACTCGAGCACCGCCCTCGGCGGCGTGGGGAAGACACTCGAGCGCCGGGGTCCGAGCCGCAGGCGTGCCGCCAACTCGGCGGGCCGGCGACCGTTCCCGGTCGGGAATCCAAGGGGGATGTCGATGGCGGCTACCGACGGCGGGTCCAGCTCGGTCAGGTGCCGGACGAAGAGGACGTGCCGACGGTACCCGTGCTCAATTGCAGCGACCCAGCCCCCGGGCGCCCCGTCCAGGCCGCAGAGCGCATCGGGCATGGGGTTCGTGCGGTCCCTAGCTCGCCAGGCCGAAGACGACCGAGAGGGTCCCTTCGTGCAGGCGGGTCGACTCGATCTGGCGCCTGGTGAGCGTGTCGGGGATCACGAAGGCTCGACGGTAGGGACCGATGCCGATGCCCAGCTCACGTCCATGGCGCTTCACCGACAACTCGCCGCCTTCCACGAACGGGACACTCAGGTGGAGGGTGACCCGTCCGGCGTCCTCGGACACCTCGAATGGGCTGGCGGCCTCGAACCCCTCGATCGGGTGGCGATCGCCGTAGAGCTCATCGGCCAGCAGGCGGAGCTTGTCGACCCCGACCATCTCGTCGTCGAAGAGCCGGACCCGCAAGCGCGGCACCTCGGCGAAGTTCGCATCGACCCGCTCGAGGTGCCGGGCTTGGATCTCCCGCCATCGGGCGAAGTAGGCACCGTCTGCCTCCTCGGGAAGCACCCGGTTGACGACGACGCCATCGACGCCGTACCCGAATAGGCCGAGGTAGGTGTAGGTCCGGCGCGCCTCGTCGATCACCATCGACTCGGGGTTCATGACGAGCCGAGCGGTCGTCACCTCGGGGTCGCCGAGGAGCTCCTTCACCTCCTCGACCCGGCTGAACACGGTGATGGCCGAGCCGAAGACCTCATCGCCGGGGACGGGAAGGGCGCTGACGCGACTGAGTACCGGTCGTACGGCCTTCATCAGGCGCCGCTGGGTGGGCATCACCTTCTCGAAGTACCAGGAAAGGACTTCGGGCAGGGAGAGGAGCCGCAGTGTCTCGGCGGTCGGTGCGCAGTCGACGACGATCAGGTCATAGTCGCCGGACCGGGCGTGCTGGTTGACCTCCAAGAGGGCGAAGAGCTCTTCCATGCCGGGGAAGACGAGGAACTCCTCCGCTTCGATGCCGCCGACACCTCCCCAGTCGAATACCCGCTTGAGCTCTTCCTGGATGGTGCCCCAGTGGCGCTCGAGGGCGTCGTGGGTGTCGAGCTGCTGGCCCATCAGGCCGGGGACCACGGGCAGGGGCTGGTCGGCGAGCTCGACCCCGAGCGCGTCGGCGAGCGAGTGTGCCGGGTCGGTGGAGGTGACGAGGGTCCGCATGCCCCGGTCGGCGGCTGCGAGGGCGGTGGCAGCGGAGATGGTCGTCTTGCCCACCCCGCCCTTGCCGGTCACGAGGATGATGCGCATGGGCGCAAGGCTACGGACGCCCCGTCCTTGTCGACGAGGGTCGACTGCGCCCTTGGGTTTGCGGTTGGATCGCTAGATGGCGATGACGATCCCGAACACGACGGCTGCCAAACCGACGAGTGCGAGCAGCCCTTCGAACAGGGACGCTGCGCGCTGGTCCGAGCGGCCATCCAAGACGGCCTCGACGACCATCGTCGACATCATCAGCACGCCGCCGGCGATCATCATCAGCGGGGCGAGCCACGCAGGGGCTGCTTGGATCGACGCCGTCCAGTTGAAGATCTGGATCGATCCGTCGTCCGGACCGGTGGCATACCAGAGACCGATGGCCGCAGCGACGAAACCGAGGGCCGTCAGGACCCCGGCCAGCCAGCGCTGGCCTGCTCCGATCTCCGTGGTGGGGGCCGGCCTGTAGGCGGTATGTGACACTTCGAACACCTCCTTTCCAACCTCCCATTGTCGCGCTGGACGGGTGCCGAATCCATCGAAATCACGTCCGGGATCAGTCGTCGGTGATCGAGGCCCGCTCGCCTTCAGGGACCGCCAACCGGGCGATTCGCTTCGTGAAGTAGTAGATCCGCTTCAGCGTGTTGATGAACTCGATCTCGAGCCGATAGGTGGCGACCCGATCCGGGGCGTCGGCCACGAGTCGATCGGCCTGATGGGCCATCGCGGTGCGTTCGAGGCTGTTGACCCGCTTCTTCAACTTGGCCACCTTGCGGGCCGCTCCGGCATTCCGCTGGGTGAGCGCGAGCATCGCCAGGTCAAGCGCCTCGGCGACCGCGGCATAGAACTCCATCAGTAGGTCCCGGGTGGCGTCACTGATCGTCAGGTTCTGCTCGATCCGGCTCAGGCCCAGCCCGGTCAGGTTCGTCGCGATGAGGTCGCCGATCGCCTCGAGATCGTTGGTGGCCGTGAGGAGGGCGGTGATCTCGTCAGCACTCCGCTCGCTGAGGCGCGTCTCGGAGACGAGCCCCAGGTAGTGGATGATCTGG
>JAHEFX010000007.1 GCA_024639975.1 bacterium
ACCGAGCTCTCGTCGGAGCCCGAGCCGACCACGAGCGCCCATGGCAGCATCTCACCCAGTCCAGGGATCGCCCCGACCAGTTGTTGACCGAAGGCGAACGCGAGCGGGATCGCGATCACTGGGCCTGCACCGTCGAAGATCGTGCCGAGCATCAACGTGAGCGTGACGTAGAACAGCAGGTTGAGACCCGCCACCGCCACTCCCAGTGCGAACCGCCACGCCGGGGCCTCGATGCCGGCGATGAGCATGTGGGCGTAGAAGATGGTCGATGGGATGGCGAGCATCGTTGCGAGGACCCCAACCGAGTTGGGGACCAGTTTGGAGAGGATGAACGCCGGCCGGGAAACGGGCTTGGAGTGGACCCACGCCGCAGTGCCGTTTCGTTTCTCGCCGACGATCTCCTCCTGCATGAGGATGGCCACCGCGATGGCAGCGAACATCGTCATGACCCCATACAGGGTGAACGCATCCAGGTCTTCCGGAGCGTCACCCCACAGGGCGATGGCGGTCGACCCGTTGAGGACGGCCGTCCAGAGCAGGGCCTGGCCCCACCACGTGTTGGTCTTCCACCAGGCCCCGAAACCGGCTCGCATGAGGCCCGCCAGTCCCGATCGCCACCCGGTCTCGGCCAGCGGATGGAGTCCCGGCAATGTGCGATTCTCGACGGTCATTTCGACCCTCCTTCCACCAGATCCACGAAGACGCTCTCCAAATCGACCGAGGATCGCTTGAACTCCTTGACGATCAGGGTGTCGTCGGCGAGCAGGAGACGTTGCAGCTGCGCCTGGGCGGCGTCGGGGTCCGTGACCGCGACGACAAGCTTCGAGCCGCCTTCCGAGACGGCCACGTCCGAGACCCATTCCTGGACCAGGAGCCGCTCCCGTGCCGATGCGGCGTCGCCCTCGATCACGGCGGCGAAGGAGATGCCGGATCCATCGGTCAGGATCTCGTCGATGGGGCCTTGTGCGACGACCCGTCCGCGGTTCAGGATGCACACACTGTCGGAGACCCGTTGGACGTCCTCCAGGATGTGGGTCGAGTAGAAGACGGTCGAGCGCTCCGTCAGCCGGGCGAGGATCTCCAGCACGTCCCGGCGCCCGAGCGGGTCCAGCGCCGCCGCCGGCTCGTCCAGGATCAGTAGGTCGGGCTGGTGGATCTGGGCCTGGGCGATACCGAGTCGCTGCATCTCCCCACCGGAGAACGACTTGATCGGTCGGTCGGCCCGGTCGGCGATCCCGACCAGCTCCAGCATCTCGTCGACCCGGGAGGCAATGCCGGACTCGGGTCCGGAGAAGAAGAAGCCGGCCGAGAACGTGAGGGTCTCTCGGGCGGTCATGTGCGGGTAGAAGCGAGGCTCCTGTGGCAGGTAGCCGACTCGCCGCCGCACCTCCTCGCTCTCGGACGCGATGTCCATTCCGAGGACCGTTCCAGATCCGGCGCTCGGGCGTATCAGGCCGAGCAACATCTTCATGGTGGTGGTCTTCCCGGCGCCGTTGGGTCCAAGGAAGCCGTACACCGATCGATCCGGAACCACCAGGTCGATGCCGTCGACGACGTTCACGCCGTCGTATCCCTTGGCGAGTCCCTTTGTTCGTAGAGCAACCATTCACACATGATGAATCGATATCCGCTCACGATCAAGGGGGCGGCAGTGAATCGATGTGGGTGATTGACCGCATGGGGAGCGATAGGTTTCGAGCCATGCGCATCACTGCCCCGGTAGCCGGACGGATCGCCCACCTGCCGCTCGAGGTCGGCTCCCCGGTCTCCCCCCAGACGGCGGTTGCGCTGCTCGAGGTCATGAAGATGGAGCACCCGGTCCTGGCCGGAGTCCCAGGACGCCTCGAACGAATCGATGTCAGGGTGGGCGACAATGTCGAAGTGGGCGATCTCGTCGCCGAGGTATCGGAGTTCACCGAAGCGAGCCAGCAGCAGGTCGAGACCTCGTCGGCCGGGTCCACCGCTCTTGACGAAGTCGTCGAGCGACACCGGATCGGCCTCGACGAGGCGAGACCCGAGGCGGTCGCCAAGCGCCACGCCACCGGCAAGCGAACCGCCCGGGAGATCGTCTCGGATCTCACCGAAGACTTCCTCGAATACGGCCCCCTCGCCATCGCCGGACAGCGAGGTCGTCGCGAGGTCGACGACCTCATTGCCAACACCCCCGCCGACGGACTCGTGGCCGGTGTCGGTCGCATCGACACGGGCACCGACGGCGACGACCGTGCGATCGTGCTCACCTACGACTACACCGTCCTGGCGGGAACCCAGGGCATGCAGAACCATCGGAAGAAGGACCGCCTGTTCCGGTTGGCTGCCGAGACCCGCCTCCCCGTCGTGCTCTTCGCCGAGGGTGGCGGCGGCCGTCCCGGCGACGTGGATTGGCCCGGTGCCTCGACCCTCGACGTCCCCGCCTTCCGGCTCTTCGCCGAGATCCCGGGTCCGACCATCGGCATGAACACCGGCTACTGCTTCGCCGGCAACGCCGCCCTCCTGGGCCAGTGCGATGTCATCGTCGCCACCGAGGACTCCTTTCTCGGGATGGGTGGCCCGGCGATGATCGAGGGTGGCGGCCTGGGCCGATTCGCCCCGACCGAGGTGGGGCCGACCGAGGTGCAGGCGGCCAACGGCGTCATCGATGTCCTCGTCGAGAACGACGAGGAGGCGGTCGAGGTCACCCGTCACCTGCTCGGCTTGTTTCGCGGAGCGGTCGAGCCCGGCGAGGCCCCGGACCAGGCGAGCCTCCGCTCGGTGGTCCCGTCGAATCGGCGTGAGGTCTACGACATGCACGAGGTCATAGACCGCCTCGTCGATGCTGGCACGTTCGTCGAGATCCGGCGTGACTTCGCCCCGGCAGCGATCGTGGGTCTTGCACGGGTGGACGGCCGACCGCTGGGCATCATGGCCAACAATCCCGCCCACCTGGCGGGTGCCGTCGACGATGCCGCCGCCCGCGCTTTCGCCGACCTCCTGGCCCTGTGCGACAAGTGGGGGCTACCGGTGCTCTCGCTCTGCGACACGCCCGGCTTCATGGTGGGCCCTGACGCCGAGGCGGAGGGCCTCGTCCGCTCTGCCGGTCGGCTGTTCAAGGCCTCGGCCGAGGTATCCGTACCGACCGGGACCATCGTCACTCGGCGTGGCTATGGACTTGGGGCCATGGCCATGGCGTCGGGCGGCTTGCAGGAGCCTCGCTTCACGGTCGCCTGGCCCGGTTCCGAGTTCGGGCCGATGGGTCTCGAAGGGGCCGTGAAGCTCGGATTCCGCAAGGAGTTGGAGGCCATCGCCGACCCTGTCGAGCGGCAAGCCGAGCTCGAGCGTCGGATCGATGAGATGTACGCGGAGGGGAGCGGGCTCAACGTGGCGAGCCACTACGAGATCGACGACGTGATCGACCCCGCGGACAGCCGGCGCTGGATCACCGGAGTGTTGTTCTGACTCGGGCCTGGCGATCGGCCCGGGCGAGCGCTGCCGGGGCTCCGGTCGGCACCACGGGCGATGCCGGCGCCAACGGGTCGATCCGTCGATAAGGCTCCTCTGGCTTCGGTCTCGGATCCGGTCCGCCGCGGTTCGGCCACATGGCGAATGCCCGCTCGGCCTGCGCCGTGATGGTCAGGGATGGGTTTGCGCCGAGGTTGGCGCTGATCGCCGAGCCATCGACGACGTGCAGGTCGGCGTGTCCGAACACGCGGTGGTAGGGATCGACCACCCCTTCTCTCGGCGACCGGCCGATCGCGCACCCACCAAGGATGTGGGCTGTGATCGGGATGTCGAGGAGTGACTCGTTGATCGAACCTGCCGGGTCGCCGCCCATGATCTCCGCTGCGTGGCGGGACGCCTCGCCGGCCTCCGGTATCCAGGTCGGGCTGGGGGTGCCGTGGCCGTGCTCACTGCGGAGGCGGACCCCGTGGCGACGGCGCCTCCAGCGGAGGCGGATGGAGTTGTCCCAGCTCTGCATCACCAGCAGGATCACGGTGCGCTCCGACCACCGTCGGACCGAGAGGCTGCGCAGGAACCGCAGGGGATGGCGTAGGACCTGGGCGAGGAAGCGAAGGGGTCGCGGGACCCTGCCACCACCTTTCACCAAAACGGTCTGGAGCAGGCCCATTGCGTTCGAGCCCCGGGGGTAGCGAACCCCCTCGATGTGCGTGTGTTCGTTCGGATAGATCGACGAGCTGATGGCAAGACCGGTCGAGTAGTCCCTGGCGTACCCACGGGCCGTGGCGCCTTGGATCGACTCCGAGTTGGTGCGGACGAGGTCGCCGAGCCGGTCGGACAGGTGAGGGAGCCGCCCCCGTTCCTTCAAGTCGGCGAGGAGCCGGACAGTCCCGAGCACCCCGGCGGCGAACACGACTTGGCCGGCGGTGTGCCGCTGGACGTGCCGACCTCGCCTCGGGCCGGGTCGCTCGGAGACGATCTCGTAGCCGCCTCCGTGCAGGGGGATGACGTCGGTCACCTTTCGCTCGGCGAGGATCTCCGCACCGGCACCCTCGGCAAGGTGCAGGTAGTTGTGGTCGAGGGTGTTCTTGGCCCCGTGCCGGCAGCCGATCATGCACCCACCGCAGCGAATGCAGCCGATGCGCTCCGGTCCCTTGCCCCCGAAATAGGGGTCCGGGTCCGCTCGGCCAGGGCGACCGAGGTACACGGACACCTCGGTGGCGCGATGGGTGTCGGCGCAGCCCATCCGCTCGCCGATCCCCCGCATGACGTCGTCATTGGGGCTGACGGCCGGGGCGGTCTCGGATCCGAGCATCCGCTTCGCCTGGTCGAAATGCGGTGCGAGCTCGGCCTCCCAGTCGGTGATGTCGGCCCACTGGCGGTCCGCATAGAAGCCGGCCAGTGGCTCATAGAGCGTGTTCGCGTAGACGAGGGACCCTCCGCCGACGCCTGCTCCCGACAGGACGAAGGCGTCCGACAGGAGGTCGAGCCGTTGGATGCCGTGGAGCCCCAGTCGGGGTGCGTGGATGAAACGGCGCAGATTCCAGGACGTCCTCGGGAAGTCATCAGGCCCGAACCGCCGGCCGGCTTCGAAAACGGTGACCCGGTAGCCCTTCTCCGTGAGCCGGAGCGCCGCTACCGACCCTCCGAACCCGCTACCGATCACGGCGACATCGGTGTCGAAGGTGCTCTCGTCGTCGCGCACGATGCCTCCCGGCCGATGGTCCAAGCCGACAGTACGCGATCGATCCGATCGGTTCTTCCTCGTGGCAGAGTGGTCGGAGATCTGGAGCGAGTAGCCCGTGACGGAGCCGAACTGGAGGACCGCAATGACCGACGTGAACCTCGACGAGATGACGGAGCTGCTGGTCCCACTCGATGGTCGGGGCGCCACGATGCGACGCCTCCCGCTGGTGGGCCGGATAGCGGGTCGACTGGGCCTGCCGGTCCGGCTCATGACCGTCGCCGAGAACCACGAGGAGGCAATGGCCTGGCTCGAAGCCGAAGCCGTCCCGCTCCTGTCGGGGACGGACGCCACGACCACGGTGGTGTCGGGCGATCCCGCCGAGGGGATCATCGCCGAGGCTGGCGAAAGCTCTGTGGTCTGCATCTCGACGGCGGCCACCCTGCTCCCGCACCAGGGCCACGTCGGCTCGGTCGCCGAGGCCGTGGTGCGTGGTCTGGGCCTCCCAGTGCTGCTGCTGGGTCCGGACATCGAGACGGACCCGGCGCCCATCGAGCGGGTCGTCGCCCCTGTCGACGGGTCCGAGCTCTCCGAGGCCATCCTCGACATCGCAGCGCAGATAGCGGTGGCACTCGACGTCGAGCTCTGGGTGGTCTCGGTGGTTCCGTTCGGGGCTGAGCGCGCTGCTGGGGCGCGGCTCGGCGTGGATGCGATGGCCGTGAGTACCGGCTATGTCCGCCGGGTCGCCGGGCAGTTGGCGAGCGCCCATGGCGTCCGGATCGGGTACGAGGTCCTCCACATCGAGGATCCCGCCGAGGCGATCCTCGACTTCGCCGGCGACGACGCCGCCGTGGTGATGTCCACACACGGCCGCTCGGGAACGAGCCGCCTGTTCGCCGGGAGCGTGGCCCGCCAGGTCGTCGCCAGTGCCCGCCGGCCGGTGGTCGTCTACCGGCCGTCCGAGGAACTGGACGGCTAGGTGTGACAACCGGGTCGGGGGATCGGTCCCGACCGATGTTCGTTGCAGCGACCGAGGGTGCCGACGGAAGCGGTCCGACCCAGTTCCGCTTCACGGCAAGCGCGGTCTGGCCCTTGCCGGTCCTGAGTGCGGATAGGGTCTGGGCGGTCGTTGTAGGAACGGCGGACGGCGCAACGCCGGGGAATCGACTCCGTGAGGGAGGGAAGACATGACGTTCATACCTGCGAGTGATGTGGCGAGGGATGCCCTCGAGTGGGGGGAGTTGGGGTGGGTCGCTCGACCTGCCAACGTTCCCGAATCGACCTCCATGACCGCCATCGAGGCGACCCTTGAGCCCGGTCAGGGGCACGACTTCCACAAGCACCCCAACCAGGACGAGATCATCCATGTGATCAGTGGGACGGTCGAGCAGTGGATCGGGGAGGAACGCCGGACCATGACGACCGGCGACTCCTGCTTCGTGCCGAAGAACACCGTCCATGCCAGCTTCGTGGCAGTCGACGGCACGCCGGCCCGGCTCTTCGTGGTCCTCTCTCCGAGCCATGGCGACGGCGGCTACGAAGCCGTCGAGGTGGCCGCCGAAGCTCCCTGGTCGACCCTCCGAGCCTGAGGGAGGATCGGTATGAAGGACACCGTCAACGTCGGCCTGATCGGCACGAAGTTCATGGGGCGGGCCCACTCGAATGCTTGGCTGAACGTGGCCAAGTTCTTCGACGGGTCGGTGCCAGAGATGCACACGGTCGCCGGTCGGAATGCAGCCGACCTTGCCGAGTTCGCCGCACGCTGGGGTTGGGCGAATCAGTCCACGGACTGGCGGGCGATGGTGTCCGACCCCGATATCGACCTCGTCGACATCGCCACGCCCAACCACGTGCACGCCGAGCAGGCGATCGCCGCCCTCGAGGCGGGCAAGCACGTCGTCTGTGAGAAGCCGCTGGCCGGCACGCTCGCAGATGCCATGGCGATGACCGAGGCAGCCAACAAGGCCGATGGCAGGACGTTCGTTTGGTACAACTACCGCCGCGTTCCCGCCGTCGCCCTCGCGCACCAACTGGTCCAGTCGGGAACGCTCGGGCGCATCTATCACGTCCGAGCGGCCTACCTCCAGAGCTGGGGCGGTCCCGACACCCCGCTGGTGTGGCGATTCCAGGCGGACGTTGCGGGGTCCGGCGCACATGGTGACCTGCAGGCGCACATCATCGACGCCGTTCGGTTCGTGACGGGAGAGGAGATCACCACCGTCGAAGGCGCCATCGAGCACACGTTCATCGAGGAGCGGCCGCTCCTGGAGGAGGGCGGCGGTTCCGAGATCGCCGGCGCCGGTGCCGGCGGATCGAAGATGGGCAAGAGCTCGGTCGACGATGCCGTCCTCTTCCTCGGCCGCCTCAGCGGTGGGGGGCTGGCCTCATTCGAGGCGACGAGGCTCGCGACCGGCTACCACAACGCGAACCGATTCGAGATCCACGGCGAACGTGGTGCGATCCGATTCGACTTCGAGCGCATGAACGAGCTCGGCTTCTACGACGCCACGAACGGCGCCACAGCCGGCTGGGCGACCATCGACGTCACACGCGGTGGCGATGGCCACCCGTTCGCCGACGCCTGGTGGCCGGATAGTCACGGCCTCGGCTACGAGCACAGCTTCGTGAACGAGGCGGCCGACATCCTCGCTGCCCTGGGCGGTGGGGAGCCGGTGGTGCCCCTCCCGGATTTTGCCGATGCCCTGCGTACCCAACGAGTGCTCGACGCCGCGATCGTATCCGCACGTGAACGCACTCCCATCACCATCGACTACGACACTCCCGGAGGTCAATCGTGAGTAATGCCACGCCGTTCAACCCGACCAACATGCCCATCGGCGTTCTCACCGCCGCCCTGCAGGAACTGACGCCCAGGGAGCTCCGCGATCCGGACCCCGACCTCGCCATCGAGGAGTGGCTGGCGTTCGCTGCCGACCTCGGCGCCGATGAGATCGAGCTGTCCGCAGCTCTGCACCCCTCCCTCGGGAACATCCCCGAGGAGGCCATGCTCGACCCGGTTGCGAACACCCTCGACCTGCGGGAGCCCTTCAACTCCGCCCGCGCCGAGCGAGTCAGCGCCGCCGTTGCGGAGACCGGCGTGAAGATCGCCGACATCGCCTACTTCGACGACCTACTCCACGAGGACCGGGCCATCCGTGAGGAGAAGCACGAGTTCATGATCAAAGTCATGGACACGGCGGTCCTGCTCGGTGTCTCGGCCGTCTGTGGCTTCGTCGGCCGTGACCAATCCAAGACGTTGGAGGAGAACCTCGGCGAGTTCGAAGAGAGCTTCATTCCGCTCCTGCAAGCAGCCAAGGATCGCGGCCTGCAGTACAGGGTCGAACAGTGCCCGATGCCGGGTTGGAACTCCAACGACAACTTCTTCAACAACATCGGCTACGTCCCGGCCATGTGGATCGCTCTCCACCAGATCGCCGAGCGACATGGCGTGGGCGACCAGTTCCGCATCCACTACGACCCGTCCCACTCGATCCTGATGGGCCAGGACACCCGGTCCATGTTCCAGTACCTGAAGGACGAGGGTTACCCGTTCCTCATCGCAGGCATGCACGTGAAGGGGCAGGTCATCGACTCGAAGGGCATCTCGGGCTGGGGCTACGGCGGCCAGACCGTCGGCCGTGGCGACTGGGTGGACGGCAAGGTCTCGGAGAACCCAGCCGACCTGGTCAACGCCTGGGCGGTGCAGACGAGCATCGCCGAGCACGAACTGCCGGGTACGGCCAGGCACGACCCGCTGGCCTACCTCCAGAACCGAACCGTGGACTGGTTGGATCACCAACTCGCTGCCCGCGAGCTGCTCGAAGCCGACTTCTCGACGATGCCACTGATCGTCGAGCACGAGTACCCGGATGCCCGCATCCAGGACAAGGACCTGCTCAAGCCGATCCTCGAGGGGTCGATCGCCTTCACCCGGCACATCGACGAGGCCGCTGCGGCCATGTACTCGCTGCAGAACGAGGTGATGCCCGCCCAAGGGATCGCCGTCCAGGGCGTTGGTCGCGAGGCCTATCGCAGCTAGCGAGCCGATCAACCGAGTCGGTCGACGAACCCGGGGCCCCTGCCCCGGGTTCGCCGCGCCAAGCCCCCGAACGACAACCGGCGCCTGCCAACCCTGGGTTGTGGGTCCGGCGGCTCGGCGAACCGCGGGCCCCGGTTCCGCTCCATGCGGAACCACAACCCTGGGTTGGGATCCGTTCACGACCGGCGCTGAGATCAGGTCCGAATAGCCCCGTCCCGCGTCCTGGTCCATTCGGACTAGTCCCTTCGGGTAGCAGATTTGCCCCGAGTGGGTCTGGCGGCCCGGTGTGGCCCCCTCGTACCGTTGAAAGTGCCGCCAGAGCCGCGTGCGCACCTAGGTGCGGTTCTGAGGAAGGCTCGCCTTGAGGAGAGGAACTCACGTATGCACCTGTCAATGCACAACTGGATGCGCGCCGAACCGATCGAGGTCACGATCGCTCGTCTCGCCAAGTTCGGGTACTCGTCGATCGAGATCAGCGGCGAGCCCGAGATCTACGACACGAAGCACGTCAAAGGCCTGCTCGACGACGCGGGACTCTTCTGCTGGGGCTCCGTGACCCTCATGCTCGGTGAGCGCAACATGGTCGCCAAGGACGAAGCAGCTCGCGCCGCTTCGGTGCAGTACGTGAAGGACTGCATCACGATGGTCAAGGAGCTCGAGGGCCACGAGATCACCATCGTGCCGGGCACCGTCGGCAAGATCACCCCCGACGCTTCCCCCGAAGAGGAATGGCAGTGGGCCGTCGATGGCATGCGCGAGGTCATGGAGCATGCCCGCAAGGAGGGTGTGAAGCCGGCGATCGAGCCGCTCAACCGCTTCGAGACCTACTTCATCAATCGGGGAGAGCAGGCGCTCGCCCTGGCCGAGGCCGCCGGCGATGACTGTGGTGTCTGTCTCGACGCCTTCCACATCAACATCGAGGAAGCGGACTGGCGCGATGCCATCCGGTTGGTGGGTGACCGCCTCACGGACTTCCACGTAGCCGACAACAACCGCATGCCTCCGGGCATGGGCTCCTACGACTGGACCGAGGTCATCTCCGTCCTGCGCGAGGTCAACTACGACGGCGCACTGACGATGGAGTTCGTCGCCCCGATCGACCGCACCCCGGCGAACAAGTTCCCGGATGCGATCGACAACAACCCCGAGGGCATCTCGGCCGAGCAGCTGCAGTTCATCATCGACCACGGCAGCTCCACGCTCACCGAGGAGTTCTACGACTGGTTGGTCGAGCAGTCGAGCGCCCACATCCTTCCGATCCTCGAAGGTTGACTTGTCGGCCAATGTCGTGCTCGTCGGGACCCTTGACACCAAGGGTCCGGAGGTCTCCTACCTGAGAGACCGGCTCCACGACCTCGACTGCACGACCACGGTCGTGGACGTCGGGATCCTCGGGGAGCCGCTCGACATCGTGCCCGACATCTCCCACGCCGAGGTGGCCAGGCGCGGCGGCACCACAATCGAGGCACTCCGCAATGCCGGAACACGCGGACGGGCCGTCGCCGAGATGGCCCGTTCCGTTCGGCTCGTGATGTCCGACCTGTTCGACGAGGGTCGTGTCGATGCAGCGATCGGCCTCGGCGGTGCCGAGGGCGCCGTCATGGGTGCTGGTGCGCTCATGGCGCTGCCCATCGGCGTACCGAAGCTCGTGCTGAGCCCGATCGCTTCGGGCCGGCACGAGTTCGAGCCCCTCGTCGGCACGTCGGACATGACGGTGGTCCACACCGTCGTCGACATCCTCGGGCTCAACCCCATCGCAACCACGGTGTTCGACAACGCCGCGGCGGCGGTGGCGGGAATGGCCAAGCACGGATCCCGGCTCGAACCGCCCCAGGGCGAGAGTCGGTACGTGGCCGTCACGATGCTCGGGAACACCACTACTGCCGTGATGGCCTTGCGGGATCGACTCGCCGAGGACGGGTACGAGGCCGTCGTCTTCCACTCGAACGGTGTGGGCGGTCCGGCGATGGAAGAGCTGGCGAGCGCCGGGATCTTCGTGGGCGTCATCGACTACACGACCAACGAGGTGGTCGATCCACTCGTCGGCGGCATCCACGACGGCGGCGACGGCCGGCTCTCGGTGGTCGGGGAGCTCGGCCTTCCCCAGGTGGTCCTGCCCGGCTGTATCGACTTCAGCGTGTTCGCCTCGGGCTCCGTCCCGAGCGAGCTGGCGGACCGACCGAAGTACGACCACAACCCGGAGTACACCCTCATCCGGATGTCGCATGAGGAGATGGTCCGGATCGGCGGGATCTTCGCCGAACGGCTGGGACCGGCCAACGGCCCGGTGCGGATCCTGATCCCGACCAAGGGGCTCTCCATCCCGAACGTCCCCGACGGGGTCTTCTGGGACCCGGCGGCCGACGCTGCCTTCCGAGAGAGCCTGACCGAGGCACTCGACGGGTCGATCGCCGTGGAGGAGATCGACCTGCACATCAATGACGAGCTTTGCGGTGTCGCAGCGGCCGAGGCCTTCCTCGACCTCTTGGCGCAACCGCGATCAGAACGACAAGAAAAGGAATGACCCCATGACCACTCTCGCCGACGTCCCGGAGGACGAGAAGGCCTTTCGCGACGAGTTCCGTTCGTGGAACCTGGCGGACCTCTCGTTCGTCGACATCCGGAACTACCTGGATCGCAAGGACGTGATCCTGGTTCCGATGGCCAGCACCGAGCAGCATGGGCCGCACCTGCCCTTGTACTGCGACACGATCACGGCCGTCGAGATCTCACGCCGGGTGTCCGAACTGATCGGCGTGTTGCACACCCCGCCGGTGTGGATGGGCTACTCGCCGCAGCACATGCATCGGCCGGGCGAGGGTCGGGGGACGATCACCGTCCGATCCACCACGCTGCTCGCCGTCATCGAGGACATCGGTCGCAGCCTCATCCACCATGGATTCAATCGAATCATCTTCATCAACGGACACGGGTCCAACGTGAAGGTCATCGACCCCGTGCTGCGCAAGCTCCGGTATGAGACCGGCGCGCTGATCAGCTTCGTGAAGCCCTACATGGAGCGCTACGTCGGTGTGGTCGAGGGCGTGTTCGAGAATCCGCCGGAGGAGACCCCCGGTTGGCACTCCAGTGAGTGGGAGACCTCCCAGTGCATGGCCTGGGACGAGAACCTCGTCCGTATGGAGCGCGCCGAGCACACACCGACGCACATCCCCGACTTCCTCCCGGACTCCTTCCGGAAGTTCGACGGTGCCCCCGACGTCGAGTTCGAGGGTTTCTCCTACTTCACCTTCCCGATGGACCACCACGAGTTCACGGAGACCGGCGTCATCGGCAACCCGATGCGTGCGACCAAGGAGAAGGGCGAGGAGTCGTTCCGGCGGTACTCGGAGCACGTTGCCCGTGGCGTCAATGAGCTGATGGACGTCCCCGTCGAAGTCCACACGCGCGAATTCATCGATCGCGTCCTTTGATGTCGGACAGCAGGGCCGAGTACCGAGCCCACCTCCTCCGCCACGAGCTGTCGGAGATAGTCGGCGCCGAGCACACCTCCGTCAACAAGGGCGAGCGCCAGGACCAGGCGATCGACTGGTCCTGGATGTCGCAGCTCTACCAGCTGCACGACCTGGAGCTACCGATGGCCGATGTGGTCGTCCGGCCGGGTTCGGCCGAAGAGGTGGCAGCGGTGGTGGCAGTAGCCAGCGACCACCGGGTGCCCGTCGTCCCACGCGGCGGCGGATCAGGCACCCAGGGAGGCACATTCGCGCTCTACGGCGGCATCGCTCTCGACCTGTCCAGGATGGACAGCATCATCGACATCGACGAGTCGAGCATGGTGGTGAAGGTCGAAGCCGGCGTCACCGGTCCCCAGCTCGAAGAGGTGCTCGGCAGGCGCGGCCTCGCCGTCGCCCACGAGCCTGGTTCGTTCCACTTCGGTGCAACAGTCGGCGGGTGGCTCGCCGCCCGCGGCTCTGGGGTTCGTTCCACCAAATACGGCAAGTCGGAGGATCAGGTCCTACAGCTCGAGGTGGCGCTTCCGCCCGGTGAGTTGGTGTCCACCCTCCCGGTCCCGAACCATGCCGCTGGCCCGGGCCTGCTGCAGTTGGTCGTCGGGTCGGAAGGAACCCTTGGTCCCATCACCTCGGCGACGATGCGGATGGACCCGATTCCGGAATCCATGTCGTTCCTGACGTTCGAGTTCGAGACCGTGTTCGATGGTCTGGAAGCCGGTAGGCGGATCATGACCGAGCGGCTGCGACCCGCCGTCATGCGTCTCTACGACGAGGCCGACCGGGAGAAGCTCAGCAAGATCCTGGGAATCGAGTTCTCCGGCGCACTCATGGTGATCGTGTGTGACGGTGACCAGCGCCTCGTGGACCTCGAGTCGGAGATGATCTCGGAGATCTGTGTCGACGTCGGTGGTGCCGACCTCGGCGAGACCGGCGCCAAGACCTGGTGGGACGGCCGCTACGAGCCGTACGCCATGGGCAAGGCACCGAGGCCGCCGACGATCTTCGGTACGACCGACACCGTCTGCACCTTCGCCGACATGCCGGACCTGTACCGGGCCAAGCGAAAGAACGTCGAGGAGGGGTTCGCCGAATACGGCGCGACCTACACGGCGCATTTCTCGCACTGGTATCCCTGGGGCGTCATGGTCTACGACCGGTTCTACGTGCACGACGCGCCGGAGGACCCGATGGAGTCCTTGGCCCTGCACGACCGCCTTTGGGATGCGGCGATCCGCGTCTCCCTCGAGCACGGCGGCGTGATCAACGAACACCACGGGATCGGCGTCAAGCTCGGCCGGTTCATGCGTGAGCAGTACGGCACCGCCTGGCCGGTCATGCAACGAATCAAGGACGCCATCGACCCCGACGGCATCCTCAATCCCGGGAAGCTTGGCTTCGGTCCTCCGCGATAGCCAAGTCCCCGCCTGCCCGCCGGGCCCACCGTGGGCCCGGCGAACGGGCGGTAGTGCCCAGTGCCGTTACGCTGCCGCCCGTGCGCCGGCTACCCCTCCTTCTCGCCGTACTGCTGATCCTCGCTGCGTGCACCGACACGTCGGGGACCACCACCACCGAGTCCGTCGGTGTCCCGTCGACCTCCGAAGACGGGTCGGCTACGACCGTTGCGAGCGCCCCGGCTGGTACGACGACGACGATCGACCCGGAGTTGGCCGAGACCCTTGCCCAGGTCGAAGCGCTCATCCCGGTCACCGAAGACCTCCGAGGACTGCAGTTCCTCGAACCGCCCAGCATCGTCGTCGTCACCGACGAGGAGCTCGAACAGCGGGTCCGCGATCTCTACGAGGAGGAGCTGGAACCAGATGAGATCGCCCGGGACCAAGCGGTCTATCGCCTGCTCGGGATCATCGATGAGGACGTCGACCTCGCCGAGCTGCTCGTCGACGTCTACGGGGGATCCGTGGGCGGCTACTACGACCTGGACGACAAGGAGCTGGTGGTCAAGGCATCCCCGGATGGGCTCACCGTCAACGAGCGTGTCATCGTCGTCCACGAGCTCAACCACGCCCTGACGGACCAGCACTTCGCCAGCGGCGACGTCTCGCAGACCCTGATCGACGAGGAGCGCTACGACGAGTTCAGCGCCTACTCGGCGATCGTCGAGGGGGACTCGACCCGGGTCGAATCCGAGTACATCCAGCTGCTCTCGTCCGACGAGATCGGCGAGCTCATCGCCGAGTACGACGACCTCGACAGCTCGGCGTTCGACTCGGCCCCCCATTTCATCCAGGAGTTCCTCGTGGCTCCCTACCTCGACGGCTTCGAGTTCCTGGTCGACCTCGACGGCACCAACGCCACGGCCGACGCTGCCTACGACGCCCCACCGGTCTCGACCGAGCAGGTGATCGACCCCGACAAGTATCGAGAAGGCGACGAACCGGTCGACGTCGTCATCGAAGGCGCCGTGCCCGAGGGATATGAGAACGGCGAGGAGTCGACGTGGGGAGCGACGGCGCTTCGAGCGCTGCTCGGGGCCTCCGTGGACCCGGGCCGGCTCGCAGACGCCGTGGACGGTTGGGGCGGCGACCGCTACCGGATCCTCTTCGACGGGACGAATGCCGCCCTCGAGCTCCACTGGGTCGGCGATGAGGCGTCCGACCTGCCCGAGTTCGTCGATGCCTTCGAGCGCTACCTCGGCGATGCCGTCGACGGCGACGACGCCTGGCACGTCGTGACCGATGGAGAGACCGTCGTGGTGCTCGTCGCCGACGAGCCGGCGCTGGCCGACGAGATACTCGCCGGTCTGGCGGACTTCGGACCGTGGGAGCAATCCGCCGGGAGCTGACCCCCTTCCCCGCGGCCCGACCCTGTCATACGGTCGGCTGTGTACGAGTTCCACGCCGGACCCTGGCGATCGGGGCCCGCCGGCATCGCAGTTGGGTTCCGAGGACGACTCCGGGGCCAGATCCCCCGACCCTCCATCGCGCTGGTGATTGCCGGCGCCTCCGTCCACGGCTTTGGGATGCGAACCGGCCTCGGCGTGGCCGCGATCGACCGGACGGGGATGGTCTTCGCCGTGGGACGGCTCCGACCATTCGGCGTGTGGTGGCGCCGTGGTGCTGTCGCCGTGCTCGAACTGCCCGACCCGGTCCCGCTCCCACCCGTCGGCGCTCGGATCGAGGTGCGGCGATACGCTGCTCACATGCCCGGCCGCCTCGTCATCTGCGCCACACCGATCGGCAACCTCTCCGACGCCAGTCCTCGGCTGGCCGAGGCATTGCGGGATGCCGACCTGGTCTACGCCGAGGACACCCGCCGGGCCCGCGTGCTGCTCGACCACCTCGCTGCCGATACCCCGGTTCGTTCCTACTTCGTTGGCAACGAGGCGGCCAGGGCCGAGGAGTTGGTGGATCGCCTGTCGGACGGCCAGTCGATCGTGCTGATCTCCGACGCCGGCACTCCTGTCGTGGCCGATCCCGGCATGACCGCCGTGGCCGCCGCTCGGAAAGCGGGTGCCGAACTGACCACGGTCCCGGGTCCGTCCGCCGTCACCGCGTCCTTGGCGGTCTCGGGGTTCGGCGCCGACCGGTTCACCTTCGAGGGGTTCCTTCCCCGGAAGGGAGCCAGGCGGGCCGAGCGGCTGGCCGCCATCGGCTCCGTCGAGCACACGGTCGTCTTCTTCACCACCGGCCCGCGGGTGGTCGACGACCTCGCCGACCTCGCAACGGCCTCCGAGGGCGACCGGCGGGTCGTGGTCTGTCGGGAGCTGACGAAGCTCCATGAAGAGATCTGGACAGGCTCGTTGTCGGGAGCGTCCGCCCATTGGTCCGGGGCCGTCCGCAAGGGGGAGTTCACCGTCGTGGTGGAGGCTGCTGCCCCGAAGGTCGTCGCCCACACGATCGAAGAAGCCCTGGCCGTCGCCATTCGACGAGTCGAGGATGGGGAGAAGCGGTCCACGGTCGCCAAGGAGGTCGCACGCGAGCTGGGCGTCGACCGCGGCGAGCTCTACGACCGGTTGACCAGGTCGCCTTCGCAGGGCTGACAGACCGCCTTGCCCTTGAACGGGCGAACGTCGTCCCCGGTGCCGCAGAACGTGCAGACGGCCTCGAGCTTGCGGAGGTGGATCGTGTCCCCCTCCACGTTGAAGGTCAGGGCGTCACCCTCGTGGATGTTGAGGAGGCGGCGCGTCTCGGCCGGCACCACGATCCTGCCGAGGTCGTCGATCTTGCGGCTGATCCCTGTGTCCATCCAGGCGATCGTACCCCCAGTTACGCTCGCCCCGATGTGGGTCGACACGCACTGCCACCTCCAGCTGGCCGATGCCCCGCCCGAGCGGTTGCTCGAGCGGGCCGAGGGCGTGGTCGACTGGTTGGTGGCGCCGGGCATCGATCTGGACTCCAGCCTCGCCTCGCTGGCGCTTGCCGAGTCATACCCGGGACGGGTCCTGGCAACCGCCGGACTGCACCCTCACGACGCCCAGCACTGGCCGGCCCAAGGCGAGGCCCTGGCAGGATTGCTCGACCGCGTCGTGGCGGTCGGCGAGATGGGTCTGGACTACTACCGGGACCTTTCGCCCCGAGACGCTCAGCGCACCGCCTTCGCCGAGCAGCTCTCGTTGGCCAGGGATCATGACCTACCGGCCATCGTCCACACCCGGGATGCCTTTGGGGACGTCTTCGAGCTCGTGGGCGAGAGCGGTCACGCCGAGCGGGTGGTCCTGCATTGCTGGACGGGCGGCCCCCGGTGGACGAAGCGCTTCCGGGAGATCGGCGTGACGTTCTCCTTCGCCGGACCGGTGGCGTTCGAGACCGGCGAGACCGTTCGTCTGGGTGCTGCCCAGGCCCCACCCGAGCGGTGCATGGTCGAGACGGACACGCCCTACCTCGCCCCGCCCCCGCACCGGGGTGAAGACAACGAGCCGGCCCATGTCGGCTTGGTCGGTGCGGCGCTGGCTGACGTGTGGGGGATGGAGGTCGACGAAGTGGCCCGGCTGACCTCGGCCGAGGCCACGCGGGTGTTCCGCCGTGGTTGAGGGGCCCCAGAGCCGCTCGGAGATGCAGGGCCTGCTCACCCGCCACGACCTACAGCCGAAGAAGCGGCTCGGCCAGCACTTTCTCGCCGACCAGAACATCGTCGAGAAGATCGTACGGGTGGCCGGCGTCGGCCCGGGGGACCGCGTCGTCGAGATCGGGCCCGGCACCGGCACGCTCACCGCTGCCCTGGCGGCCACGGGCGCGCACGTCGTGGCCTACGAAGTCGATCGGACCCTCCAACCACTGCTCGAGGAGACCGTCGGTTCGCTCGACGGCGTCGAGCTGCGGTTCGAGGACGCCGCCGCCGTCGACTACGTCGAGGCGCTCGGGGCCGGGCCTTGGGCGCTGGTCGCCAACCTCCCCTACAACGTCGGCACGCCACTCGTCCTCGATGTGCTCCGCCATGTGCCCGCCGTCACCCGTGTCGTCGTGATGGTCCAGGCCGAGGTCGCGAGCCGATTCGCCGCCGAACCGGGCTCCAAGACCTACGGCCTGCCGTCGGTGGTGGTCGGCCTGCATGCCGAGGTCCGGGGCAGGTTCGACGTTCCCGCCCAGGTCTTCGTTCCGCCGCCGAACGTCGGGTCGACGGTGATCGTCCTCGACCGGGTCGATGCACCGGTCTCCTCCGAGCGGGCCATCGAACTGGCCGCGGCCGGGTTCGGGCAGCGCCGCAAGATGCTCCGAGCCTCCTTGAGGTCGGTGCTCGACGACCCGATCGCCATCTGCGAGGTAGCGGGCATCGAACCCACGGCGCGAGCCGAGACGCTCTCACCGGCGGACTGGCTCCGACTCGCCGAGGCCTCGTGATCGAGCTCAGAGCCCCGGCCAAGGTGAACCTCACGCTGCGCGTCGGGGCGAAGCGAGGCAGCTACCACCCGCTCGACTCGGTCGTCCAATCGGTCTCGCTCCACGACGTCGTCGTCGTCCGTGTGGCCGCCGAGGACCGGGTGGTCGCCGAGGACGCCCCTGACGTGCCCTTGGGCGACGACAACCTCGCCCTGCGGGCCATCCGGGCGTTGCGTCATGCCGGAGTGGACGTGCCCGGGGTCGAGATCGAGCTCGCGAAGCGGATCCCGACGGGCGCCGGCCTCGGCGGGGGTTCGGCCGACGCCGCCGCGGCCCTGATCGCCGGGTACGCGTTGGCCGGCGAGCCGGCAGGTGTCGATCTTGCCCGGGTCGCCGCCCGGGTCGGGTCCGATGTGCCGGCGTTGGTGGTCGGCGGCACGATCCGAATGACCGGCCGTGGCGAGGGGACCGAACGGCTCTCTCCGGTGACCTCCCCGATCTGGTTGCTGGCGACTCCGCCGTTCTCCTGCTCCACGGCGGACGTCTACCGCCGATGGGATGACCTCGGTGGTCCGTCGGATACCCCGCGGGCCTGGCCGAGGACCTCGACCGAGACGGGTCTGGGGCCGCTCAACGACCTGGAGTCGGCGGCCATCGACGTCCAGCCGCAGCTGGTCCTATGGCTGGACACCCTGTCGCGGCTCGCCGGATACCGGGCGATGGTCTCGGGATCGGGCTCGTCGGTGTTCGTCGAGATCACCGATGAGTCGTTGCTGCCCGAAGCAGTGGCGGACCCGCTGCTCTCCTCCGCCAGGCACCTGTCGGTGGTCCGCCCGGTCGACCATGGGCCCGTGGCCATGGAGGGCCGAGGCCAAGGTGGGGACGACCGGTAGAATCCGGCTGCGGACACCGCCGCATTGGGGGGTGGTGTAACTGGCAGCACGGCGGGTTTTGGTCCCGTAAGTACGGGTTCGAGCCCTGTCCCCCCAGCCACCTTCCTTTCGTCGGCGGGTCGCGCCTAGGCTCGCCTCGTCCGACCGATAGAGAGCGGAGTGGCACGACACGTGCTCGTCCTGGCCGCCGGCCAGGGAACCAGGATGAAGTCCGACCTCCCGAAGGTCCTCCACCCGGTACTCGGGCGGCCCATGGTCCGCTGGGTGCTCGACGCCGTCGACGCCCTCGAACCGGACTCGACCGTCGTCGTGGTCGGCCACGGTGCCGAGCAGGTCGCCGACGTGCTCCCCCAGGGCACGGTCACGGCCGTCCAGCACGAGCAGAAGGGCACCGGGCACGCCACGCTCATCGGTCTCGGCGCGATCGACTGGTCTCCGGGGGATGCCGTGGTCGTCGTCTACGGCGACGTCCCCCTCCTGACCGGTGCGACCCTGGCTGCCACCGTCGAAACGCTCGAGACCTCCGACTCGCTCGCCGTGGTGCTGGCCGCCGAAGCTCCCGACCCGAGCGGCTACGGCCGGGTGGTCCGGGACTCCTCGGGCGACTTCGTCAAGATCGTCGAGCACAAGGACGCCTCCGACACCGAGCTTGCCATCGCCGAGGTCAACTCGGGCATCTACGCCTTCGACGCCGAGCACCTGGCCGACACCCTGCCGAAGCTCGGGACGGGCAACGTCCAGGGCGAGTACTACCTCCCCGACGTCTGCAATGCGGCACCGGGGAGGACGGTGGTTGCCCACATCGCCTACGAGGAGATGTCCGGGGTGAACACCCACGCCGAGCTCGCCGCCGTCTCCGAGATCCGCCGCGCCCGATTGCTCGACGACCTCATGCGATCCGGCGTCGCCATCGAAGACCCGACGGCGACCTACGTCGAGTCGACCGTATCCGTGGCTGCCGGTGCCCGGCTCCTCCCGGGCACCCACCTCCGGGGAGCGACGACCATCGGTGCCGGTTCCGAGATCGGGCCCGACACCACGATCGCCGACAGCGCCGTGGGGGAGGGCTGCCACGTCTGGTACGCCGTCGTTCGTGGTGCTGACATCGGCGATGCCGTCGAAGTCGGTCCGTATGCATCCCTCCGTCCGGGCTCGGTCCTGCGGGCAGGTGCCAAGGCGGGCACGTTCGTCGAGACGAAGAACACGATCGTCGGCGAGGGATCCAAGGTGCCCCACCTCAGCTACCTCGGTGATGCGACCCTCGGGACCGGGGTCAACATCGGCGCCGGGACCATCACCTGCAACTACGACGGGGTCGACAAGCACCCCACCGTCATCGGCGACGACGTGTTCATCGGTTCGGACACGATGCTCGTCGCCCCGGTCGAGATCGGGGACCGCGCCGTTACCGGCGCCGGGTCCACGATCACCAAGGACGTCGACGACGGAAGCCTCGCCGTGGAGCGCTCGAACCAGCGCCAGGTCCCGGGCTATGGAGACAAGCTTCGTGAACGTAAGGTGGCCAAGCGGAGGGCCAAGGAGGACGGCTGATGGAAGCGGTTGAGCAGCGGCGGCTGATGCTCTTCAGCGGCACGTCGAACATGGCGCTGGCCGAGGAAGTGGCGAAGTTGCTCGATGTCGAGCTGGGCGGGCTGCAGCGGTCCGTGTTCGCCAACGGCGAGATCTACGTGCGTCCCACGGAGAGCGTCCGTGGTTCCTACTGCTTCGTCATGCAGTCCCACACCGAGCCGCTCAACTTCAACATCATGGAGCAGCTCATCACCATCGACGCGCTCCGCCGGGCCTCTGCGCGGGCCATCACGGCCGTGGTCCCGTTCTACGGCTACGCCCGCCAGGACAAGAAGGCAAAGCCCCGCGAGCCGATCACGGCTCGTCTCATGACCGACCTGCTCCACACGGCCGGCGCCGACCGCATCGTGTCGGTCGACCTGCACACCGGCCAGCTCCAGGGCTTCTCGAACCGCCCCTTCGACCACCTCACGGCCATGCCCGCGCTCGTCGACTACCTGTCCGGGAAGATCGACGGCGACATCACGGTCGTCTCCCCGGATGCCGGCGGCGTGAAGCGGGCAGAACGGTTCGCCCGGCACATGGGGGCCGAGGTCGCCTTCGTCTACAAGCGCCGGGACGCCGATGCCCACAACGAGTCGGTGGCCCTCGCCGTGGTGGGTGAGGTCGAGGGCCGTCACGTCGTCATCGTCGACGACATGATCGACACGGCCGGGACGGTCACCAACGCCGCCGTCATGCTGAAGGGCAAGGGCGCGCTCTCGGTCCGGGTGGCGGCCACACACGGGGTCTTCTCCCCTCCGGCCGCGGAGCGTCTGCGCGCATCCGACGTCGACGAGGTCATCGTCACCAACACGCTGCCGATACGCGGGGACGTGCTCCGCCTCGACTGCGTGACGGTGATCTCCATCGCCCCCATCGTCTCCGAGGCCCTCGAGGCGATCTTCCAGGAGACCAGCGTCTCCCAGATCTTCCTCGGCGAGAACGTATAGGGGCCGCCTCCGGCGGCGGTACCGAGGTACTCGACTCGGAGTCTCCAACCACGCGGCGAGCAGGGCCTACGATTGCCGGGACCGCCCCAAGGAGTGCCATGCGCGTACGGATCGCCATCAGTGAGACCAGCCGGGAGATAGAGCTGGACATCGACGACGTCGACACCTTCAAGGGCGAAGTGGAATCGGCGATCTCGGCCGGTACCCCCCTCCTGTGGGTGACCGACACCGAGGGTCACCGCGTCGGGATCCCCGTCCCGAAGATCGGCTACATCGACATCAGCCCCGATTCTCGGATGGCGGCCGGATTCCGCTAGGCCTCGAACCCGCCCAGAACGCGATCGAGCCCCGGCGATGCCGGGGCTCGAGTCGTGGGAGTGGGTTGGTCAGGCGGTCTGGCGGCGCCGACGCTCGGCGAGCCAGCGCTTGCGCAGCCGGCGACGCTCGTCCTCGGCGTAGCCACCCCAGACGCCTGCCTCCTGGTTGGTGGTCAGGGCGTACTGCAAGCAGCTTTCCTGGACGGGGCACTCGGCGCAGATGACCTTGGCCTCTTCGATCTGCTCCATGGCAGGACCCGTCGAACCGACGGGGAAGAAGAGGGACGGCTCGCTGTCTCTACAGAGGGCGAGCTCGCGCCAGTCGGCCGCGATGACCGTATCGGGGGTTGGGATCGTAAGCACGGAAGGGACTCCTGATGACATTTCATCCGCCCCGGGGGTACACGAGACGGCGACTTCGTGAAGTACGTCACAAAGGCTAAGCGCGTTTGTGGTCCGGCGCAACGACTTTTTGAATGAGTTTTCCATAAGTGTCGAAAGGCGAGCCATGCGAGTAGGAGCCCACCGGGGCTGGACCCGACACGGGCCCGAGAACACGGTGCCAGCCCTCCTCGGCGCCCGAGGGGCCGCCGACTTCGTCGAGCTGGACGTCCGGCGGTCCGTCGACGGTCTTGCCGTGTTGTCCCACGATCCGGCGGTCGGAGGCCTGGAAGTGGCAAAGGCGACGGCCGCCGAGCTTGCGGCCCTCGATCTCGGTGACGGCGTGGGCGTCCCCACGTTGGCCGGGCTCCTGGCCCAGGATCCGCTTCCGCTCGACATCGAGGTGAAGCCCGAAGTCGTCGAGCCGGACATCCTGGACCAGGTCGTGGCGCTGCTCCGCCCGGAGGACATGGTTTCCAGCTTCAACTGGTCGATCGCGGCCCGGATGAGGGAGCTGGCACCGGGGACACCGACCGGACTGCTCTTCGAGACGGGCATCGAGTTCACCGAGGCGATCCGTGCTGCCGTGACCGGTGGGCACGAGTGGGTGCTCGCCGAGGATGTACTCGTCACCGGGGAGTCGGTCCGGATGGCCCTCGGCGAGGGCCTCGCCGTCGGCGTCTGGACGGTGAATACGGCGAAGCGGGCCGCGGAGTTGGCCGACTACGGTGTCGGCGCGGTCATCTCCGACCATCCCGACCGCATCCGAACCGAGGTACAGCCGTGATCAAGGACGAAATCCAAACCGAGTTCAAAGACGCGATGAAGTCGAAGGACGCCCCGCGCCGCGACGTCATCCGCCAGATCAACTCCGAGGTCTCGACCCGCAAGGCAGCTCCAGGGTTCGACGGCAACGATGGCGACGACTTCTACGTCGCGGTGATCGGTTCGTACGTCAAGAAGATGGACAAGGCCCGCCAGGAGTACGAGGGCCTCGGTGAGCGCGGTGCGGAGATGGCTGCCAAACTCGCCTACGAGGTCGAGTACCTGAGCCGTTGGCTTCCCACGAAGCTCGACGAGGAGGCGACACGGGCGCTCGTCGAAGGGGTTGTCGCCGACCTGGGCGTGGCCGGGGACCCGAAGGCCAAGGGCCGGGTCATGGGCACGCTCATGAAGGACCACAAGGACGACCTCGATGGCGGCCTCGTGAACCGCATCGTCTCGGAGGCCCTCACCGAGGGCTGACATGGCCCTACCCGAGCCCGCCGGCCCGATGCTGGCTGCGGCCTGGCCGCGGCCCTTCTCCGACGAGGGTTGGTGGTTCGAGCCCAAGTGGGACGGCTACCGGTGCCTCGCCCGTTGGGACGGGGCGTCGCTCACCATCCGGTCCCGCTCCGGGAAGGACCTGACCCACTGGTTCGGCACCTTGCCCGCACCGACCGAACGGCCGGTCGTCCTCGACGGAGAGGTCGTCGCCCTCGACGCCGAGGGGCGTCCGTCATTCCAGGCCCTCCAACGTCGCACCGGGATGGCGCCCGGGAGTCGGGCAGGAGAGGGTGACTTGGTGGTCTTCGTGTTCGACGTGCTCGGGATCGACGACGAGGACGTGCGTTCCCTCCCGCTCGCTGGTCGTCTCTCGGTCCTTGCCGACCTCGACCTCCAGCCGCCGTGGTTCCGGTCGGTCGGTATGGAGGCCGACGGGATGGGCATGTGGGAGACGGTTCTCGAGCGGGGCCTGGAGGGGATGGTCGCCAAGCGCCTGTCTTCCACCTACCGCAATGGCATCCGATCCCCCGACTGGCGCAAGATCGTCGACCGCCGGACGGCGAAGGCGATCGTGGTCGGTTGGACGTCCGGCGAAGGTGGCCGGTCCGACTCGTTCGGTTCACTGGTGTTGGCCGTGAACGACGCAGGTGGCCTTCGCTGGATCGGCCAGGTCGGGACCGGCTTCGATGACGATGCGCTGACGGCAATCCGCTCGGCGCTCGACGAGACGACGATCGATGAAGCCCCGTTCGAAGTTCCCGGGGAGCTGCGGGGTGCCCGCTGGGTGGACCCCCGGCTGGTGGCCCACATCGAGTTCCGCGAGTGGACCGATGAGGGTCGCCTCCGCCACCCGAGCTTCAAGGGCTTCGGCGCCGAAGACGCCTCGGACGTGACCTGGGAGTCCGAAGGACCCCCCTGACCACCCCACCCATCCCCAACCCAGGGTTCGGGTTCCGGTCCGGTTGCGAACCGCGGGTCCGTGTTCCGCCTGATGCGGACGGTTGGCCCACGGTTCGGGGCCCCGGTCGCAGCCTCAGCGGTTGACGCCGACCTTGTCGATGGTGATCTCGCCGTTGACCCGCACCTGACCCTCGGGGCGGGGGTAGTCCTTCCCGTCCCAGTACTTGCGGGCCAGCTGGTCGATCAGCCACCAGCCGTCGGGTTCGAACTTGGTGACCCGACCCCGGAGGACATAGTTCTTGTAGTCGTCGGTCGTCGTGAACGAGATCGCGACCCGGCGATCGCGACGGATGTTCTCGGTCTTGACCCGGCCCTCGGCCGTCGAGAACAGCAGCGTGTCGCCGTCGCGGTCGATCCACACCACCGAGACCTGCGGTGACCCGTCCGGCATGACGGTTGCCAGGTGCGCGAACACCTTCTCGTCGAGGGCGGCCTTGACGCCGTCAGGTAGGTCCATGAGCGGGACGGTACCGCCGAACCGTGGGCTCGGACCAACCGGTGCGGTAGGTCGGGGCCCTCGGAACGGTCGGACGCGGTAGGTGGAAACCCTGGGTTCACCGAGAAGGCTCTGTCGGCGGAGGGGGTTTGGCCGTAACCTGTGGCCATGCCGCGATCGATCTGGAAGGGCGCGATCTCCTTCGGGCTGGTGACGATCCCCGTCGGGCTCTACAGCGCCACCGAGAACAAGACGCCCAAGTTCAAGCAGCTCCGGGACTCAGACGGGAGCCCGATCAAGTACAAGCGGGTCGCCGAGGTCGATGGCGAAGAGGTCCCCTGGGACAACATCGTCAAGGGCTACGAGGTCGAGAAGGGCCGCTACGTCATCTTCACCGACGAGGAGATGGAGGCCGCCGTCTCCGCCACGGGCTCCAAGCTCGTCGATGTCGTCCAGTTCGTCGACGCCTCCGAGATCGACCCGATCCTCTACAAGTCGACCTACTACCTCGCTCCCGAACAGACCGGTATCAAGGCCTATCAGATCCTGCGCTCGGCCCTCGAGGACAAGGAGAAGGTGGCCCTCTGCCGCGTCTCGATCCGGTCCAAGGAGCAGATGGCAACGCTGCGGGCCACCGATGACGTCATCGTCATGGAGACGATGTACTGGCCGGACGAGGTGCGTGAGGCGTCGTTCGAGACCCTCGAGGACTCCGATCTCGAGGTCCGTCCCGAGGAGGTGGCCGTCGCCGAGATGCTCGTGGAGAACCTCTCCCGGCCCTTCGATCCGGAGGACTGGGTCGACGCCACCCGCGAGCGCATCGAGGACATGGCCCAGAAGAAGGTCGACGGTGAGGAGATCGTCGCCCCCGAGGCCCCCGAGCCGACCAAGGTGGTCGACCTCCTCGAGGCCCTCAAGGCGAGCGTCGAAGCCACGAAGGCAGCCCGGCAAGCCTCCTGATTCCCGCGCCGTAGGCTGGCGGCGTGCTCCTCGCCCAGACCTCACCTCTCGCCGGCGATGCGCTGTGGCCGGTCGTCCTGGCCTCGCTCTCCCTCGTTGGTCTGGCGCTCGCCCTGTCCTGGTGGTGGGGGATGCGCATCGAGAAGGAAGTGGCGATCGCCTCGGTGCGGGCCGCCATCCAACTCCTTGCCGTCGGCGTGCTGTTCACGTTCATCTTCGAAGCGGATGCCGCGATGGTCTTCGCCCTCACCTGGGTCATCGTGATGGTCGTCGTCGCTGGGATCGTCGTCAGGCGCCGAGCCCCAGGGACCGTCCAGCACCTGCCGGTTGCCGCATTCGGCGCAGTGGCCGGCACGGCGTTGATCAGCCTCCTGGTCACGTTCGGCTTCGGTGTGTTCGACTGGGAGCCGGTCTCGGTCGTCGTTGTTGCGGGGATCACGATCGGCAATGCCGTCCCCTCAGCGGTACTGGGTGCGAAGACGGCCGTGACCACCTGCCGGGACCGGTCCGGCGAGATCGAGGGGGCGCTCGCCCTTGGCCTGAACCGTCGCCAGGTCGTCCGGTTCGTTGCCCCGCGTGCCGCGTCGGCTTCGATACTGCCGCAGGTCGAGCGGACCAAGGTCGTGGGGCTCATCGCCCTCCCCGGCGCCATGACCGGCCTCCTGCTCGCCGGCGTGGATGCGTTCGACGCCGTGGTGATCCAGCTCGTCGTGATGTACCTGGTACTGGGGACGGCCGCCGTCTGCGTCGTCGTTCTCGTGGCGACCGTGGCCTGGGCATCCGTCACCAACGATCTGCACCTTTCGGACTGGGCCCGGCCGGGGGCCGACTGACCTACATCCGGACCCGCTCGCCTTTCGGGTCGTACGTGGGCCCCAGTGGAGCCGTGGCAGGGATGCGGTGCCCGGCAACGACCACCTCGTCCACGGGCCCTCGTGGGCCATGTCGGCTGTCACACCATCCGGGTATTCCACAGAACCCACGCCCATGGCGCCGCCGAGAGTGAGCCCGTAGGTGCCCGGGCGGGGGGAGGGAGGGGTAGCCGAGCGGCTCACTGTCGAGGAGGACCCGGACGAGGCGCGCGTGGTGGGGCCGTTGCTCGTACCGGGCAAGTAGGCCCGGATGCGCCACGACGACGGCTTCGGCACGTAGCGTCTCCATCATGGCCAACGTTCCTTCCGACCTCCAGATCGCGCAAGCGGCATCCATCGAGCCGATCGCCGACATCGCCGCCCGCCTCGGCGTCGACGAACGCTTCCTCGTCCCCTACGGACGGGACAAGGCGAAGGTGCACCTCGACGTGCTCCCGGACCTCGCCGATCGTCCCAAGGGCAAGTACATCGACGTGACCGCCATCACCCCGACGCCACTCGGTGAGGGGAAGACGACCACGGTCGTCGGCCTGGTACAGGGGCTCGGCCGATTGGGTCATCGATCGATCGCCGCGATCCGCCAGCCGTCGCTCGGCCCGACCTTCGGCATCAAGGGCGGTGCCGCCGGTGGTGGCTACAGCCAGATCGTCCCGATGGAGGATTTCAACCTCCATCTGACCGGCGACAACCACGCTGTCGGCATCGCTCACAACCTCGCCGCTGCGGCGGTCGATGCCCGGTGGTACCACGAGTCGCAGAACTCGGACGAGCACCTGGCACGGAGGGGGATCTCCCGCCTGGAGATCGACCCGTACTCGATCCAGTGGCGACGGGTCGTGGACGTGAACGACCGGGCGCTGCGCGGGGTCATGGTGGGGATGGGCGGCAAGCCCGACGGCAAGCCGCGTGAGGCCGGGTTCGATATCACGGTCGCCTCCGAACTGATGGCAATCCTTGCCCTCGCCGACGGGGAGGACTACGCCTCGGCGCTCGCCGACCTGCGGGCACGGGTGGGTCGAGTGGTCGTTGCCCAGACCAAGGCCGGCGAGCCGGTGACCTTGGAGGACATCGAAGTCGCCGGCGCCGTGACCGTCCTGATGCGCGACACGCTCCACCCGAACCTGATGCAGACCCTCGAAGGTCAGGCGGCGTTCGTCCACGCCGGCCCGTTTGCGAACATCGCCCACGGGAACTCCTCCATCCTCGCCGACCGGGTGGCGCTGCACCTCGGGGACTATGTGGTCACCGAGTCGGGTTTCGGTGCCGAGATGGGCATGGAGAAGTTCTTCAACATCAAGTGTCGGACCTCGGGTCTGGCCCCGGATGCCGTGGTGCTGGTTGCCACCGTGCGGGCGCTGAAGATGCACGGCGGGGGTCCGCCGGTGCGTCCGGGCCACTCGCTCGACCCGGCGTACGCGGAAGAGGGCCTGGACCTCCTCGATGCCGGCATTGCGAATCTCGAAGCCCACATCGCCAACGTTCGGCGATACGGGGTCCCCGTCGTGGTGGCGATCAATGCGTTCTCGACGGACACCGAGGCCGAGTGGCAGTTGATCCGGGAGCGCTCGCTGGCAGCAGGCGCACATGCAGCTGAGGTCACCGACCACTGGGCCAACGGCGGTGAGGGTGCTCGGGCACTGGCCGAGGCGGTGGTCGAGGCGGCCGAGCAGCCGAGCGACTTCTCCGTCCTGTACCCGCTCGACCTCCCCATCCGGGACAAGATCGAGATCATCGCCAAGGAGATGTACGGCGCGAACGACGTCCGCTACGACGGTCTCGCCGAACGCCAGATCGAATCGTTCGAACGCAATGGCTTCGGGAACCTGCCGATCTGCATGGCGAAGACCCACCTGTCCATAGGACAGGACCCCTCACAGAAGGGTGTCCCCACCGACCACCGGGTCCGCGTTCGCGAGGCGCGGGCCTCGGTCGGGGCCGGCTTCATCTACCCGATGCTCGGGACGATGCGAACCATGCCCGGCCTTGGCCTGACCCCGGCCTACCGCGACGTCGACATCGACGAGGACGGCAAGGTCGTGGGGCTGTTCTAGGCGCCGCGTGGGCCCGGCAGTACTTCGGCGCTCAGCGAGACGGGGTCTCGCTGAGCCAGACGATGAGCGCGGCGTAGTCGTCGGTCGCTGGGTCGGTCAGGTAGCCCTCGAGGACGCCGACGATCTCGAAACCTTGGCGGATCTGGAACGACAGGGTGTTGTCGTGCAGCCTCCCTGCAGCGACCTCGGCGATGTACTCGGGTACCGACATTCGGTCTCGATGGGGCTCGTAGCCGTCCGGGTGTCCGCCGGCGATGATCCCCCGCTTGTCGAGCCGACGGACCAAGTCCTTGCGCAGGTCGTAGAGATGCCTGCCGATGCCTCTTCGTCGGTATTCCGGGTCCACCGCGATGTCGGTCCCGTAGTACCAGTCGCCGTCGGGATCGTGGTTGCCGCACTGGTGTTCCCCGGTGATTCCGGCGATCGTGTGCTGGGGATGATCGAAGTCGAAGTCGAGCAGGATGCCGGCGCCCTGCCCGACGACGGCGTCCCCGTCCCGGCAGACGAAGAATCCCTCCGGGAAGGTTTCTGCATAGGCCGTGATGTCAGCCTCGGAGAGCAGCTCGGCAGGATCGGCGGTGGGGAACGCACGCCGTTCGAGATCGGCGCACCGTGCGGCGAGGTCGGCTGTCAGGTTCCCGAAAGCCAGATCAGCCACGAGGTACGTCGAAATGGACGAACTCGTTCGCCGACGGCACGCCCCAGCAGGCCCAGAAGTCCCCGCGGGCGGGTCGCATGATCACCGCACCCGAGCTCTCGTAGTCATGCGGGGGCTCGGGGTGTCGGCAGATCGAACGCTCGTCGCGCAACAGGTCGATGAGCGACTCGGCGGTGTGTTCGGCCCCGGATCCGAGGAGCGCGGTCGCATCGGCAAACCGCTTCACCGAGTTCTCCTGCAGGTCATCGGGTCGGGCACCCTCCACCGCTTGGGTCTCGGGGACCACGCAGTGGTTGGTGTGGACCAGCGGGTCGTCGCCGAGCGGCTCGACGTAGGTCTTGGTCGGCGTCGCTTCGATCGAGGCACCGTTGCCCTTGCCGTCGAGGAGGAGGAAGTTGTGCCCGCCGGCCAGGGGTGCCTCGGTGATGGCGGCCAGTGCAGCGTCGAATGTCGTCGCCTTCAGGGCCTTGCGAACGACGAATGGCCAGGTGACGCCATGGCGGCCGTCGGAAACGGTGAGGTTGTTGATGCCGATGGCGATGCCGGCCTCGTTGAGTCCGATCTGGCCGATCGTCCCGTGCGTCGTGAAGACAAGGGCCCGGGGAGCGCCGTCGACGGCGACGTCCAGCAGGAAGACGTGTGGGGTGGCCGAGGCATGCATGTCCCAGGTCTGGGCGAGGAACCCGGCACCGCCCGACGCGGGGTCAGGGGTGATGACCGCCGTGCATTGGTCCTCGACCATGGTGCCGTGGGCGACGGCCCGGACGGTGTCGATGAAATCGGTGTAGCCACCGACGATGATCGCTTCGGCGGGGGTGATGCCCGCGGCAGCTGCCATGGCCGCCATCTCGTCGAACAGGGCATCGTCGTAGGCGAGGTGGGCGTCCACCATGTCCGCGGCGATGGCGGTGACACCCTCGGCGTCGAGGTCGGTCCCCTCGAGTGACAGCGTCCGGCGCTTCTCCAGGTAGCCACGGATGTCGGCACCGAAGCGCTGACCGTGGGCAGCGCCGACGACCTCGGGGGTGCCGGCGACTTCGAGGACGACCAAGGCGCTCATCGGAGGCCTCCGTAGTAGCGGGTCTTCGGTTCGAGGTATTCGAGCACGCCCTCGGTGCCGGATTCGCGACCCAGTCCGGACTGCTTGACACCGCCGAACGGCGCCTCCGCCGTGACGGGGTACCACTCGTTGATCCCGATCATGCCGTACTCGAGACGGTCGGAGATGGCCAAGGCGGCGTCGAGTCGATTGGTCCAGACCATGGCCGTCAACCCCACGTCGACCGAGTTGGCCACGGTGACGGCCTGGTCGATGTCGGCGAAGGTCGTCACCGGCAGGACGGGGCCGAACACCTCTTCGGTCATGACCGTCGTTCCATCCAGGACACCGGCGAGGACGGTGGGGGCGAAGTAGTAGCCCGGGCCGTCCAAGCGCTTCCCCCCGGTCCGGATGGAGGCTCCGGCCCCGACCGACTCCCCGACGATCCGCTCGACCCGGTCCCGTTGGACCGCGTTGATCATCGGACCGATGTCGGTGCCGGGGACCGTCGGGTCACCGACGGTCATTCCCGCCGAGGCGGAGGTGATCACGTCGGTGAACTCGTCGGCGATGGACTCGTGGACGATGAAGCGCTGTGGGGCGATGCAGACTTGGCCGCCGTTGCGGTACTTGGCGACGGCACCACCGGTCGCTACGGCTTCGACGTCCACGTCCGGCATGACGATCACCGGGGCATTCCCCCCGAGCTCGAGGGAGAGCTGGGTGACGGTCGCCGAAGCTCCGTCCATGAGCAGCTTGCCGACCCGGGACGAACCGGTGAACTGGATCTTCCTGACTCGTGGGTCGTCCAGGAGGGCCTGGCCCATCGACGGCGGATCGCCGTTGATGACGTTGGCAACGCCGGCGGGGACCCCGGCATCGAGCAGGGCCGCCCCGTAGGCGAGGGCGCTACGCGGCGTGTACTCCGACGGTCGCGCAACGACGGTGCACCCGGCGGCGAGTGCCGACGAGATGGCCCGGTTCAGGTTGTAGACCGGGAAGTTCCAGGCGGCGATGACCCCGACGACTCCGACGGGGGAGTAGGTGACCTCGATCCGACGGCCGGGCACCCGGGACGCGATGATGCGACCGCCGATGCGCTTGGCCTCCTCGCCGGCGAAGCGCAGGTAGTTCGTCGCCGACAGCCACTCGGCTCTCGACTGGTCGAGGGGCTTGCCGGACTCCTCGGTCGTGATGGCGGCGTACTCGTCGGCCCGTTCGGTGAGGAGGTCGGCGGCGCCGTGGAGGATGTCGGCTCTCGCCCAGGCCCCGAGGTCACGCCAGGCGTCGAAGGCATCCGCCGCAGCGTCGATCGCTCGGGTCGTATCGACGGTCGAGCCGTATGCCACCGACTTGAAGGGGACACCCGTGGCCGGGTTGACCAGGTCCCATGTGCCGCCGTCGGCGGCCCCGACCCATTCGCCATCGATCAGCTGTTCTGTGAACGTCATGTTTCCTCGCTTGAAACGACGCCGGAATCTGAGCGTATCAGTTGCAGGCAAGTCCTGTGCTGGTCATACTGCCGTCCAGCTCGCAGCCCACGATTGAATCGATAGCACTGACCCTGATGCGCCACCGATCCTCCCACATCGCCGTAGTGAAGGGCGCATCCGTAGGCTCCCCCCACTTCACCGATCAGGAGGTTCGGTTGTGAGCGAAGCCGTCGAACTGTCGGGCGTGACGAAGCGTTTCGGCGACTTCACCGCGGTCGACGGCATCGACCTCGCCGTCGGCGACGGCGAGTTCTTCAGCCTTCTGGGTCCGTCCGGCTGCGGCAAGACCACGACCCTCCGGATGATCGCCGGCTTCGAGTTCCCGACCGAGGGGTCGCTGCGGATCCACGGGACCGAGATGGGCCTGCTCCCGCCCAACAAGCGGCCGGTCAACACGGTCTTCCAGTCCTACGCCCTCTTCCCCCACATGAACATCGAAGAGAACGTCGGCTTCGGTCTGCTCATGAAGAAGGTCGGCAAGTCCGAGATCGACGAGCGGGTGAAGCGCACCCTCGACATGGTCCAGCTCGGCAGCCGTGCAGCGGCCAAACCCGACCAGTTGTCCGGCGGGCAACGCCAGCGGGTGGCGCTCGCCAGGGCGCTGGTGAACGAGCCCGAGGTGCTCCTGCTGGACGAGCCACTCGGTGCCCTCGACCTCAAGCTTCGCCAGTCCATGCAACTGGAGCTCAAGGAGCTGCAGCACCGAGTCGGCATCACCTTCATCTACGTGACCCACGATCAGCAGGAAGCGCTCACGATGAGTGATCGAATCGGCGTCATGAACGAAGGTCGACTCCTCCAGGTGGACGACCCCGAGGAGCTCTACGAGCGGCCGAAGTCACGATTCGTCGCCAACTTCATCGGCGAGATCAATCTTCTCGATGGGACCGTGGGGTCGGGCGGCGAGATAGAGCTCGGCGGGGACCTCAGGGTCTCGGGCGGGGACGGCCTCGCGGCGGGGACCTCGGTCGGAATCGGTCTTCGACCCGAGCGGATCACCCTCCACGACGACGGCATGGTGCCGGACGGCCGGGTCGCCCTCCCCGGCACGGTCGCCTCGCGGATCTACCACGGCGACTACTACGCCTATGCCGTGGAGACACCTGCCGGCCACATCGATGTGACCGAGGAGAACCGCGCCGGGGTCCAGACCCACGACGAGGGGATCCGGGTCGTCGTCTCCTGGGACCCGTCCGCCTCCACCGTGGTGGTCGACTGAGGATGTCGACCGAGCTCAGGGACGAGCCGGAGGCCGTGGAGGTCACCCCGGAGCTCGAGGCCGACGCCGAGCGCGCGCAGGCCCGCCAGGGCTTCCTGGTGGCGCTGCCGGCCCTGGGCTACCTGATCCTCTTCTTCGCAGTCCCCCTGCTCATCGTCTTCGTCTACTCGTTCGCCACGAGGAGCTCGACGGGCCGGACGCTCCTCCAGGACTGGAACCTCGACAGCTATCGACGGCTCTGGGATCCGCTCGTGGGCGAGATCGCCCTCCGGTCGGTCGTGCTCGCGGTCCTGACGACCGTCATCTGCCTGCTGTTGTCCTATCCCTTGGCCTACTACATGGCGACTCGGCCACCGAAGACGCGGAACCTGATGATGGTCCTCGTGCTCATCCCCTTTTGGTCGAACTTTCTCGTCCGCACATACGCCTGGCGGGTGCTGCTCGGCTCCGATGGTCCGATCTCCCAGCTCAGCCAGGCGCTGGGCGGAGAGCCGATACGGATCCTCTTCACCAACACCGCGGTCCTCATCGGCCTCGTCTATGGGTTCCTGCCACTGATGGTGATCCCTGTGTATGCCGCCCTCGAGCGGATGGACTGGAGCCTCGTCGAGGCGGCCCGGGACCTGTATGCCCCCGGGTGGGCCGCCTTCAGGAAGGTCACCTTCCCCCTCTCCATGCCCGGCGTCATCGCCGGGTCGGTGCTCGTCTTCATCCCGACGCTGGGTGCCTATGTGACCCCGGCCCTGCTCGGCGGCGCCCGCACGACCCTGCTCGGTGACTACATCGTCAGTCAGTTTCTCGCCGCCCGGAACCAGCCGTTCGGTTCGGCCCTGTCGGTCGCAGTGATGGTGGTCATGCTCATCGCCGTCGTCATCTACTTCCGGCGCGGAGGCAGGACACTGTGAGCGTCGGCCTCGTCCCCAAGAGCGCCTCGGAACGGGTGCTGGGCGCCACGAGCTGGTTCGTGTTCGCGTTCCTGTACGCCCCGATCATCGTGCTCACGATCTTCTCGTTCAACGAGAACGACAACGTCGGGATCTGGACCGAGTTCTCGTTTCGCTGGTACGGGGAGATGTTCCAGAACGATGCGGTGATGGGAGCCCTGCGCAACTCGCTGATCGTGGCGGTCATCTCGACCGTGGTCTCGACGCTTCTCGGAACGGCGGCAGCGGTCGCCCTGGAGAAGTACCGGTTCCGGGGACGAACCGCCTTCGACGGCCTCACCTACCTACCCGTGATCATCCCCGACGTCACGATGGCTGTGATGATGCTGCTGTTCTTCGTGCAGCTCTTCGCGATGCTCGGGGGCTTGGGGCTCTCGTTCCAGTTCGGCCTCGGCACCATCTCGTTGAGCCACATCGCCTTCAGCATCTCGTTCGTCGCCATCGTGGTCCGGGCCCGTCTGGGCCAGCTCGACCCCTCCCTCGAGGAGGCGGCCGCCGACCTCTATGCCGACCGGCGGACGGCCTTCCGACGGGTGACGCTCCCGCTCATCATGCCGTCGGTCCTCGGTGGCGCACTCCTCGCCCTCACCATCTCGCTGGACGACGTGGTGGTGACCAGCTTCGTATCGGGTCCCGGCTCGACCACCCTGCCCGTCTATGTGTTCGGACTAGTCCGACGCGGTGTGACGCCCTTGATCAATGCGGTCTCGGTTGTCATGCTCGCGGCCTCGATAACTCTCGTGCTCGTCTCGCTGGTCTTCCAGCGGCGCGGGGACGGTGACCCCGGAAGCGCCGGCATCTGACCCCCGGGTCGATCCTGCGGAGCAAAGGAAAAGGAAAAACAATGCTGAAGAAAGCAATCCTCATGGTGTCGGTCTTGGCCGTCATCCTGAGTGCATGTGGAGGCGATGACGGCGAGGCTTCCTCGGCCGCCGACTGTGAAGTGGGCGCCACCGATGGCGACCTGAACTTCTACAACTGGTCGGAGTACATCGACCCCGAGCTCATCACCGCATTCGAGGACGAGTACGGCGTCTCGGTGATCGAGTCCTTCTACGAGTCGAACGAGGCGATGCTCTCCCAGATCCAGGGTGGGGTCTCCTACGACCTCATCGTTCCGTCGGACTACATGGTCAACATCATGATCTCCGAAGAATTGCTGGTCGAGCTGAACAAGGACGCCATCCCGAACTTCGCCAACATGGACTCGGACTTCACGTCCCAGCCCTACGACGATGGAGCGAACTACTCGGCCGCCTACCAGTACGGCACCACCGGACTGGGCGTGAACACGGCGCTCGTCGGTGAGGACTTCGAAGCCTCTTGGGCGCTCGTGTTCGATCCGGCACTCACCTCGGAGTACCCGGGTGGCGTGTCCCTGCTCAACGACCCACGTGAGACGATGGGTGCTGCCCTCATGTACCTCGGCTACTCGCTCAACGACGCCGACGCGGATCACCTGGCCGAGGCCGTCGCCCTCATCCAGGATGCCAAGGACAACATCGCTGCATTCGACTCCGACCAGTACGACGAGTCGCTCACGGCGGGCGAGGTCGCGGTGGCCCATGGCTACTCGGGCAACATGATCGTGTCGATCGGCGAGGCCGACAACCCGGATGACTACGTCTACGTCCTGCCCGAAGAGGGCGCCACGCTCTGGATCGACAACATGGCGATCCCGACGAACGCCGCTTCGGTCTGCACGGCCCACACCTTCATCGACTTCCTGCTGGATGCCGAGAACGGTGCGACGCTCACCAATTGGAACTACTACGGCAGCCCGAACGCCGCCTCCCAGGAGTTCCTCGACCAGGAAGTCATCGACTTCTACGCCGACACGGCCTCGGCGAACACCGAGGTGATCGAGGACCAGGGCGACTACGAGATCAACTACACGGACGCTCTGGCCGAGGCCAAGAGCTAGGCGGAGGCCACCGAGAGGCAAGGGCCCCCGACCAGCCGGTCGGGGGCCCTTCCCATTGGTCTGCGAGGGCCTAGCTCCATGGGGTGCGAGGCCGATCGACGAGCTCGCCGTCGACGGTGATGTCGAGGCGCTCGTTGTAGAACGCGATGAGGCCCCGAATCCTCGGGTTCTCGGGAATCGGGTCCGGGTAGGACCAGGCCACGTTGCGCCCCTCCGACCCTCCGCCGACCACCGACCAGTACCGAGCCGTCCCCTTGTAGGGGCACCGGGTGACCAGGTCCGACGGCTCGAGGAGACCGAAGTCCACGTCGTCAGGGGGAAGGTAGAACCGCGTCGGCAACGTGGTCTCGAACAAGAGGTAGGGCCTCTCCGAAGCCGCGAGGTGCTTCCCTCGGAAGTCCACTTCGACGTTTCTCGATGAGGCCAGGATGTCGACACGATGCTGGGGGTCGCGGGCGTGCTCGTAGACCTCCTCGGCCTCTTCGTACCAAGCATCCATCTGGTCCCAATCGAAGGTGATGTGCCTCGCCAGGGCTGCTGAGGGTCCAGCCGGCTCGTCATAGGTCCAGGCGGCGAACTCGACCCTCACGCCGTCGATCTCGGCGTGCCACCACCTTCGACCGTCGATGATCTCGGCCGGGCTGAGGATGGACGTGTCAACGTCGTCCTCGGGGAAGAAGTAGCCCGGTAGTTCGGGCTTGCGGGCTCCGGGCCTGATCGGGGGGCCGTAGGTGACATGGAGGAGGGTGCGCTTGGAGTCGGCGATGGTCTTCCCGGCCAACTCCGCCCGGACCCAGCGGGGTGAGGGTTCGATGCGCAGCGGGGGAGCGAAGTCCATCACGTCCTCGCTCCAAGACGCATCGTCGCCCTTGACGCCTGATCCCATGGTCCGAACCCTATAAGCGACGGCTGTCGGAGGACGGGAGAAACGGGGAGGAGGCGATTGGACTCGGGCGACCCGCCCCTTTGGGGGGCTCGGCCTACCTCGTGCCCCAGTTGTACGTCTGCTTCTCGAGTCGGAGGTAGGTGAAGATTTCCGTGCCGGTGACCGTGTCGAGGTCGCGGATCGTGTTCATGGTGTCGAGGAGGCGTTCGGTGTTCTCGGCGACGACCTCGGCGAGGATGTCGAAGCGACCGGCGACGATCACCACGTAGTCGACCTCGTCCATGGCCGACAGGGCTCTGGCGACGTCCTCGACGTCGGAGTCGACCGACACGCCGACCATCGCCTGGACGGTGAACCCGAGCGTCGTCGGGTCGGTGACCGCGACCACCTGCATCACGTCCTGGTCGATCAACTGCAGGACCCGTTGGCGCACGGCGGCGGGGGAGAGGCCGACCTCGGGTCCGAGCGCCGAGAACGGCATGCGACCGTCGGACTGGAGGGCCTCGATGATCGCCTTGTCGGTCTCGTCGAGTCTCATGCCAGGGCGGCAGCGACTGCCGGGTGGGTGATCTGGCCGTCCCGTGTGTTGACGCCGGACGCGAGTTCGGGTCGTCTGGCGATGGCCGCGGGCACACCGTGGGTCGCCATCTCGACGAGGTACGGCGTCGTGACGTTGGTCAGGGCGAACGTGGAGGTCCGCGGCACCGCCCCGGGCATGTTGCCGACGGCGTAGTGCACGACGTCGTGGAGCACGAACGTCGGCTCGTGGTGGGACGTCTCACGGCTGGTCTCGACGCACCCGCCCTGGTCGATGGCGACATCGACGATGACCGCGCCGTGCTGCATGGACTTCACGTGCTCCTCGGTCACCACGTGGGGTGCCTTGGCCCCCGGGACCAGTACGGCCCCGATCACGAGATCGGCCCGAGCGATGGCTTCTGCGACCCTCACGCGGTTCGAGGCAAGTGCCGTCATGCGGCCGAAGAGGTAGTCGTCGAGCTCCCGCAGACGCCCGACGTTGATGTCGAGGATCGTGACCTCGGCACCCATCCCGGCGGCGATCCGGGCGGCGTTCCACCCGACATGGCCGGCGCCGATCACGACGACGCGTCCCGGGGCGACGCCCGGCACGCCGCCCAGCAGCACGCCGCGACCGCCGTGGGCCGTCTCGAGGTGGGCGGCACCCGCCTGCACGGACAGGCGGCCGGCCACCTCGCTCATCGGTGCGAGCAGGGGCAGGTCACCGTTCACGGTGACCGTTTCGTAGGCGATCGCATTGGTCCGTGCCTCCACCAAGGCCTCGGCCACCTTCGGGTAGGCGGCGAGGTGGAGATAGGTGAAGAGGGTCAGGTCCTCGCGGAGGAAGCCGAACTCGGACTCCTGGGGCTCTTTGACCTTGCAGACGATGTCGGCGCTCCAAGCGGCCTCGGCATCGGCGACGATCGTCGCTCCGGCTGCCTCGTACTCGTCGTCGAACATCGCCGAGCCGGCGCCGGCCCCGGCCTGCACGAGCACCTCCACACCCCTCGAGACAAGCTCCTGCACACCATTGACGGTCAGGGCGATCCGACGCTCGTCGGCCTTGATCTCCGTTGGGATTCCCACCGAAGTCATACGCCGGCCTGCATGTCGGCCCATGCCCGGTCGAGCGCTTCTCTCGAGATCCGCACGATCTCGTCGAACTCGGCCTCCCCGGCGATGAGTGGCGGCGAGTACTGGAGGATCGGGGCACCTCGACCGTCGGCCCGGGCGATCATCCCGAGCTCCAGCAGGATCGGCTTCAGGCGGGAGACGATCTCGGTTGCCTCATCGGTACTGAAGGGGATGCCGTTCTCGGGGTCCTTCTGGAGCTCGATCGCATAGAAGTACCCGGTACCGCGCACCTCGGCGGTGATCGGGTGGTCGAGCAGGGACTCCAGCTTCTGCCGGAACATGTCCCCGTGGGCCGCGGCATGCTCGATGATCTTCTCGGACTCCATGGCCTCGATGTTGGCGAGCGCCACGGCGCAGGCGACGGGATGGCCGCCGAACGTGATGCCGTGCCAGAAGATCTCGCCGCCTTCTTTGATCGTGTCTGCGATGTGCGGTCGGGTGATCACACCGCCGAGTGGGGTGTACCCCGAGGTGGCGCCCTTGGCGAAGGTGATCATGTCCGGGACGTAGTCGAATCTCTGGCCGCCGAACCAGGTGCCGAGACGGCCGAAGGCGCAGATGACCTCGTCGGACACGAGCAGGACACCGTACTTGTCGCAGATCTCCCTGACCCGCTGCCAGTAGCCGTCCCACGGGGTGAAACACCCACCGGAGTTCTGGACCGGCTCCAGGTACACGGCGGCAACCGTCTCGGGTCCCTCCTCGAGGATGACCCGCTCGATCGCCTCGGCGGCGTCGGGGTCCTGGGTGGTCGGGACGTGGCGCGTGAGGCCGTTCAGCATCGGCTCGAACGGAGCTCTGATCGCTGGGATCGACGTGATCGAGAGGGCGCCCAGCGTGGTCCCGTGGTAGGCGGTCTCCCGGGAGATGACCTTCATCCGTTCGGTCTCGCCCTTGGCCAGGAAGTACTGGCGGGCGAGTTTCCAGGCCGATTCGACCGCCTCCGAACCGCCCGAGGTGAAGAAGACGCGGTCCATGTCGCCGGGTGAGAGCTCGGCGAGCTTCTCGGCGAGCTCGGCGGCCGGCGTGTGGGCGCCGCCCCAGACCGGGTAGAAGGCCATGGTCTCGGCCTGTTTCGAAGCGGCGTTGGCCAGATCGGAGCGGCCGTGGCCGATGGCGGTGACGAAGAGGCCGGCGAGAGCGTCGAGGTACTTGTTGCCGTCGGTGTCCCAGAGGTAGCAGCCCTCCCCGCGGTCGATCACCATCGGACCGGCCTCGGGCACGTGGGCAAAATGGAGCCAGAGGTGGTCCATGGCGGTCTGGCGGATATCGCTCATTCGTTCACTCCCGTCACTCCGTCGAGTCAACCGTCAATATAGGCGCGCGCCGGGGCGCGTAGACAGCGAAACGATTGCAGATGGGTCGAAGTCCCGTCGATTCGATTGCGAGGAGGGAGACCTTCGGGCATACTCGGCTCCCCAGACCCCGATCTTCCTGCAGGTGGGACATGTACGAGATCCAGCATCGGATCGCCGGTGAAGCGTTCACCGATCCCGACGGCCGCACCGGTCCCGTCTTCAACCCGGCCACGGGCGAGCAAGCCGGCACGGTCGCCCTCGCGGCGGATGCAACCGTCGACGCCGCGGTCGCCTCGGCCAAGGCCGCCGCACCGACCTGGGCCGCCACCAGCCTCTCTCGGCGCACGAAACTGCTGTTCGCCTTCCGCAACCTCGTCGAGAAGCACACCGATGACATCGCCAAGGTGCTCACCGCCGAGCACGGCAAGACGCTCGACGATTCACGCGGCGAGATCGCTCGCGGCATCGAGAACATCGAGTACGCCACGGCCATCACCGAGCACATGAAGGGCGAGATGAGCCACGACGTCTCGACCGGCATCGACGTGCACACGATCCGTCGACCGCTCGGCGTGGTCGCCGGCATCACGCCGTTCAACTTCCCGGCGATGGTCCCCCTGTGGATGCTCCCCAACGCCGTGGCGACGGGCAACGCCTTCATACTCAAGCCGTCCGAGCGTGACCCGTCGGCCGGCATGCTGCTCGCCGAGTTGTTCGACGAGGCCGGCTTCCCTCCGGGCGTCCTGAACGTGGTCAACGGCGACAAGGTCGCCGTCGACCGCCTGCTCAACCACCCCGATGTGGACGGGATCAGCTTCGTCGGCTCGACCCCCGTCGCGAAGTACATCCACCGCACGGCCATCGAGAACGGCAAGCGTGTCCAGGCCCTGGGCGGGGCCAAGAACCACATGATCGTGCTGCCGGATGCCGACATCGACCTCGCCGCCGACGCCGCCGTCTCTGCCGGGTACGGGTCCGCCGGCGAGCGCTGCATGGCGATCTCGGTCGTCGTGGCGGTGGGATCGGCCGCGGATCCGCTCGTCGATGCCATCGCCACCCGCATCCCGAAGATCGCTGTCGGACCGGGCGACGAGCCAGGCACCGAGATGGGTCCCCTCATCACCGAGCAGCACCGTGATCGCGTCGCCGGCTACGTGGAGGCGGGCGAGGAAGCGGGCGCCGAGGTGGTGGCCGACGGTCGCGACCTGGTCGAGCGACCCGGCTACTTCATGGGTCCGACGCTCCTCGACCGGGTGACTCCGAGCATGACCGTGTACCAGGACGAGATCTTCGGTCCCGTGCTGAGCGTCGTCCGAGTCGACACCTACCCCGAGGCGATGGAGATCCTCAACTCCAACCCCTACGCCAATGGAACGGCGATCTTCACCCGCGATGGCGGGGCCGCCCGCCGGTTCGAGTCCGAAGCCCAGGTCGGGATGGTCGGCATCAACGTGCCAGTCCCGGTCCCGGTGGGTTCCCACTCGTTCGGCGGTTGGAAGAATTCCCTCTTCGGGGATACCCACATGTACGGCCCGGAGGGCATTCGCTTCTACACGCGGGCGAAGGCCGTGACCACTCGTTGGCCCGACCCGGCCGACTCCGCCGTGGACCTTGGTTTCCCTCGCAATGTCTGAGCTCGTCTACCGGAACTGGGCACCCGAGTACGCGGACGAGCTCGTCGCCCTCGAGCACCGCTGCTTCCCGAACGTCGACCCGGACTACCTCGTATCGCTGGGGACGGTCCGGCTGCAGACCGAGCTCTTTCCCGAGGGCTCGTTCATGGTGATGGACGGTGACCGCCTGGTCGGCATGGCGGCGGGCGTCTTCGTCGACTACGACATCACCGAACCGCAGCACTCCCTCGAGGAGGTCGTGGGTTCCCATGGTGTCGGTAACCACGACGCCGACGGCGACTGGTACTACGGCATCGACATCGCCGTGGACCCCGACTACCGCGGTCGCGGTATCTCGAAGGAGCTCTATCGGCTCCGCAAACAGCTCGTGATCGAGAACGGCAAGAAGGGCTTCATCGCCGGGGGCGTGCTCCCGGGCTTCGCCGACCACAAGGCGACGATGTCGGCCCAGGAGTACGTCGATGCCGTCGTTGCCGGCGAGCTCACCGACCCCACGCTCTCGGCACAGCTCGCCGCCGGATTCCACGTTGCCGGGGTCATCGCCGACTACCTGGTCGACCCGACCACCGACAACTACGCCTCCTTCATCGTCTGGTTCAATCCCGAGCTGGACCAGACCTGAGGACACCTTGACCGAGAACTACCGCTTCGCGTCCTTCACCACCTTCGCGGGCGTGGAGGACCTCCCGCTCGACAAGGTGGCCGACGAGCGCCCAGACGTCGTGATCATCGGCGCCCCCATCGATTGGGGAGCCACCTATCGGGGCGGGGCCCGGTTCGGCCCCAAGGCGATCCGCGAGGCCGACTACCTCGGCGCCGACGGTGAACGGCCCCACCTCCCGACCGGCATCGACCCGCTCTCGGAGCTTCGGGTCGTCGATGTGGGTGACATCGCCGTTCCCCCCGGCTACCTCGAGGACGCCCTCGGCACGCTGGCAGACGCCATCGAGCGGATCGCTGCGGCCGGTGCCGTTCCGATCGTGTTGGGCGGTGACCACTCGGTGACGTTCGGCAACGGAACCGGGCTGGCGCGGGTCCATGGCGATGGGTCGTTCGGCATCGTCCACTTCGATGCCCACGCCGACACCGGCGAGACGAATGTCGGCGCCCTCCACGGACACGGCACCCCGATGCGGCGCCTCATCGAGTCCGGCGCGGTCCCGGGGCACCGCTTCGTTCAGATCGGCCTCCGGGGCTACTGGCCCGATCCACCCACCGTTGCGTGGATGAAGGACCAGGCCATGCGGACCTTCCTCATGTCCGAGATCGTCGAGCGGGGGCTCCGCCCCGTCGTCGCCGACGCCGTTGCCGCTGCTTCGGAAGGTGATACCCGAGGCATCTTCATCTCCGTGGACGTCGATGTGGTCGACCCCGGCATGGCACCGGGAACCGGGACCCCCGAGCCCGGTGGCATCACTTCCCGCGAATTGCTGGACACGGTCCGCCGCCTGGCCCGTGAGCTACCGGTCGTGGGCGCCGACATCGTCGAGGTGTCCCCGCCCTATGACGGACCGGGACAGGTGACGGCCTTCCTCGCCAACCGTGTCGTCCTGGAGATCCTCAATGGGATGGCCGAGCGCAAGGTCGGTGCCTGAGTGGACCTGACCCAGGCGAAGCCCGCCCCGCTCTGGTGGGAGGCGGTCCCCAGCGGCGCCACCCGCGACTCGGCCGGCCCGATGGACGTGGACGTCGCCATCGTCGGCGGTGGGTTCACCGGCCTCTGGGCCGCGTTCCACCTCGCCGAGCTCGACCCCGGCCTCGACATCGTGGTGCTGGAGGCCGAGCACGTTGGCTACGGCGCCAGCGGTCGCAACGGCGGTTGGTGCCATGCCGAGTACCCCCTCGGTGCCTCCCAGCTCGCAAAGGACCATTCCCCGGAGGCCGCGCGTCGACACATGCAGGCACTGTTCGACAGTGTCGACGACGTAGGCGTGGTCTCGGAGGCGGAGGGGATCGATTGCGACTACGCGCACGGTGGCGTCCTCTCCCTTGCACGGTTGCCCTTCCAGGTCGACTACGCCCGTGAGGAGGTCGAGGAGGCCGTGGATCTCGGGTACGGCGAGGACCGGATCCGATTCCTCGACCAGGGTGAGGCCCGGGCGATGCTCAATGGGTCCGACGTGCTCGCCGGCGTCCTGACGCTCAGGGGTGCCGCGATCCACCCGGCGAAGCTCGTCCATGGTCTCGCCGAGGTCGTCGAACGGCGGGGTGTGCGGGTCTTCGAAGCCTCCCGGGTGAAGGAGATCGGCAAGCGATTCGTCGAGACCCGCCGGGGTCGGATCAACGCCAAGGTCGTCGTGCGGGCAACGGAGGGCTACACGGCGAAGCTGCCGGGGCAGGCTCGGACGATCGTCCCGCTCTACTCGCACATGATCGCCACCGAGCCGCTCCCCGACGACGTGTGGGACACGATCGGACTCCACGAACGCCCGACCTTCCACGACTACCGCAACGCCCTGATCTACGGCCAGCGCACCGCGGACGGACGGCTGGCGTTCGGCGGCCGGGGAGCTCCCTACCACTGGGGCTCCTCGATCAGTCCGGCCTACGACACCCATGACCCGGTGCACGAGGAGTTGGTGCGTGTCCTGACCCACCTACTGCCGCAGGTCCAGGACTTCCAGGTGACCCACCGGTGGGGTGGTCCGCTGGGCGTGTCGAGGGATTGGCGTCCGTCGGTGTCGTACGACGAGGAGGCTGGTTTCGCCTTCGCCGGCTCCTACGTGGGCGACGGCGTGGCGACGGCCCACCTGGCCGGCAAGACGCTGGCCCACCTGATTGCCGGCACGGGCGACGAGATCACGACGCTGCCTTGGGTCAACCACCAATGGCGCAAGTGGGAGCCCGAACCCCTCCGTTGGATCGGGATCCGCTCGGGACTTCGGCTCGCCAAGCAGGCCGACAAGGTGGAGGAACGGACCGAGAAGCCCAGTCGGCTCTCGGACATCGGCAACTGGCTCCGAGGCAAACGCACCTAACCGATTGGACCTATCGCCGATCGTCGCGCGGCGCGACAATGGGTGGGACACGAGGTGGCAGTCATGCCGGACAGGCGGCCGTGGGTGAATCTGCTCTCGGGCTTCTTGGTGTTCGCCGGGATCCTGGGATTGGTGGGCTGGGTCTTCACCGCGTGGTTCTCCTTGGAGAAGGGAACCATGGACGAGTCGATCGCTGGAGCCATGGTCACCGAGGAGGATGGCTGGATCGTCGCCACCACCGAGTCGGGCGAGGTGGTGTTCGAGGGGCCGGAGGAAGAGTTCGAGGGCCGGATGACGTTTGCCCAAGCCTCCTACCAAAGGGACCTCGCTCTCACGCGGCTCGTGCCCGCCCTTGCTCTGATCGCTCTCGGCACCGCCGTCTGGTACCTCGGGCCCCGGATCGACGAACCCGCTCCCGCACAACCCTGAATGCCGAGAGCCCGGTGCATGGCACCGGGCTCTGTGTTGCGCCTTCGGGAGGGGTTGGGGTCTGCCGACCCGGTTCCCCGTGAATGCCGAGAGCCCGGTGCATGGCACCGGGCTCTGTGTTGCGCCCTCGGGAGGATTCGAACCTCCGCACCCGGCTCCGGAGGCCGGTGCTCTATCCCCTGAGCTACGAGGGCAGGGACGCCGAAGTGTAGGAGCAGCCCCACCCCAACACACCGGGACCCAACCCTGGGTTGTGGGTCCGGCAATCCGGCGTTCTGCGGGTCGGGATTCCGCAGGAGGCGGAACCACAGCCCGCGGAAGAGAGGCGTCTTGAGTTCCTCAGTCCTCCAGATGGAGCAGGTCGCCGTAGGTCTCCCGTCGGACCACGAGCCGGGACTCGCCATCGGACACGAACACCACCGGGGGCCGCAACACCTTGTTGTAGTTGCTGCCCATCGTGTGGCCGTAGGCGCCGGTCACCGGGGTCGCCAGGAGGTCGCCGACGGCGAGGTCCGACGGGACCCAGCCCTGACGGACCAGCAGGTCGCCCGACTCGCAGTGCTTGCCGACCACCCGGACGGCCTTCTTCCGATCCTCAGCGACGGCACGAGGCAGGAAGGTCTCGTAGCCCGAGCCGTAGAGGACCGGACGAGGGTTGTCGCTCATGCCCCCGTCGACGGCGACGTAGGTGCGCACGCCCTCGATGTCCTTGATGGTCCCCACCGTGTAGACGGTGATAGCGGCCTGGGCCACGATCGACCTTCCCGGCTCGGCGGTCACCTTGGCCGTCACCCCTTCGGCCTCGAATGCCCCACGTACC
>JAHEFX010000144.1 GCA_024639975.1 bacterium
GCGGCGTCCAGAAGAACCTCGGGCCGGCAGGGATGACGATCGTCTACGTGCGCAAGTCGGTGTTGGAGGCGGCCCCGGACCTGGCTGCCTACCTGTCGTACGCGACCCACGCCAAGGGCGGTTCGCTCTACAACACGCCCCCGGTGTTCTCCATCTGGATGACCGGCAAGGTGCTCCGGTGGCTCGACGAGCGGGGCGGGACGCCGGCTCTGGAGGCGGACGCCGCCACCAAGTCCTCGCTGCTCTACGCCGCGATCGACGAGTCCGACGGCTACTTCCGATCACCGGTCGACCGGGCATCCCGCTCACACATGAACGTGGTGTTCCGCCTCCCCGACGAAGAACTGGAGCAGGCGTTCGTCGCCGAGGCCGCCGAACGCGGGATGGCGAACCTGAAGGGCCACCGGTCCGTGGGCGGGGTTCGGGCGAGCCTCTACGCCGCCATGCCCGAGGACGGGGTGCGGGCGCTCGTCGACTTCATGCGGGAGTTCGCCGGCCGCTAGCGGGCCAGGTGCGACTCGACGAAGCGCGAGGCGAGACCGAGACGGCCGGCGGTGACGATGCCCTCGTCGGCCAGGTAGCGGACGTATGCCGAGGCAACCTCCCTGGCGATCTCCTCGGCCTTCTCCGAATCGATCTCGAGGTGGTGGCCGATGTCGGGGTCGTGCCAGTCGGGAACGACGTCCTCGACGTCCTGCCAGCCATCCCGGGTGCTGGCCTCCACCCCGCCCCAGGAGGCCCTGACCTTCCCGGCCATCGGCTGGGCGTCCATGAACTCCTCGAGGTCGGATATGACATGGAGGGCGAGTCGGGCTTGCGCGACCGTTCCCGGCTTCCACGTGAACGGCTCACGCGGCGGGTTGGGGGTCCAGTGGAGACGCAGCTTCATGACCTCACCTTCCAGTCCGGTCCGATCGTACGCGCTCGGGGGAGGGGAGACCTCCCCGCCGCCTAACCTCCGAGCCGATGTCCTCTTCCTACTTCTGGCCGACGCGAAGACCGCTCGTGATCGGTGTCGCCGGCGGCTCTGGCTCGGGGAAGACGACGATCACCGAGGCGATCATCGACGTCGTCGCCCCCGCCACCGTCACCCGAGTCCAGCACGACGCCTACTACCGCCACCGGGACGACCTGACCTTCGAGGAGCGGACGAAGGTCAACTACGACCACCCGCACTCACTCGAGACCAGTCTCATGGTCGAGCACGTCCGGACCCTCATGGATGGCGAGACCGCCGAGCTGCCCATCTACGACTTCGCGACGCACCTGCGGACCGGGGAGACCGAGTCCGTCAAGGCGGCCGACGTGGTGCTCGTCGAGGGCATCTTGGTGTTCTCGGAACCGGCCCTACGCGATCTCATGGACCTGCGGGTGTTCGTCGACACCGACGCCGACCTACGCCTGGCCCGTCGGCTCCGACGTGACGTGGAGGAGCGCGGTCGTAGCGTGCCGTCGGTGCTCGACCAGTGGGAGGCGACGGTTCGGCCGATGCACCTCGAATTCGTCGAGCCGTCCCGTCGCCACGCCGACGTGATCATCCCCGAGGGCTACAACGATCGGGCCGTGCAGATGCTCAAGGCGATGTTGCGCGACGTGCTCGGGCGTCGCTGACCTACCCTCGCCACCATGCAGACCGTCGCGATCATCGGCGTGGGAGCCATGGGCACCGCCATCACCCAAGGCCTCGAATCAGCCGGTTGGTCGAAGCTCGACCTCCGCCTCTCCGACGCCTCGGTGAACCGTGTCGGCGAGCTCACCGGGGCCGGTTACCTGGCCTGGACCGACCCGACGATCGCGGCCGAGTCGGCCCGGGTCGTCGTGCTGGCGGTGAAGCCGGCAATCGTTCCCGGTGTGCTCGCCGAGCTCGCTCCCTCGGTCGGCCCCGGGCACGTCGTGGTGTCCATCGCTGCCGGTGTCCGGCTCGTGACCCTCGAGGGCGGTCTTCCGAGTGTCCCCTGCGTCCGGGCCATGCCGAACACGCCGGCACTCGTGGGCGAGGGGATCACCGGCTACGCCGCCGGGATCGCCGCAACGGACGGCGACATCGCCGACGCCGCCGCCGTGCTCGCCGCCATCGGTGACGTCGTTCGCGTGGAAGAGTCGGATCTCGATGCGGTGACCGCCGTGTCCGGAAGCGGACCCGCCTACGTCTTCCTGCTGGCCGAGGCACTCGCGGAGGCAGCTCGAGCCGAGGGTCTCGATACGGATGCGGCCGAGGAGTTGGCCCGCCAGACCGTCGTCGGTGCCGGGGCGCTGCTGGGGTCGGACCCCGCGACCGCCGAGGAGCTGCGTCGTCGCGTCACGTCACCGAATGGCACCACGGAAGCGGCGATCAAGTCGTTCGAGCAGGACGGCTTCCGACGTATCGTCCGCAACGCCGTCAGGGCGGCGAGGGTCCGGTCCGAGGAGCTCGGCGCCGAGTAGCCGAGGCGTCATTCGTCCGATGCCTCGGAGAGCGGGCCCCGACCGGATGCCGTCCGTCGGCCGATTACCGTTGGCGCATGCTTGATGTTGGTGATCGACTCCCCGAAATGACCCTGTCCGACCACACCGGCCAGCCCGTCTCGCTCGGCGACGTGGGCAAGGCCGTCCTCTTCTTCTACCCGAAGGCCATGACCCCCGGCTGCACGACCGAGGCGTGCGACTTCCGCGACCGGTACGAGCGTCTGCAGGCTGCCGGCTATGAGGTCTTCGGGGTCAGTCCCGACAAGCCGGACTACAACGCCAGATTCGTCGAGAAGGAGGGCCTCTCCTACCGGCTCCTCTCGGACGAGGACCATGCCTTCGCGGAATCGGTGGGGGCTTGGGGTGAGAAGAAGAACTACGGGAAGGTCTACGAGGGATTGATCCGCTCGACCCTCGTGGTCGAGGACGGTGCCATCGCCCATGCTTTCCGAAATGTGAAAGCCAAGGGGCACGCCGCCCGCGTGGCGGGCGAGCTCGGAATCGGCGGCTGACGGTGGGGAATGACCGGCTGCGGTCGCTGGGGATGAATGCGTGGTACCTGCTCGGGATCATCGCGTTGACGGTCGTCGCCTGGGCCGCCTTCACCTGGCTTTCGGCGCTGACGATCCCGTTCGTCATTGCCGTCGTGGTCGGGATCCTCTTCCTCCCGCTGGTTGATCGCCTGTCGGCCTGGATGCCGCGAGCTGCTTCCGCCGGCATCGTGCTGCTGGTTGCACTCGGCCTGGGCGCCTGGGTCGTGAAGATCGCCGTCGAGGGAGTCGTCGACCAAGCACCTCTCATTCTCGAAGAGCTATCGGCCGGGTTCGACGCGCTGATCGTTTGGTTCGAGGGGCTCGGCTGGTCGTTGGTCGATGCCCAGGAACTGGTCTCGGCGGTTGAGGATGCCCTGCTCGGACTGGTCCCCGGGATCGGTGGAGCGATCGGCTCGGCGTTCTCCAGCGCAGCTGCATTCCTGGTCGGGACCTTCGTCGCCCTTTTCCTGCTCTTCTTCATCATGGCCGACTGGGACCTCCTCTCCACGTTCACGGGAACCCACCTCGGCGTGCCTGCCGACCTCGGTTCGGGGATCGTGGACGACGCCGTGTGGTCGATGCGGCGATACTTCTACGTCCTCACCATCACCGCGCTCATCACGGCAGTGATGATCTCCGCCACGATGGGGATCCTCCGACTGCCGCTCATCGTCGCGGTATTCGTCGTCACCTGGAGCACCTCCTACATCCCCTACATCGGGGCCCTCTTCTCGGGTGCGTTCGCCTTCCTCATCGCCCTCGGGTCCGGTGGCCTCACCGAGGGGATCATCGTCCTGGCGGTGATCCTCGTGGCCCAGAACGTCGTCCAACCGGTGGTCCAGGCAAAGATGACCGAGGACCAACTCAACCTGCACCCGGTCGTCGCCTTCGGGTCGACGATCGTCGGAGCCGCTGTAGCCGGCATCCTCGGCGCCACCCTCTCGGCACCGGTGGTGGCGATGGTCGTCAGTATCAGCCAGAGGGTGCGTGCCTACGACCCAGGAGTCGTGGAGCCGGACTCGGCTTGAGTGCCGTCATCCCCGCGACGTTGGTGTTGGCCGGCTCGTAGCCGAGTTCGGCCCGGCTCCTGTCGTCGTCCACGACCACGGGATTTCGTCGTCCGCGGTCCGGCTTCCGATCGCGTCGCCCCCA
>JAHEFX010000056.1 GCA_024639975.1 bacterium
GCGGACGGCGAGGCCGCGGACGTTCCCTCGAGGCACCAGGACCGGTCCGGAACCGTCGAGGGGCACCCGGTAGAGGCCCCGGAGCCCCCGGAAGGGCTGGCGGGCGTTCGACGACACCCAGACGGCGGAGCCATCCGGTTCCCATGCCAACACCTCGGTGATGTCGCCGAGGTGGGTGAGGCGCCGGGGCTCGCCGCCTTCCCGATCGAGGAGCCAGATGTCCTGGTCGCCCTCGTCGGCGCCCGCGTAGGCGATGGATCCACCATCCGGCGACCATCGCGGTGTCGTGATGCGGCCCCGACCGGCGGTCAGCCGGGAGGCGACTCCCCCGGCGAGGGGGACGACCCAGAGGTCGTCCTCGGAGACGAAGGCGACATCGTCGCCGTGAACGGTCGGGAAACGGAGGTATCCAAGCGCCATGGCCGGATCGTAGGGCCCCGCAACGAACAGCGGCGCCCGGGAACGGGTCCCGGGCGCCGCCTGATCGGTTCGTGCGGTCGGTCAGCCGTCGAGGTGGCCGTTCTCCACGAGCCAGTCGGTCGCCACCTGGGCGGCTTCCTCGCCGTCGATGTCGGCCAGCTTGTTCATCTCCGTGAGACCTTCGGTGGTCAGGTCGGCGGAGACCGCGTTCAGGGCCTGGGCGAGGTCGCCGTCGGCGCCGCCCCAGGACTCGAGCACCAAGGTGTTGAACGCCGGGATGAGGTTCTCGGCGGGGACGAGGTCCATGTCGTCCTCGAGCACGACGAGGTCCTCGGCGACGATCCAGCCGAGCGTCGTGAAGACCAGGGCGACGTCGATCTCGCCGGAAGAAATGGCCGTCTGGGTCAGGGGGCCACCCGCGTCGAGCGGGACGAACTCGGCGAAGGACAGGCCGTAGACGTTCTCGAGCCCGAGGAGGCAGAGCTCCCGGGTCGGGCACTCGGGCGGACCGCCGAACTTGAGGTCGCCTGCCACGTCGGCGAGGTCCGAGACCTGCTCGAGGCCGTACTCGTCGGCGGTGGCCCGGGTCACGGCGTAGCCGTTCGAGTCCTGGGCCGGTGCCGGCTCGAGCACGGTCACGCCGGCTTCAGCAGCGAGCGGTTCGAGGATCCCGAACGACTCGTCCACGTCGGCGGTGGGGGTGCCCTCGTAGAAGAACGTCAGGGTGCCCAGGTATTCGGGGACGAGTGAGATCTCACCCGACTCGAGTGCCGGCTTGACGATCTCGCGGTTGCCGAGGTTGAGCTTGCGCTCCACCGGCACGCCGCGGTCCTCGAGGACCTGGGCGTAGATCTCGGCGACGATGGTGCTCTCGTTGAAGTTGAACGACGAGACGACGACCGTCTCACCCTCTCCCTCGATCGCGTCGCCACCCGACCCGCAGGCAGTGACGACGAGCGCCAACACCAATAGGGCCGCCCCGGCGGCGCGTGAGCGGATGATTGTCCGCATGGGTTTCCTTCCTGTGCCAAATACGAATGAAACGGACCACTGGGGCCCGTGATGCCGAACCCTAGGGGGGTCCGGTCAGTTCCCTCGCGGACCGGTCGAGGCTGCCGCCTCGGCCCACAGGACGAGACGGTCCCCGACCACGGCCACCAGTGCAACGAAGAGCGCACCGGTCAGCATCTGGCCCTGGTCGAGTTGGGCGAACCCGTCGATGATGAACCGCCCGAGCCCGCCCCAGGCGACGAGGGCCGCCAAGGTCGCGGTCGCGACGACATCCACGAAGGCGAGCCGGAAGCCGGTGAGGATCAACGGCATGCCGAGCGGCAGTTCGACACGCCAGAGGACCTGGCGCTCGGACAGGCCCATGCCCCGGGCCGCGTCCACGACGTCGGGGTCGACCTCTTCGATGCCCGTCACCGTGTTCACGAACAGGGGGACGAGCGAGAGGATCACCAGCGTGATGTAGGAGGGCAGGAACCCGATCCGTTCGGTCGCGATGAAGACGAGGGCGAGGATCCCGAAGGCGGGGATCGCCCGACCGATGTTCACGATGTTGACCGCCAGGAGGCTCCCCCGACGCCGGTGGCCGATCCACATGCCGAGCGGCACCGCAACCACGACTCCGGTGCCCAGGGCCAGCGTGGTCATCCACACGTGCTGGATGGTCCGGGTCGGGATCCCGGAAGGACCCGACCAGTGGGTGACATCCGACAGGTAGGTCCAGAGCTCGAGCAAGCCGTCCATCAGGCGACCTTCCTCGCCCATGGGGTGAAGTAGCGCCCGAATCGTTGGATCCCGAGGTCGAAGACGACCGCCAACAGCACCGAGAGCACGACGCCGACGAGCACGAACGTCGACCGGTTGGCGACCGTGTTGAGGCCCCGGAGGATGAACCAGCCCAGACCGCCCTGGCCGATGACGGCCGTGATCGTGACCAGCCCGACGGTGCTTACCGTCGCGATACGGATACCGGCGATGATGACGGGCATGGCGAGGGGCAGGCGGACCCGCCAGAGCAGCCGACGGTCCTCGTAGCCCATACCGGCGCCGGCATCGAGCACCTCGTCGGGCACGCCCTCCAGGCCGGCGACGGTGTTGCGGACGAGGACGAGGAGCGTGTACATGACGAGGCCGATCTCGGCGGTGAGGGTGCTGAGTCCGGTGACGGGGACGAGCAGGGCGAAGATCGCCAGCGATGGGATCGTGTAGGCGATGGCCGACAGCTGGGTGACCGGCTTGCCGACACGCGGGTTGGAGAGGATCCAGAGGCTCAGGGCGAAAGCGACCACGAACCCGACTGCCACGGCGATGACCGTCAGGTAGACGTGCTGCCACGTGCGCTCGGCGATCGTGTCGAGGTTCCGGCCCACCCACTCCCAGTTGACGAGGTCGTCGGGCGCGGCGAAGACCCTCGTCCTCATCGGGTCAGCTGCTCGGCGAGCTGGTCGGCGGCGATCATCCCCACGAGGCGCTCCTCGCCGTCGACCACCACGGCGACGCCCGTCCTCGAGCTGATGACCGAATCCAGCGCCTGGCGAAGGCTCGTGTCGACGGTGGTGTGCGCGGCGAACCGACGGGCCTCGTCGGGGACCCGGTCGCCGATGTCACCTGCTTCGAGCCAGCCGACGAGACGGTCGTCGTCGACGACGGTGATCCAGTCGAGACCTTGGGCGCGCATGCGCTCCTTGGCGGCGGCACCCGACGAACCGACCTGCGCTGTCGTCACCGTCTCCAGCTCCAGCTCGCCGACGGTGCGCAATGAGAGGCGTTTGAGGCCCCGCTCCCCGCCGAGGAAGTCCTCGACGAACGCGTTGGCCGGTGCGGCCAGCAGCTCCTCGGGTGGGCAGTACTGCTCGAGCACGCCGCCCACGTTGAGCACGGCGACGCGGTCGCCGAGCCGGATGGCTTCGTCGATGTCATGGGTCACGAAGACGATGGTCTTGTGGAGCCGCTCCTGAAGCGCCCGGAGCTCGTCCTGGAGCCGCCCGCGGACGATCGGGTCGACGGCGCCGAACGGCTCGTCCATGAGCAGGACGGGCGGGTCCGCGGCGAGGGCCCGGGCGACACCCACCCGCTGACGTTGGCCGCCGGACAGTTCGTGTGGGTACCGATCGAGCATCTCCGGGTCCAGCTCGACGAGTCCCGTGAGCTCCTGCACCCGATCGGTGACCTTCGAGTCGTCCCAGCCGAGGAGGTCGGGGACGGTTGCGATGTTCTGGGCGATGGTGCGATGGGGGAAGAGGCCGACCCGCTGGATGACGTACCCGATGCCCCGCCGGACCTCGACCGGGTCCTGTTTCGTCACGTCGACCCCGTCGAGGAGGATGGCGCCCGAGGTGGGCTCGGTGAGCCGGTTGATCATCCGCAGCGTGGTGGTCTTCCCGCAGCCGGACGGACCCACGAGCATCACGATCTCACCGGTGGGGATCTCCATCGAGAGCCCGCCGACGGCGGGCCGCTCCGCTCCCGGGAACTCCTTCGTGACTTCTTCGAGGACGATCACGCGATCGTGGTGGCGCCGTGGTCGGCGGAGGTGGCGAGCTTGGCGTACTTGGCGAGGACGCCGCTCGTGTAGCGGGGCGGCTGGGGCTTCCAACCGGCCTTGCGCTGCCCGATCTCGTCGTCGTCGACGAGCAGGTCGAGCGTCCGGTTCGGGATATCGATCCGAATGCGGTCGCCTTCCTCGACGAGGCCGATGGGGCCGCCGACCTCGGACTCGGGAGCGACGTGCCCGACGCACAGGCCGGTGGTGCCACCGGAGAACCTCCCGTCGGTGATCAGCAGGACGTCCTTGCCTAGTCCGGCGCCCTTGATGGCGGCCGTGATCGCGAGCATCTCACGCATGCCCGGGCCGCCGATGGGGCCCTCGGTGCGGACGATGACCACGTCACCGGCGACGATCCGATGGGCGAACAGGGCTTCGAGTGCCCCTTGCTCGCCGTTGAAGACCTTGGCCGGGCCCTCGAACACGTCGACGGGGACGCCGGCCTTCTTGACCACGGCTCCCTGGGGCGACAGCGAGCCACGGAGCACGGCGATCCCGCCATCGGTGGCGATGGGTTCGCCGACGGGTCGGATCACGTCCTGGCCGGCCGGGAACGAGACATCGGCGAGGTTCTCGGCGATCGTCTTGCCGGTCACGGTCGGGACGTCACCGTCGATGAGTCCCTCGTCCAGGAGGGCCTTCATGACGACCGGCACGCCGCCGATCCGGTCGAGGTCGACCATGTGATAGGCGCCGAACGGCTTCAGGTCCCCGATGTGGGGGGTGGTGCGACCGATCCGGTCGAAGTCCTCGAGCTCGAGCTCGACACCGGCTTCGCGGGCGATGGCGAGCAGGTGCAGGACGGCATTGGTCGACCCACCGAGCGCCATGACGACGGTGATGGCGTTCTCGAACGCCGGACGGCTCATGATCGTCCGAGGGCGCACGTTGTCGTCGAGCAGGCGCATGACCGCCTCGCCCGACCGGACGGCGTAGTCGGCGAGCCGGGGATCGATCGCCGGGACCGAGGCCGAGCCGGGGAGGGACATGCCGATGGCCTCCCCCACCGAAGCCATCGTGTTGGCCGTGAACATCCCCGCACATGACCCGGCACCCGGGCAGGCGTTCTTCTCGATCTCGGTGAGCTCTTCTTCGGTGAGCCGGCCCTCGGAGAGGGCGCCGATGCCTTCGAAGACGTCGACGATGGAGATGTCCTGGCCCTTGTAGCGACCGGGGAGGCTCGACCCGCCGTAGAGGAACACCGACGGCAGGTTCGTCCGGGCGGCTGCCATCAGCATGCCCGGCAGTGACTTGTCGCATCCGGCGACCGTGACCATGGCGTCGAAGCGCTCGGCATGCATGACGAGTTCGACGGAGTCGGCTATCACCTCGCGAGAAACGAGCGATGCCCGCATGCCCTCGTGGCCCATCGAGATCCCGTCCGAGACGGCGATGGTGGCGAACTGGAGCCCCACGCCCCCGGCCGACCTCACGCCCTCCTGGGCGCGCTCGGTCAGCATCGGTCCCGTGACGTTGCACGGCGTGACCTCGTTGCCGGCGGAGACGAGGCCGATCTGGGGGCGGGTGAAGTCGTCGTCGGTGAGACCGACGGCACGGAGCATCGCCCGGGCGCCGGCCTTGGCCGTCCCCTCGGAGACGTCCTGGGAGTGGATCTTGCGGACCATGCGGCGAGGTTAGGACAGACCGCCGGGGCCGGTCGCCATCGTCTGCGCGCCCGCTTCTGAGGCCGCCTCGAGGAGTGGGGAGCCCTCGGGCGCGACCACGACGAGCTCTGCCACGGCGCACCCGAGCCGATCAGCGGCGCGCCGAACGACGGTCGGATCGGCCCGGTGGAGGCCCATCGCCCTGGGCACCAGGACCGTGTCCGTGTCGACTCCGAGGTCCCGCCAATCGACCGTCCCGACGGCGACGAGCCCGACCCGATGGCGGGACGCCAGGTCGGCGAGGGCCTCGCGAGCTCCGGGGAACGGCTCGGCCGCCCGGTCACGAGCGGCCCGGTACATGGCGTCGATCGACAACGCCAGGGACTCGTCGGCCGCATCGGCTTCTTCCAGGAGGCGGGTCACCGCAGCCAGGGTGACGCCCGATGCGCCGACGCGTGGGCCGAGCTCGGCGGCCACCCGCCGCCGCATCCCGAGGAACCCGGCGACGGAGAACCGATTGGCGCCGTCGGGAACCGCCGTCCACAGCTCCTCGACCACCAAACGGGCAGCCTCGGTGCGGGCTGCGTCCAGATCGAAGCAGGAGCCAAGGTCGACGAGGTAGGCGGCGATCACGTCGACCCGAGCAATCCGACCAGCCGGCCACCGTGGAGCACCGGTCGCACCGCTCCCGCCACGACTTCGTCCAACTCGTCTTGGGCGTCCAGCGGTTCCACCTCGACCATCACCGACGAGACGGGCTCGCGCCCGCCGGTTTCGAGGGCCGAACGGTGGGCGCATCCGACCACGGCGCCGGCGTCGACCACCGGAATGGGGTCGACGTCGTGGAGTGAGAGCGCGTCGACGCACGACATGTGCACGCCGACCCATTGGGGCTCGCCCATGGCGTGGAAGACCCGACGTGGCGCCGACTGCACCACCACCGCCCCAACCGGGGCGTTCGCGATCAGCCGGGCCCCGGGGCCCAGATACCGGCGTTCCAGGAACGAGCCGCCCGGGGCGCCGAGCACGAGCATCGCTCCCTCCCCCTCCTCGGTGAGGAGGTCCTGCACGTGGGCGCCCGGCACGACGAGGTACTCGATGTCGGGTACGAGCTCGGCAAGCCCCTCGACGGTTGCGAGGGCTTCTTCAGGGGACGAGTCCTCGGGATGGGCACAGATCATCCGGGACGGGGCGCCCAGTGCCCTGCCCACGGCTCGGGCGACCCTCGCCGCCAGCTCCGAGTGCGGGCCGCCGCCGACGGCGGCGATGACACGGTCCGTGCGTTCCAGGTCGATGTCACGGGGTGCGGCGATCGGGAGCAGGCCCCGGCCGGAACCGATCCGCTTGGCCACCAACAGGTCGGCCCGATGCTCGATGGCTTGGGTGGTGAGGTCGTCGCGGACCCGCTCCGATTCCACGTCGATCAGGGTTGCGAGGGACTCGGTCCCATGTCCTCGGACGTAGACGGTTCGCACGGAAAGGCTTCCTCGGGAGGCGAGGCGAACCTATCCCTCGTCCATTCGTAGTGAGGAGGCGGATGCCCGGATGGCCCCGATGGCGACGGCCAGCCCCAGTAGGGCAACGGCCATCACGAAACCGGGACGTTCGAGCGCACGAGCCGCTTGGGTGCCGATGACGAGGCCGGCGAAGCCGAGCACGACGGGCGCCCACGGGAAGAGGCCGGACCCGGCCCTGATCCGCGTGGCCGGCGTGCCCCACATCCACCAGAGGAACCAGGCGGCGCCGGCAACGGCGATCACGTCGAAGACCTCGAATGGCAGGAGGAGCAACAGGAGCAGGCCTCCGGCGGCTGCGGCTGCTCCCCTCAGCTCGCGGCGTCGGTCGCGCATGGGTGCATTCTGCCTACCGAGGCCCCACCATGGACGAATATGTGGGGATGGAGTTCCAAGACGTCCTCGATCGCCGGCGAATGGTCCGCGGCTACACGAATGACCCGATCGACCCCGAAGCCCTCGAGCGGATCGTGGTTGCCGGCGTCCGAGCGCCCAGCGCCGGGTTCAGCCAGGGCCAGTCCTTCGTGGTGGTCACGGACCCCGAGCGTCGATCCCGGATCGCCGAGCTGGCAGGCGAGCCGACCTACCTGGAAGCGGGATTCGACCCGTGGATCAGCCGGGCCCAGGCACTCGTCGTGCTCTGCACCTCGGAGAACAGGTACCGGGAGCGCTACGGCGAACCGGACAAGACTCGGCACCACGACGGGACATGGCCGGTGCCCTGGTGGTGGGTCGATGCCGGGGCGGCGATGCAGAACGTGCTGCTCGCCGCGGTGGACGAGGGCCTGGCGGCAGGCTTCCTCGGGATCCAGGCCATCGACGGCCTGGCCGACCTCTTGGGGATCCCCGACGACGTCTCCCCGGTCGGTGTCATCACCATCGGCCATCCGGCCCCCGACCGCCGATCCGGGTCACTGGACCGCGGTCGACGGGAGACCGTCCATTGGGAGCAGTGGTGAACGAGATGGAGATCAGTGCCCAGCTCGCCGCCGCACTCGACACCATGGTCGCTGCCTCCAACGCCGCCGACGAGTCGCCATCCGACCGGCAGGTCGTTCGACGTGCGGTCGAGGCGGCACAGTTGCTCGTGCACGTCGCAAGAGCGGAGGGTTTCGGGTGAGCGAGTCGTACTTCACCACCTCGGATGGGCACTGGGTCGTGCCGACCGAATGGACCCGGGGACCTTGGGACGCCGATTCCTGCCATGCCGGGCCACCGACCGCGCTGTTGGTGCGAGCCATGGAAGGTGTGGTGCCGGGACCGCCCCTCGTCCGCATCACGGTCGAGCTGCTGCGGCCGGTTCCGATGTCGGGCTTCCGCGTGCAGGCCGAAGTCCGCAGGCCGGGGCGTCAGGTGGTACTGACCGAGGCAGAGATCTTCGACGACGACCACGTCTACGCCCGAGCGTTCGGCCTCCACCTCGCCCAACGGGACGTCGACCTGGCCAGCGACCGCCCGCCGGCACCCCCGTTCGCCGAAGCCGTGCCCGGGCCGTTCCCGATCCGACAGACCACACATGGAAGAACGGCGTTCGGTGACTCGGTCGAGTGCCGCTACGACCCTCGATTCTCGTTGGGCCAGGGCGGGGAGACCCTCATGTGGATGCGCACGAGCCCCTCGATCCTCCCCGGCGAGGAGCCGTCGCCCTTCCAGAAGATCTGCCCATTGGCCGATTCGGGCAACGGCATCTCATGGGATCGAAGCCTCGATGAGGCCCACTTCATCAACCCGGACCTCACGATCTGGCTGCACCGGCCCCCGGCCGGCGACTGGTTCGCCAACCACACCGTGTCGCACTGGCACGACACGGGGATCGGGGCCGCCGAGGGAACGCTCTACGACACCGAAGGTCCCGTCGGCGGTGCCACCCAAACGCTCCTGCTCTTCGCCCAGGACTGACCCGCCATGGAGAGATCCCCCTGCCATGGGGATGGGAACCACTGGCTCGGACGGAGCCAGTGGGAGAGGGGTCAGGGCTCCGGCCAGACCTCGGTCTGGGGGTGGAACTGGCTCCAGGCGAACCAATAGGCCTCCTGTACCGCCAATCCTCCGGCGTCGAATCCACCGTCCGCCACCACGACGCCGACCCCGTCGAGCTCGGCGGAGCCTGCTTCGAGCAGTGCTGCCTTCGAGAAGGCGACCGTTCGGTCGCCGTCGACCACGCCGATGACCCGCTCCACGGAGCCGAGCCGCGGGTCCACCGGGCCCACGGGGAATACCGGCCCGTTGGCGTCGCGCCCGGCGAGCGGGTCCTCGGGGTACTCGCGGCCTATGCCGCCGTCCTCGGCGAGGATCGTCGTGTCCGGATGGGCCGCCTTCCACTCGCCCCACGGGAGCAGCGAGACGGCCACTTGGGGGATCTCGACGCCGGCAAGCGTCCCGGACACGCCGACACCGGCGAACGTGTCGACGAACGATTCCGTCGTCAGGTCGTACATGACCTTGTTGGAGCGATGCAGCAGCCCCGAAGTGCGGAGGACCAGGCGCTCGTCGGCAACGTCGTCGACGAGGAAGGCCTGCGCCGAGCCACAGAGCGTGCAGTAGGGCACGGCGATCTCGCGTCCGCCGAGCGTGTCGTTGACGAGTTCGTGGATCTCGAGCTGGTGCCGGGGGTAGGCACGGGCTTCGCCGTCGACAACGACGCCGAAGACCAGCTTGTGGTCCTGGTACCAGTTGCCGCCGGCAGCGTCGGTGACGGTGGGATGGTCGAGCGACGGGATGCAGCCGGCGCACGGCGAGTTGTCGTCGAGCGCCCGGAGGTCGGGCCGGACGCCGCCGAAGAGCAGGTCCTCGGGAGCCATCGGGCTCGACTCGTCGAGGATCAACTCCTCCCAGAGCGGATCGACCTGGCCGTAGAGGTCGGCCTTGACCTCCCGATAGGTCAGCGGTGTCGGCAGCTCCCATTCGAGGAACTGGTTCATGGCGGCGACCCAGGTGGCGAGATCGTTCTCGTCGAGGTCGAGCCCGGTGGCAGCGTTGATGCTCCGGACGAGGGCCATCGACGGGGGCGAGGGTGCCGGCGTGAATCGAAGCACGTCGGCGAGCACCCAGCCGACCCGTGGATCGCCGGACTCGCCGAGCCTGGCCACTGCCTCCAGATCCAGGAACTCCGCTGCGGGAGTTGCGACGATCGAGAGGTCGTCGAGCACGGCTTGGGGAACCTCGCCGGTCGGGATGGGCGGCCCGGTGTAGGCGTCATCCAGCGTGGTCGAGCAGGCGGCGAGCAGAAGGGCGATCGGGATCGCCAGCCGTAGGCTGCGGCTCAGCGTGATCACCTCTCCGTCCAATCCCCGCGTGAAACGGCTCGTCGACCTGCGCCGCCCCCGGACCCGTCGGGCCGCGGGCGTCACCCTCGTGGAAGGGATCGTCGAAGTCGGCCGGGCAGTTCGGTCTGGAGCAGCAGTGGCGGAAGCGTATCTGCGCGAAGACCATTCACCCGAGGCCCTGGCAGCGCTGAGTGGATCCGGCGTCGAGCCGACCCTGCTCGGCACGGGCGCCTTCGACAAGGCTTCGGTTCGGGGATCCGGTGCCGAGGTGCTGGCCGTGGTCGCCGACCCGACCGTCGCTCTGGATGAGCTGGAGCTCGGCTCCGATCCCCTCGTCCTGGTGGTCGAGGGTGTCGAGAAGCCGGGAAACCTGGGGGCGATGCTCCGGACGGCAGATGCGGTCGGTATCGATGCGGTGATCGTCGCCGACCCCACCACCGATGTGGCGAATCCCAACGTCGTGCGGGCGTCGCTCGGCTGTGTGTTCACCGTGCCGGTGGCAACCGCATCGTCGGAGGAGGCGATCGGGTTCCTGGGGGACCGGGGCATCGAGGTGGCCGCAACCCTCACGACGGCCACGACGAGCCACTGGGACGCCGACCTGACCGGGCCGATCGCTCTGGTCGTGGGGACGGAGCACGAGGGACTCAGTGCTGCGTGGCTGGAAGCGGCCTCGAGGCCGGTCCGGATACCGATGGCCGGCGAAGCCGACTCCCTGAACGCCAGTGTCTCTGCTGCCGTGGTGCTCTATGAAGCGGCCCGTCAGCGCTCGACGGCGTAGACCTGCCAGTCGCCGGGGATGCCCTTGAGCTCGTGACGGCCCCGGTCGACGAAGGAGATGCCTGACCCGGCCGAGATGTCCCGAACCGTCGACGAGACGAGGATCTCGCCCGGCCCGGCCAGGCCGCCGACCCGAGCCCCGATGTGGACGCCGATCCCGGCGATGTCGTCGCCGATGAGCTCGACCTCCCCCGTGTGGACGCCTGCCCGCACCTCGAGACCGTGTCGGCCGGCCTCTTCGACGATGGCTTCGGCACAACGGATGGCTCGGCCCGGACTGTCGAAGCGTGCGAGGAATCCGTCACCCGCCGAACCGACCTCGATCCCCCGGTGGGCGGCGAACTCGCGTCGGGCGGCTGTGTGGTGGGTCTCGAGGAGTCCTCGCCAGGCGGTATCACCGAGTCGGGCGGCTCGGTCCGTGGAGCCGACGAGGTCGGTGAACAGCACCGTCGCCAGGATCCGGTCCGTGACCCGGGTCGCCCGTTCGCCAGTGAGGAACTCCTTGATGTCCCCAGTCACCCGTTCGGGATGGAGCCACGCCAGATGCTCGCTGCCCGGCCGCTCGACGTACCGGGCGTTGGGGATGTGCTCGGCGAGATGGCGGCCCACTTCCACGGGAACCGCCCGATCGCCTTCACAGTGCAGGACGAGGCTGGGAACGCGGATGGACGGCAGCAGATCGCGGACGTCGATCTCCCTGGAGGCGAGCTGCCAGGCGACTGCCTCGCGGGGGCTGCATGCGTGGCGACACAGCCGGGCCAGGTGATCAGCAGCCCAGGCAGGGTCACCGAGTTCCTCCCCGAAGAGGCCCACCGCCCAGTTCTCGGATGCTTTGCCCCAGGTGCCTGGCAGCTCGGCGACGTACTCCTCGAACCATTCGTCGGTACCGTCTCCCCACGGCCAATCGTCGTCGCTCCGCTCGCGCACCTCGGCCCCCTGGAGGATCAGGTGGGACACGCGATCGGGATGGGCGGCTGCGAAGAGCGTCGAGAGGGGTCCACCCTCGGACTCACCCATGATCGCCGCCCGCTCGATCCCGGCGTGGTCCATGACGGCGCCGATGTCATCCATGCGGAGCGAGAGCGGAGTACCGGGCTGACCCCGCGACGAGAGGCCCATCCCCCGCTTGTCGTAGAGGACGAGCGTGACGAACTCTCCGAGCGCCTCGGCGAAGTTGCGGAACAGCGGGAAGGCCCAGTTGACCTCGAGGTGGCTGATGTAGCCCAACGTCCACACGAGCGGGATGTCACCGCTCCCGGTGATCGTGTAGGCGATGTCGGCGCCCTCGGCTTCGGCGTAGTGGATCTCAGGCATCGGCCCCGAGCGTACGTGCCGGCGTTCGATCGCGACGCGGGCAGCCTCCTGCCCTGTGAGTGCTCGCCTGAAGGCCCGAAATCCCAAGCTTGTCATTCGACCACGGCTTGTGATGGTCCCGACCACATTGCTATATACTTCACAAGCACACAACGAGCCATCAGGGAGGCTTCAAGATGCCCACCACACACCGGGCGACGACCCGTTCGTCGCGCCGTTTCTGGATCACCGCCGTCGTCATCGGCCTATTCGCAGCCCTCATCGGGCCGGCCGGGGCCGCGACCGGAGACGGCTACCAATACGAGATCAGCAGCGGCGGCCAGTACGCCTTTGACCAAGGCCGCCAAGACGATGCGGACTCATCTATGCGGGCGCTCGTCGAGGTCTATCTCGACGGTGACTGGGTCATCTCCGGACTTCTCTCGAGCGCGGATGCGGGCACCTACACAGTTGCCGTAGGCACTGCCGGCACCTGCACCGGGAACACTGAGTTGTTTGACATTTCCGTGTTGAGCGAAGACGCCGACGTTCCGTTCAATGAGACCGTCTCGCCAGCGCTGCCGGCCAGCTACGACTTCATCCGGATCTACGAGAAGGGCACGGCCTGCCAGACCGTCTGGGCGGACGCGATCCCGACGACACCAACCGGCATGATCACAACGCCCGCGACCGATTCCATCAACATGGGTGCAGTCGAACTAGGCGTCGACTACTACGACAACGATTACGACAGCGTCCAGTGGGCTGTGCGCTCAAACGGTGCATGCCCCTCTGGCAACGCCGACAAGGTGGTTGCAGGCAACGTCGCCGGAGCGACCACGCCCTTCGAGTGGGATGGGAAGACCTTCTCGTCGTCCGTGGCACTCGACGCTGGCTACTACTGCTTCGTGTTCAACACCGCGACGAACGATGAGGATGGGCTTCGCCTGACCAGGACCTTCTACGTCGCGGATGCCGAAGTCTCGGGCGGGGGCCAGATAGTCGCCGACAGCGGCGATCGGAAAGACCCCTTCAAGGTCTCGTTCGGAGGCGAGCTGTTCAGGGTTGGCGAAGATGACCTGCTCTGCGAGTGGACCGTTCAGTACCACAACACCTCCACGGTTGACGTCGACAAGGCAACCTTCGTCGGCGACGAGTGCTCGGACCTGAACACCTTCCCGCTCCGCGGCGCCGACGGCGTGGTCAACTTCCGTGTCGACGGCACACTCGACGGCGTTCCCGGCTACCACGTTCGGGTGCGCGCCGAGGATGCCGGCGAACCAGGCGGGAGCGACACGATCAGGTTCGAACTCCACGGCCCATCAGGCCTTGTGTACGACACCTACGCGAACGACTTCTCACGGGACTCAAGCAATTCGGGGACCGCTCGCACATACCTCGATCGCGGCAACCTGCAAATCACCTACTAGACAAAGAGCCAGCTCGAATGGTGGGGCCCTTGGGGGCCCCACCATCGCGTTTGAGCCGAATCAGCCGCCTCGAACATATGTTCGTGTAGGGTGC
>JAHEFX010000057.1 GCA_024639975.1 bacterium
CGACGTGTGCCTGCCGTACTTCCTGCACTCGGCGACCGAGGAGCAAAAGGCGCGCTGGCTGCCGGGCATGGTGACCGGCGATCTCATGACCGCCATCGCCATGACCGAGCCGGGCACCGGGTCGGACCTCGCGGGTATCAAGACGACGGCGATCCGCGACGGCGACCACTACGTCCTCAACGGCTCCAAGACCTTCATCACGAACGGCATCCACTCCGATGTCGTCATCGTTGTGGCGAAGACGGATCCGAGCCAGGACCACGCCGGCATGAGCCTCCTCGTGGTCGAGGAAGGCATGGAGGGGTTCAGCCGAGGCCGCAACCTCGAGAAGCTGGGCATGCACTCCCAGGACACCGCCGAGTTGTTCTTCGACGACGTGAAGGTCCCCGTCGAGAACCTCCTCGGCGCCGAGGGCACCGGCTTCTTCCAGTTGGTCGCGAACCTGCCCCAGGAGCGTCTCTCGATCTCGGCTGCCGCGATCGCTGCTGCCGAAGCAGCGTTTGCCTGGACGCTCGAGTACGTCAAGGAGCGCAAGGCGTTCGGGCGGGCCGTCGGCTCGTTCCAGGCCAACCGCTTCTACCTCGCCGAGATGGCCACCGAGATCGAGATCGGCCGCACCTACGTCGACCAGCAGATCCTCGCCCACAACAAGGGTGAGCTGACGATCGAGGACGCCGCCATGGGCAAGTGGTGGCTGTCGGACCTGCAGGGCAAGGTCGTCGACCGCTGCCTGCAGATGTTCGGCGGCTACGGCTACATGCTCGAGTACCCGATCGCCCGGGCCTATGCCGACGCTCGCGTCCAGCGGATCTACGGCGGCACGAACGAGATCATGAAGGAGATCATCGGCCGATCGCTGATGGCGGGTTGACCCTGCGACCATGGGTTCCCGCCCATGGCACGAATCCGAAGCTCCGAGGGAACCAATGCCGGTGCGTTCACCGCGTCCGACTGGACCGCTTTCGTAGCGATCGCCCTCATCTGGGGGTCGTCGTTCCTCTTCATCGCCTATGCGCTCGAGGGGTTCCCGCCCGGGGCGATCACCATGCTCCGCATCGGTCTGGGAGCCGTTGCCCTCTGGCTCCTCCCGGCGGCGCGACCGGCGGTCGACCAGGCCGACTGGCCGAGGGTCGCCGTGCTGTCGATCATCTGGACGGCACTGCCGTTCACGCTCTTCCCGCTTGCCCAGCAGTGGATCAACTCGGCGCTGACGGGAATGCTCAATGGCGCCACCCCGATCGCCACCGGGCTGATCGCCTGGCTATTGCTGCGACGACGCCCCGGATCGTCCCAACTCCTGGGCATCGCGGTCGGACTGGGCGGCATCATCCTCATCGGGCTGCCTTCGATGGGCGGCGACTCCGAGACGCTCGGGGTGGTCCTCGTGCTCGTCGCCTCTGCTTCGTACGGCCTCTCGCTGAACGTCGCCGTCCCGCTCCTCCAGAAGTACGGCTCGCCGCCCGTCATGGCACGGATGCTCACCCTCGCGTTCCTCTGGACCGTCCCGTACGGCCTGGTCGACATCGGCTCGATCGAGCTGCGATGGGTACCGGTCGCCTCCGTACTCGCTCTGGGCTTGGCCGGCACCGGCCTCGCCTACGTGGTGATGGCCAAACTGGCCGCCAGCGTCGGCTCGACGCGTGCTTCGTTCATCACCTACGCCATCCCCGTGGTCGCATTGGCCCTTGGCGTGGGCATTCGCGGCGACGCCGTGACGACTTCGGCACTGATCGGTATCGCTCTGGTCGTGGCCGGGTCCATCCTGGCCTCACGCCCCGACCCCCACTGAAGCCACGAGGAGGGGAAGGGGCCGGGAGTACCCGACACACGGATACCCTTCCGGCCGTGCCGACCCTCCACCTGCACTATGAGACCCTGCCGGGCGAGACCATCGAGATCGTCAACGGTGAGCCCCAGGCACTCTTCTGGTCGGGCGACGGCTGGTGGGCGGGGTCGGTCGACCTGGAGGGCCCCTATCGATACCGCCTCATCCGTCCCGACGGATCGGTACTCCACGAAGCCGGCGGCCTGAGGCCCGTTCCGGATGGCGACGCCGTCGTCGATCGATGGCGCTCACACGACCCGGCAGCCCGAAGCCGCCAGTCGGCCCTGTTCACCCGGGCCATCGCCGGACGATTCCCACCGGAGCCGACGCCTGACGGCTCGCTCCGCTTCCGACTCCTGGAACCGGCCCTCCCCGAGGGCCACACCGTCGCCATCGTCGGCAATGACCCCGCCCTCGGCGGGTGGGACACCGAACGGGCCGTGCGACTCGCCGCCACGGACTTCCCCTGGTGGACCGCCGCGGTCGACCTCGAGGGCCGCAACGTCGACCTCGTCTACAAGTACGTGGTCCGCTCCCCCGACGGTGAGCTGTGGTGGGAGGACGGCGAGGATCGCCATCTCCTCGACTCCCCGATCGACGAGGTCGTGGACAACGGCCTCCGCGGCCTGCCCGGCTGGCGCGGGGCGGGCGTTGCCGTGCCGGTCTTCTCGCTCCGGACGCAGCGATCCATCGGCGTCGGCCAATTCCTCGACCTCATCCCGTTCGTCGACTGGGCCGCCGACGTCGGCTGCTCGGTCGTCCAGCTCCTCCCGGTCAACGACACCGTCAAGAACCACGACTGGGGGGACTCCTACCCGTACGACCCGATCTCGGTGCACGCGCTCCACCCGCTGTACCTCGACATTGCAGAAGTCGCTTCGAGGCACGAGATCTCCAAGGTTGCCCTTGCCGCCCCGATCGCCGAGGCGAGGGGCCGGCTCGATGGCTCGGTAGAGGTCGCGTACGAGCACGTGATGGCCGACAAGTGGGAGTTGGCCCTCCGGGCCTTCGACATGGTCATCGCCGACGAGGCCGAGGAGCTGGCCACGTTCGCCGGCACCGAATGGGAGTGGCTCGGCGCCTACGCCGCCTGGTGCGTGCTGCGCGACCGCCACGGAACGCCGGACCACACCCAATGGGGTGTCGACGCCACGTTCGACCCGGATCGGGTCGATGCCCTCGCCGACCCGTCATCCACCGCCCATCGCGAGCTGGTCTTCCACTGCTGGCTGCAGATGCACCTGCATCGCCAGTTGGATACGGCGGTTGCCCATGCCCGAGCCCGAGGCGTGGCGGTGAAGGGCGACCTGCCCATCGGCGTCTCGCCGACGTCGGTCGAGGTCTGGAAGCGGCCCGACCTGTTCCGGGCCGGCACCCAGACCGGGGCCCCGCCCGACGCGTTCGCCGTGCGGGGGCAGAACTGGTGGTTCCCGACCTACGTCTGGGAGGCCATGGCCGACGAGGACTTCGCCTGGTGGAAGTCGCGCTTCGAGGCGATGGGCCGCTCGGTCGACATGTACCGCATCGACCACATCCTCGGGTTTTGGAGGATCTGGGAGATCCCGGCCGGTGCCATCGATGGGCTCCTCGGCTCGTTCCGTCCCTGCTTTCCCCTCGATGGTGATGCCATCGCCGCCGAGCTCGCCGTGCCGATCGGGCACCTTCGCGATCCGGTCATCGACGACCAGGTGCTCCGGGACCGGTTCGGCGTCCTCACCGACGACGTACGTGCGGCCTGTTTCGAGGGTCCCGCCACCGGCCTGCGCTTCAAGGACGCCTTCGCCGACCAGGTATCCATCCGGGACGGGTTCGACGACCTCGGCCTCCCCGACGAGGCCCTCCGGGACCTGCTCGACCTCCGGGCCGAGGTACTGCTCCTCCCGGTGGAGGGCGGGGACCACCCGCGCATCTCGTGGGGCGACACCGAGGCCTACCGCCGACTAGACGATGAACAACGAGTCCGGTTCAACGAGATCGCCGCCGACTTCTACTTCCACCGCCACGAGGAGATGTGGGCCGAGCATGCCCGCGGGATCCTCTCGCCCCTCCTCGACGCGACCTCACTGCTGGCCTGTGGCGAGGACCTCGGCATGGTCCCGGCATCGGTGCCACCGACGATGGCCGACCTCGGCGTGCTCTCGCTCGAGATCGAGCGGATGCCGAAGGCGCTCGGCACCTGGCGGGCCGACCCGGCCGGCGCCCCGTACGCGTCCGTGGTCTCGCCATCGACCCATGACATGGCACCCCTTCGCCAATGGTGGGAGGAGGAGCCCGACGTGGCGGCCCGCTTCTGGCACGAGGTTCTGGGGGAGGAAGGCGAGGTACCGGGCACCCTCGACGGATCGACGGCGGAGCGGCTCGTGGTCGCCCAGCTGGACTCCCCGGCGATGCTCGCCATCATCCCGATCCAGGACCTCCTGGCGATAGACGAGACAATCCGCCGCACCGACCCGGCCGAGCGCATCAACTTCCCGGCAGACCGTCTCCACAAATGGCGCTACCGCCTCCACGTCACGGTCGAGGACCTGCAAGCTGCCGAGGGATTCAACGGGTCGGTCCGTAGCCTGATCGAGACCTCGGGCCGCGCCTGAGCAAGGGCACCCCCCTCCCACTCCGCTTCGCTCCGTGGGGCCGATCCCCCCTCCGGGGGGATCTCTTGAGAACGAGGAATCCCCCCAGAGGAGGGTTGCCGAGCTAGTCCGCCCAGAGGTGGGGGCGGTCCTTCAGGCCGGTGGCGCCGAGCTCGTCACAGAGCTCCAGGTACGGCCCGCGCCTCACGCCCTGCCAGTGCAGGTCCTCGAGGGACTCCTCCAGCGGCACGTCCAGGCGCAGCGTCGTGAGGGTACGGAACAGCATCGCCTCGTCACGGTGCTCACGCAGCGACGCCCCCAGCCGGGCAGCCCCACGCACCTTGACCTCCCACTGGTTCTCGTCGTCGGGGATGGCCTCGAGAGCCCCGTAGTGGCCGAGCACCGTCGCCGAGGACTTCGCTCCCCACGCCGGGATGCCCGGGATGCCGTCGGCCGTGTCACCGACCAAGGCCAGGTAGTCGGGGATCGACGCCGGTCCGACGCCGAACTTCTCCCAGATGCCGTTCTCGTCGAACGGCGTGCCCTTGATGCGATTGAACGTGATGATCCGATCCTCGACCACCACTTGGGACAGATCCTTGTCCGGCGAGAGGATCACCACCTGGTCGACGTCGTCGGCCCATCTGATGGCAGCCGTGGCCATGGCGTCGTCGGCCTCGAACTCCCGCATCTGCCAGACGACGACCCCGAGCGCCCCGAGGGCCCGCTCGGCGAGGGGGAACTGGGCAAGGAGCTCGGGCTCGACGCCCTCGCCGGTCTTGTACCCGTCGTAGAGATCGTTGCGGAACGACCTGATCTCCGTATCGAACGCCGCCCCGAGGTGGGTGACGTCGTCCTGGCGCAGCAGCTGCAGCGTCGACTCGATCAACCCGACAGTCGCCCCGACCGGCTTGCCCGAGGGGTCGTCGCGCGACGGATAGCCGAAGTGGGCCCGGAAGAGCTCGAACGTGGCATCGAGGACGTGGAGGCGCATCGGGGCGAGGCTAGGCAGCAGGTCGGGGACGCCAACCCGATACTCTCGCCCGGATGCAGCAGTGGACCGAGAAGATCCCCGGCTTCGGCGCCCTGACCGAGCGCGAGACCGGCGCCTTCCTCCTCATCTCGACGGTCGTCGGGGTGGCGGTGGGATTGGGTGCTGCGGGGTTGATCTGGGCCATCGAGTGGGTCAGCCAAGGCGTCGACTGGCTGGTCGAGGAATGGGCCGGTACCCCCCTGGTCTGGTTGGCCGTGATCCCGGTCCTGCTGACGGTCTCGTGGGCGATCTCGGCCCGGTTCGCACCCCACACGATGGGGAGTGGCATCGCCGAATCGATCGAGGCGTTGGCGCTCCACGGCGGACGCATCCGATTCCTCACCTGGCCGGTGAAGCTCGTCACGTCGGCGATCACGATCGGCGGCGGCGGATCCGGCGGACGTGAGGGGCCCGTCGTGCAGATCGGGGCTTCCCTCGGGTCGTCGATCGCCCGGCGGTTCGGCCTCGGGGAGGACATGGTGCGGAGCCTGGTGGCCGCCGGTGCGGGTGCCGGCATCGGCGCGTCCTTCCACGCCCCGATCGCCGGGATGCTCTTCGCCCTGGAAGTGATCCTCGGCACGTTGTCGGTCCGCCACCTCTCGTCGGTCGTCCTGGCCTCGGTCGCAGCGGCGGTCACCGCGAGCGCCATCGTCGGCGAGGACGAGATCCTCACGGCACGCCCCTACGAGCTGGGCGACCCGAGGGAGCTGCTCCTCTACATGGGCCTGGCGATCCTGGTGATCGCCGTCGCCATCCCCTTCCTGCGACTGATCGAGCGTGCCGACATCCTGGGCGAGCGCCTGAAAGGCCCAAGCCGCCCGCTGACGCTGGGACTGGTGACGGCCGGCATCGCGGTCGTGGAGCTCACCTTCAACGACTCCGGAGCATCGGGCGTCCTCCGATCCGGCCAGGACCTCCTCGCCCAATTCATCAACGCCGACAGCACGTTCGTCCTCGCCTGGTGGGCGGTCGCCCTCATTGCCGTGATGAAGATGGTCGCGTCGGCATCGACCCATGCCTCCGGTGGCTCCGCGGGGCTGTTCATGCCGAGCCTCGTCGTTGGCGGAGCCATCGGCGTCTCGTTCGGCGGGGCCTTCGACTCGATCTGGACGTTCTCCGACCTCCAGCCGGGAGCCTTCGCCGTGGTCGGGATGGCCACGATGTTCGCCGCGGTCGCCCGCGCCCCCCTCACCTCAATCCTGATCGTGTTCGAGATCACCGGCACCCGGAACTACGGGCTGATCCTGCCCCTGATGCTCTCGGCGACGCTGGCCACGTTCCTTGCCGATCGCTTCCACCCCCTGTCGCTCTACACGGGGGCGCTGGCTCGCAAGGGCATCAACCTCTCCAAGCAGGGCGAGGTCGACATCCTCGACACGATCCCGATCGGCGACGTGATGACCGGGTCCCCGATGCGCGTGCGCGACACGACGCCGGTGCTCACCATCCGCGACGAATTGGACAAGCGCCGATCCCATGGCGCACCGGTCATCGACCAAGACGGGAGGCTCGTCGGCATCATCACCATGACCGACATCGCCAAGGCCAGCGCCGACGCCAAGGCGGCAGATGTCATGACGCCCCGACCCGTCACCGTGACACCTACGACCCCGGTCTCCGAAGCCCTCGAGCGGATGGCGGCACTCGGCGTCGGTCGACTCCCCGTGGTCGACACCGAGGACCCGACCCGTCTGGTCGGGCTGTTCCGCCGGGAGGACGCCGTGTCGGCGTACCACCGGGCACTCGGCTCCTCCACCGGGGATGAGATGCACCGGAGCCGACTGCGCCTGCGGACCGACCCCGGGGCCCGCTACTACGAGTTCCGGATCCCCCCCGGCTCGTTCCCTGATCGACGAGTTGTCAAGGAGGTCACCTGGCCGGAGGGCTCGACCTTGGTCTCCGTCCGCCGCGGCACGCTCGTGCTGGTCCCGACCGGCACGACGGAGCTCCTCGCCGGAGACGTGGTCACCGTGTTCGGGACCGAGGGATCGGAGCGGCGCCTCCGCGAGCGACTCACGGCGGCAGCGGAGGACCCGACGGTCGAGGTCACCATCGAGATGAGCGCCCTCGGCGACCCACCGGACCCGGACGGCCCATAGGATCGACGGCGAAGGAGGGATCATGGAAGACGAAAAGACCCCCGCCGCCGACGAGGCACCGGCCGATGAAACGGTCGAAGAGGCCGACGAGACCACGGAGCAGGCGACCGAGTCCGCCGACGAGGAGTGGAGCTCCACCGGCGAGCACATCCGCAACCTCGGCGAAGCGGTGAAGTCGCACTACGACGAGCCCACCGAGGCGGACCCCGGTCCGTCCGGCGACGAACTGAAGGAGGCCGCCAGCCAGTTCGGTCGAGCGATCGGACGCCTCTTCGGCGCCATCGGCGACGCCGCGCGCGATCCGGAGGTGAAGGAACAGGCCCAGAAGGCGGGCTCCTCGATGCTCGCTGCGCTCGGCAAGACCTTCGACCAGCTCGGCGACGAGGCCAACGAGGCGTTCAACAAGTCGAAGTCGAAGGCCGACGAGGCAAACGACGGCGGCGGCGATGTGATGGAGGCCGCCGAGCGCGAGCTCGACGACGCCGACCTACTCGACGAGCTGAAGGCCGACCTGGCCGAGGACGAAGGCGAACCCTCCGCCTAGATGAAAACGGTCGAGTTCACCGTCAGGACCGGCGGGCGGCCCACGGTCGTCGACCTGACCGGTGAGCTGGCCGAGTTCGTCTCCGGCAAGGGCGACGGGCTGTTGTCCGTGTTCGTCCCGCACGCCACGGCCGGTGTCGCCATCCTCGAGCTGGGCGCTGGCAGCGACCATGACCTGCTGGAGTCGATCGACGACCTACTGCCGGCCGACCAGGGGAAGTGGGCGCACTCACACGGCAGCCCCGGCCACGGCCGCGACCACGTCCTCCCGGCATGGATCGCCCCGAGTGTCACCGTCCCCATCGTCGACGGCCGAATGACGCTCGGCACGTGGCAGTCGGTCGCTCTGGTCGACCCGAATGGCGACAACCCGAGTCGACGGGTCCGGATGTCGTTCTTGGCGGGCTAGGTACGGTCGCTCCATGCACCCGTTGATCGGCGCCGACGACGTGGCCGCTCGACTCGACGACCCGACACAGGCCGTCGTCGACGTCCGCTGGTACCTGACGGACCACGATCTCGGTGCCCGCCGGTACGCCGAGGCGCACATCCCCGGGGCGGCGTACCTCGACGTCGAGCAGGACCTCTCAGACCTCTCCGTCCCCGACGCTGGGCGCCACCCACTCCCCGACCGGGAGGCGTTCGCCGACCTGCTCGGAGCGAAAGGGATCGGCAACCAGTCCTCGGTCGCGGTCTATGACGACGCCGGCGGCTCCGTGGCGGCTCGGCTCTGGTGGATGCTGCGCTGGTTGGGGCATGAGGACGTCGCGGTGATCGACGGCGGCTTCCCCGCCTGGATCTCGGCCGGCCTTCCCGTCGAATCGATCAGACCCCCCGTGGAACCGACCGAATTCGTGGTCGGTGAGCCGCTGACCGGGACGGTTGACCGGGATTGGGTCGCGGCCCGATCCGGTCGGCTGTTCGATGCCCGCGCTCGCGAGCGCCATCGAGGCCTCGTGGAGCCGGTCGACCCGTTGCCCGGGCACATCCCCGGGGCCGAGAACGTCCCGGCGACGTCGGTGGTGGACTCGACCGGTCGATTCCTCCCTCCCGACGGGCTCGCCGACCTGCTCGGCGACACCGACGGGTCGGCGGCGGCTTGCGGCTCCGGCGTGAACGCCTGCGTCCTGATCCTTGCTGCGGTGGCTGCGGGCTTGCCCGAGCCGGCGCTCTATCCGGGCTCGTACTCGGAGTGGTCCCGTGCCGGCATGCCCGTGGAGACGGGGTAGGGGCCTAGGTGGATCCCTCCGCAAGGGGATGGGACCCGCCGAGGAGCGCCAGCGACGAGACGGGAGGGGGGGTGGTTTCAGACACCGGCACCAGCCTGCGCAGACGATTCGGCACCCCCCTCCCACTCCGCTTCGCTCCGTGGGGCCCATCCCCCCTCCGGGGGGATCTCTCGTACGGCTACCTCGCGTCTACGGCCATCAGGGCCCAGGCGAGGCCGTCGAGGGGGTCTTCGACGGCAAGGCGGACCACCCAGCCGGTGTCGGGGGCGAGGTCGTTCCACACGTACCAGTTCAGTTCGGCCGCCGCCTCGGCCAGTCCTTCGAAGTCGGGCCACTGTTCGTCGAGGCCCGTGAGGACGGCGAGCGTCCACCACGCCGAGGCCCGCCCCGCGGCACCGCCTTTGCGGGTTCCGTAGGCGCCCCCCGACGCACCGAGCCAAGCCATCCAGGACATCGCCACGCCGGCCGGCACCTCGGCCAAGCGGGCCCGTTTCAGCCCAAAGGAGCCGATCGCCCCACGCACCGAACCTTCGACACAACGGGTCTCGGCCCGACCGGCCGACTCGGCGAGCCAGGACTTCGAGAGGTCGAAGAGCGCGTCGGCTGCCTCGTCCTCCATCGGTTCAGCGGCATCGAGGTCGACGGCTTCCATCGACGGCAGCTCCGGGGGGTCGAAGGTGCCGCCGCCGGGCCCATACTCGACCGGGGCGTAGGGGCCCTCCCATGGCTCGGGGTTGATCGGAATCTCGACGACGGACGGATCCACCTCCCCAGCGGGGATCGACTCGCCCCGTATCCCCCGCTCGTGCGCAACGACCGATCGTTCCGGCGAGGCCGGCAGGTGCTCGGCAAGGTCCGCCCAGGTGTGACGCACACCGAGGATCTCGGTCACCGGGCCGGGCAGCAGGGTCGACCGGGGCTCGGACAGCTGGGCGGCGGCCAGCTCCGGTGGCGCCCCATGGGCGATCCGGTAGGTGCACCAGTGGGCAACGCCCCAGAGTTGGCGGCCCCGCTCGACGGCCTCCCGGCAACGCTCGCGCAGGTCCTCGACCTTCGCCCACTCCCGCGAGTCGGCCAGGCCGTCGGCGAGACGGACCAGCTCGTCGGGGTCGGCCCGGTCGACCGCCTTGGCGATGTCGGTCACGGGATGAGGACGACCTTGCCCCGTGTCCGGCGACCCTCCAATGCTGCGTGGGCGTCGCCGGCTTCGGCCAGCGGGAACCGGGAGCCGATCAGCACGTCGAGTGCACCGGAGGCGACTGCGCCGAGCACGGCCCCGGCGCGGAGCTCCAGCTCGTGGCGATCGGCGAGGTAGTGGAACATCGTCGGCCGGGTCACGTAGAGCGAGCCGTTGCGGTTCAGCACCTGCAGGTCGACCGGGGGCACCGGACCCGAAGCGGCACCGAAGAGGCACATGAGGCCACGCGGGCGAATGAGCGTCAGCCCTTCGTCGAAGGTCGCGGCCCCGACGCCGTCGTAGACGACATCGAGGGGGCGTTCCTCGCCACTGATCTCTCGGATGGCGTCGGCGAAGCCGACCTCGTCGTAGCGGATGACGTGGTGGGCGCCCGCTCCTGCGGCCAGCTCGGCCTTGTCGGCGGTCGAGACCGTCGTGAAGACCTCGGCGCCCAGGGCCACCGCCATCTGTATGGCCAGCAACCCGACACCTCCCGCTCCGGCGTGGATCAGGCAACGGTCGCCGGGAGCGAGCGGGAACGTGTCCTCGACCAGGTAGTGGGCGGTCATGCCCTGCAACATCACCGCCGCTGCGACATCGAGCTCGGCGCCTTCGGGGACCGACACCACCGCCCTCGCGTCCACGGCCACCAACTCGGCATAGGAGCCCATGGCCGTCGCCGTTGCCACCCGGTCACCGATCGCGAAGGTGTCCACACCCTCGCCCACGGCCACCACGGTCCCCGCGTGCTCGAGGCCCGGCGTGAACGGTGTGTCGACGGGATAGAGCCCACGACGGTGGTAGGTGTCGATGTAGTTCAGGCCGATGGCGGCGGTCTCGACGACCACCTGGCCGGTACCGGGCGTCGGGTCATCGACCTCGGCCCAGACGAGCACCTCGGGCCCTCCGAATTCGCTCACCTGGATCGCCCGCACATCACTCCCTCGTCGACGTGCGCCGAGCGTACCGCCCGTCGCCGGTACGCTGGCGCCCCCATGGGCGTGCTCCAACGGATCCTGGCGATCCTTCTCTTCATCCTCATCGTGATCGCCGGCGGCCTTGTCGTCTGGTCCTGGCTCGGCCCGCCCGCAGGGCCCGCTGCCGAGGCCGCTCTGGCCTCCGACGACGCCGTCACCGTCGAGATCGAGCCGTTCCTGTCCTTCGACCCGGGGAACGCCACGACCGGCCTGATCGTCTACCCCGGCGGCCGGGTGGAGCCCGAGGCCTATGCACCGGTGGCCCGTCGGATCGCCGAGGCCGGCTATCTCGTCGTGGTCCCCGAGATGCCGCTCGACTTCGCGATCTTCGCCCCGTCGAGGGCCAACGAGGTCATCGACAGCTACTCGGGAATCGAGAACTGGGTCATCGGGGGCCATTCGCTCGGAGGGGCAATGGCTGCCACGTTCGCCGAGCTGTCGATCGAGGTGGACGGCATCGTCATGTGGGCGGCCTACCCGGCCGGTTCCGTCGACCTCACCGGTCGGGACCTCGAGACGGTCGCCCTCCTCGGGACCGAGGACGGGCTCGTCTCGGCAGGCGACGTGGAAGGCGCCACTTCCCAGATGCCCGACGGATACGCCGTGATACCCCTCGAGGGCGGCAACCACGCCCAGTTCGGGGACTACGGCGACCAGCGCGGCGACGGGGAGCCGCTCATCGACGCCGGCACCCAGTGGGACCTCATCGCCCAGTACACGATCGACCTCCTGATCCGCTCCGAGTCCTGAGGCCATCGTGCGGTTGGAGATCTCGAACCGGACCGACATCGCCCTCCGAGCACTACGGACTCTCGACGGTCGGGACGAACCCCTCCCGAGATCGGACCTGGCCGATCGGCTCGAGACAACCCCCGCCTACCTGCCCCAGGTGCTGGCACCGCTTGTCGACGCCGGCTGGGTGGTCTCGAAGCCCGGACCCAAGGGCGGCTACCTCCCCGGTCGACCGGCTTCCACCATCTCCGTCTGCGACCTCATCCAGGCCATCGAAGGGCCGATCGACGACGGCCAATGCGTGCTCGACGGCGGCGACTGCTCCGAGCAACAACCCTGCGCCATGCACGGCGCCTGGTCGCGAGCACGCGATGCCCTGGTCGACCAACTGATGAACTCGCCCGTCCTTTGACCGCCCCCTTGACCTGCGTTTGTGAATGACATAACATAATTGTTGAGTGATAAACTCAACATCCCTTCGGAGGTAGGCAGATGAGCGACGGTTTCTGGCACAGGGCGTGGCAATTCGCATTGCTGTTCGGGGTCCTCATCGCGCTCGGCACCTCCATCGTCATCCAATCGACCTTCGTGACCGCCGACGAAGTCGCGGCGCTGGTCGACGACTTGCCCACCGGAGGCGGCGAGACAGGCTGGCCGGTCGACCAGTCCATACGACCGGAGCTCACGCCGGTTGCCGAACTCTCGGATGCGCCAACCGGCGAGACCCACTTGACCTACGCACCGGACGTGGCCCCACCCATCACGAGGACCGAGCAAGCCACCTGGTCGGTGCACCTCGAATCGATCGAGGGCGTCTGTCCGCTCGATCCCGCGACCAGCACCACCACCGAGATGTGGGGATTCCGGATCGCCGGCGACGACGAGATCGTCTGTGGATCGCCCGGGCCGGTCTTCCGAGGTCGAGTCGGCGATGTCGTCGAGATCACCCTCACCAACGACTCCGCCAGCACCCACCCGCACAACATCGACTTCCACGCGGTGACGGGCCAGGGCGGCGGGGCCGCGGACCTGACGGTGAGTCCCGGCGAGACCGCGACGATCAACGTTCGACTGCTCTACCCCGGTGCCTTCATGTACCACTGTGCCTACGGCGACGTGCCGTCCCACATCGCGCACGGCATGTACGGAATGTTCATCGTCGACCCGGAGACCCCACTGCCCGAGGTGGACCAGGAGTGGGCGATCATGCAGAGCGAGTGGTACGTGGGCGACGTCGAGGAAGGGGAGGCACCGTACGACGCCGAGGCCCTGTTCGACGAGGAGCCGAGGTACGTCACCTTCAACGGCCGCACCGACGCGCTGATCGGTGACAACACGCTCTCCATGCGAGTCGGCGAACGGGCGCGCATCTACTTCGTGAACGAGGGCCTCAACCTCGACTCGAACTTCCACGCGATCGGTTCCCACTGGGACCTGGTGTACCCCGAAGCCGCCACCCACCAGTCGAATCGAGCGATCAGGGGGTCGCAATCCACGTTGGTGGTGGCAGGCGGAGGCACCGTGGTGGAGCTCGACGCCATCGTCCCATCGACGATCATCCTCGTGGACCACGCTCTCGTGCGGACCTTCTACAAGGGTGCCATCGGGACCATCGTCGTCGAGGGGGAGCCCGATCCCGAGGTCTTCTCGGCGGG
>JAHEFX010000145.1 GCA_024639975.1 bacterium
GTCCGGCCGCCATCGACCAGCTGATCCAGCTGGGCGAGCGGGTCGGTACCCCCGTCTACAGCGACCGCGGCTCGAAGCCGACCCGGGTCGTCAAGGCCGCTCTCAAAGAGGCCGGTCGCGGTGGCCACGACGTCGTCCTGATCGACACGGCCGGTCGTCTCCAGGTCGATGAGGAGCTCATGGACGAGCTGGCCGCGATCCGCAAGATCGCCCAGCCCGACGAGACCCTGCTCGTCGTCGATGCCATGACCGGCCAGGACGCCGTGAACGTGGCCCAGGGCTTCCTCGAGTACACGGAGCTCACCGGCATCGTCCTCTCCAAGCTCGACGGTGACGCCCGAGGCGGTGCGGCCATCTCGGTCCGCGAAGTCACCGGGCGGCCCATCAAATTCGCGGCCACCGGCGAGGACCTCGAGGACTTCGAGCCGTTCCACCCCGACCGCATGGCCTCGCGCATCCTCGGCATGGGCGACGTGCTCACCCTGATCGAGAAGGCAGAGAAGGTCTGGGAGGAGGACGAAGCCGAGCGGCTCGCCGCCAAGATGCAGAAGGCCGAGTTCGATCTCGAGGACTTCCTGAGCCAGATGCAGCAAGTCCGCCGGATGGGGGATTTGAAGGGGCTCCTGTCTATGATGCCGGGCGCCGGACAGCTCCGTGACGTCGAGATCGACGAACGGGACCTCGCCCGGGTCGAAGCGATCATCCGATCGATGACCCCCGAGGAGCGTCGGACCCCCAAGATCATCAATGCGCCGCGGCGCAAGCGGATCGCCCGGGGTTCCGGTACTTCGCTGCAACAGGTCAACCGACTACTGAAGCAGTTCAAGGACGCACAGAAGATGATGCAGGCACTCGCCTCGGGTGCCGGCCCGGAGGGGATGCCGAACATGGCGGGCCTTCCGGGCGGGATGCCGGGACGGGGCCTACCCGCGCAGCGCAGGGCCACCAAGCCCCCGCGCAACAAGAAGAAGAAGCGAAAGAAGAGGTAACGCGATGGCGGTCAAGATTCGCCTGAAGCGGATGGGCAAGAAGAAGCAGCCCGTCTACCGGGTGGTCGTCGTCGACTCCCGCAAGGCCCGAGATGGCAGCTACATCGAGGCGCTCGGGTTCTACGACCCGCGCCAGGAGCCGTCGGTCGTGGAGGTCGAGAACGACAAGGCCGTCGATTGGCTCTCCAAGGGTGCCCAGCCGACCGAGGCAGCTCGCAAGTTGCTCGAGATCTCCGGTGCCTGGACGCAGTTCAAGATCGCCAGAGGCGAGGTCCACACCATCGGCGCCGACGCCACCGAGACCGAGGAAGCGCCGGCCGAGGAGCCGAGCGAAGCAGCGGTCGAGGCCGACGTCGAGGTCGAAGCCGAAGCTGACGCCGAGGCCGAGGTCGCCGAGGCGGACTCCGACGAGCCCGTTGCCGAGGAGGCCCCGGAGGCTGCCGAGGAAGATGCGGCTGAGGAAGATTCGGCTGAGGCCTCCGACGACTCGGACGAGGACAAATAGTGGCCCAGGGTGAAATCGTCGAGCGGGTCGTCCGCTTCATCGTCCGCGAGATCGTCGACAACCCCGAAGAGGTCAAGGTCGAGATCATCGAGGAAGGCCCCGACCGCGTGACGGCCGAGGTCTCCACCGCCAAGTCCGACATGGGTCGGGTCATCGGCAAGCGTGGTCGTGTCGCCAACGCGATCCGGACGATCGCCCAGGTCGCTGCGGAAGAGGAAGGCCTCGAAGCCGGGGTCGAGTTCCTCGACTAGGTGACGGCCATCCCCGAGAATCCCTTCACGAGCCGGCCGGAGGTCGGCTCGTGATCGTCGTGGGGACCGTCGGCAAGGCCCACGCCCTGCGGGGAGAGGTCGAAGTCATCACCGGCTCGAACGAGCCAGACCGGCTCGGCCCGCCGACGGTGTTCACCACCCCGGATGGGTCGACGCTCACGGTCCGGTCGTACAGGCGGCACCACGGCCGGGTCATCATCGGATTCGAAGAAGTCACCGACCGGACTGCCGCCGAAGCACTCCGTGGCACCGACCTGCTCATCCCCGACGAGGAGCGGCGCGAGCTGGCCGAGGACGAGTGGTGGCCCGAGGACCTCGAGGGCTTGGTCGTCCGGACCGTCGGCGGTGAAGAGGTCGGCACGGTGGCGCGGTTCGTCACCGGGGGCCCCCAGGACCGGCTGGTCGTGGCGACGCCGGCCGGCGACCGGGACATCCCGTTCGTCTCCGCCCTCGTGCCCGAGGTGGACATCGAGCGGGGGGTCGTCGTCATCGACCCGCCGACCGACCTCCTCTGAAGCCCGGTCCGGTTCCTACGCTCGTCGTCGATGGACCGGGACCACGCGATTGCGCTCCTCGAGGGAGGGGCCGGGGCCGAACGGCTCTTCTCCGACGCCGCCGCGATTCGCGACGAAGCCTGGGGGAGGACCGTCACCTACTCGCGCAAGGTCTTCATCCCCCTGACGACCCTCTGCAACTCGGTGTGCACGTACTGCACCTTCGCCAAGCCCCCCGGTGCCGGCGGTGAGTACCTGACGCCGGACGACGTCCTCGCCATCGCCCGTGCCGGGGCAGCCGCCGGCTGCACCGAAGCGCTGTTCACCCTCGGTGACCGCCCGGAGCTCCGCTGGCCCCAGGCCGCCGAGTTCCTGGGATCCCAAGGCGTGGGCACGACGATGGAGTACACGGCCGTCATGAGCCGGCTCGTGCTGGAGGAGACCGGCGTCTTCCCGCACGCCAATCCGGGCGTGATGGACGTCGCGGCCATGGAGTTGCTCCGGCCCCACAGCCCCTCCATGGGGATGATGCTGGAGAACATCTCGCCGCGACTTCGTGAACCGGGCATGCCCCACGAGAAGGCGCCGGAGAAGGAGCCGGCCCTGCGCGTGGCCACCATCGAGGCGTCCGGCGCGGCCAAGGTGCCCTTCACGACGGGCGTCCTGGTCGGGATCGGCGAGACGCCCGCCGAGGTGGTCGATTCGCTCCTCGCCTTGGCCGAGCTCGCCGAGCGGCTCGGGAGCATCCAAGAGGTCATCGTCCAGAACTTCCGCGCCAAGGCCGACACCAGGATGCGGAGGAGCGCCGAACCCGTCCCTGCCTACTTCGCGCGGGTCGTGGCCATGGCCCGGGTCCTCCTCCCGCCGGAGGTCTCGATCCAGGTGCCACCCAACCTCACCGAGCGCTACGAGGTGCTCCTGGACGCCGGCGTCAACGACTGGGGCGGCGTCAGCCCCTTGACCATCGACTGGGTCAACCCCGAGCAACCATGGCCCCACCTCGACGAGCTTGGCGCTCGGACCGCGGCGGCCGGATTCGACCTACGACCCCGCCTGCCGATCTACCCGCGCCACCAGAACGAGGAGTGGGTGGACCTCGCACTGCTCGACCGGGTCCTCGCAGCGGCCGACGAAGACGGGTGGGCCTCGTCATCGGTCACCGGGATCGCCGCACCGGGTACCGGGGTACTCGGCCACTGACGCACCGGCCCCGCGGTCGGTCCACTCCTCTCGCCACCGCCCCGGACCTAGGGTGCGGCCGATGCCCAGAGCCGTCACCTTCCTCCGTCTCCGCCCCGCGGCGTCGGTCAGCGCCATTGGCGCCGCCACCCGCAGGAAGGAAGGCACGACGACGCTCGAAGTCGACGGGCCGACCACCGACGAGGTGGCCGGTGCCCACGAAGGGGGACTGTTGGTCGCCTCCCGCGATCCGGGGACCGGCGACGCCTGGGTCCTGTCGGCAGCGTCCGCTGTTGACATCCTCGACTCACCACCGGCCGCGTGGCGGTTGACGATCACCGACGAAGGTGCCGACGAGGCAGTCCTCGACGCCCTGGCCCGCACCCGGGCGCGCTTCCTGCGCGTCGGCCGATCGCACGTCGCTGGGGCCAAGGACCTCGCCGGCCTGCCCGGGCTCGGCCGTCCCCGGGTGAGTGTGTTCGTCGATTCCGTCGACGATGCCCTGGCCGCGGTGGACGCGGGCGCCGAAGACCTGCTGCTCCGCGATTGGGATACCGAACGTCTGGGCGGCCTGCGCGAAGCGCTGCCCCGTCGACTCGTCGAGCGCACGGCATTCGAT
>JAHEFX010000058.1:0-1202 GCA_024639975.1 bacterium
CCCCAGAACATCGCAGCCGTCAGGGAAGCTGCTCTCGGTTCTTTCGCCGTGACCGCTGCAGAGGACAAAGTCCCAGGTGCGGTCAGCCTGAGGCTTGCGGGGGTCAAGCACACGACCCATCGTCAACCAAACCCGATCCGAGAGTGGTTCGATGAGCTCGGCATCTACGGCCAACGCTCCCATGAGAAGCAGCTACCCGACGCCGTCTTCGGGCTTTCGGATCGACAGACCCGGCTCTTCTTGCGTCACCTCTGGGCGACCGATGGCTCGGTGACCACCCGCAAGGAAGGTCGCCGCTGCCGGGTCTACTACGCCTCCAACTCCGAGGAGCTGGCGAGGGGAGTGGCCCGCCTCCTTTCCCGCCTTGGCATTGTCGCTCGGATCAAGACCGTTCCCCAGGGCGACTACCAACCGATGTGGAACGTCGACGTCTCGGGTGCCGACGACCAGCGCCGGTTCCTCACCGAGGTGGGGGTCCACGGCGAACGATCCGAGCGAGTGAGGGAAGCGCTTGAGGCGCTCGACGGGGTTGATGGGAACACCAACGTCGACACCATTCCCCACGAGGTCTGGGACGAGGTCAAGGCTTCCATGAAGGAACACGGCGTCAGCCATCGAGGCCTAGCGGCAGCACTCGAGACCTCCTATGGGGGAACCTCGATGTTCCGGTTCGCCCCGAGCCGGAATCGCTTGGGTCGCATCGCCACGATCCTCGATGACGACCATCTGGCCGAACTTGCCAACTCCGACGTCTTCTGGGACGAGGTCGTCTCGATCGAGCCGGCTGGTGTCGAGGAGACGTTCGATGCCCGGGTCGCAGGCACCCACAACTTCGTGGCCGGCGACCTGATCGTCCACAACTCGGGTGCTATCGAGCAGGATTCAGACATCGTTCTGTTCATCTATCGGGACGAGTACTACAACCCCGAGTCCGAGCAGCGGGGCACGGCCGAAGTCCAGATCGCCAAGCATCGTGCCGGTGCGACCGGCCGGGTGTTCATGTCGTTCGCCCCCTCGTTCACCACCTTCGGCGATCTCGCCAAAGATCCCCAGCTCTAACCCATAGGATCAGGGCTGGTGGACGGCACCGAATCGCTACTCGTCGCCCTACTCGTAGGGCTCTTCCTCCTGGCGGTCTTCGTCGCGGCCGGTGAGACCGCCCTCATCCGCACCCCGTCGATCAGAGTCGAGCACCTCGTCGC
>JAHEFX010000058.1:1212-13600 GCA_024639975.1 bacterium
GTCGCCGAGGGCCGGCGTGGTGCGACCCGCCTGCAGCGCCTCGTGGATCGCCTCCCGAACGTCCTCAACGCCATCCTCCTGACGGCGCTGCTCTCCCAGATCGGTGCAGCCACTGTCACCGGCCTCCTCGCCGAGCGCTGGTTCGGGTCCCTCGGGGTCACCATCGCTTCGATCGTTCTGACGGTGGTGCTCTTCGTCTACGCCGAGGCGATACCGAAGACCTACGCCGTCCGTCACTCGGACCAAGTGGCCCTGGCGATGTCGGGTCCGATCGCCGGGCTCGAGTTGGTGCTCCGCCCGATCGTGGCCGTTCTCGTCTGGTTCGCGGACCTCCAGATGCCCGGCAAAGGCATCACCACCAACCCAACCATCACCGAGGGTGAGTTGAAGCTCCTCGCCGAGAAGGCCGCCTCCGAGGGACAGATCACGGAGGAGGACCGCCAGCTCATCCAGCGGGCATTCCGGATCGGCGATCTGACCTGCGACGACGTCATGGTCCCCCGCCACGAGATGCGGGCGGTGGCCTCCGATGCCTCGGTTGCCGAGGCGATCGACCTGGCCGTCGAGGCCGGCCACCGTCGGCTCCCGGTCCGGGGCTCGTCGTCGGATGACATCGTGGGCGTGGTCGGCCTGCGCGACTTGGTGGGTATCCCGCCTGAGCGACGATCCATAGAGGTCGGAGCCATCGCCGCCAGCCCACTCGTCGTGCCCGAGTCGAAGCAGTTGCTCGACCTCCTGCGGACGATGCAGGCCGAGTCGACCCACCTCGCCATCGTTGTCGACGAGTACGGCGGCACCGCCGGTCTCGTCACCATCGAGGACATCGTCGAAGAGCTCCTCGGGTCCATCACCGAGAGCACCGGAGAGGATGTCGTCCCCCTGGATGGCGGCGGGTGGTCGATCGATGGACGAATGCCGGTCGAGGACCTCGAGGACCTGCTCGGAGAGAGCCTCCCCGAGGGTTCCTGGAGCAGCGTCGCCGGCCTCACCCTTGGACTCGCCGGCCGCCTCGTCGAGGTGGGCGACGAACTGGCGATCGACGACCACCTCATCCGGGTTCTCACCATCCGCGGCCGTCGGGTGGCCCGCGTCGCCGTCATCCCGCGGCGCTAGGGCACAAACAAAGCGACCCCCCGTGCCGGGGGGTCGCCTCCCACGAAACCCGAGCTAGTGCCATGAGCGGAGGAAAGGAAGGTGAGAGAGGCTCGGGTTCTGTGTTGTGCCCCATCTATCGACCGCTGTCCGGGGCTCCTTGAGGGATTACTCCACGGATTCTTCGACGTGACCGAAGACGAACCCCGACTCGACCAGGCGCCTGCTCGAAATCGGGCCCTCCGGTGTCGTCAACTCTCCCCGGAACTCCAAGCCGTCCAGGCCCGCCTCCGCTGCCAACCGGTCGAAGACGTGGCTGTTGCAGCCCCAGATGGCGGGGGGAACGACATTGAACACCCCAGCGAGACCCCGGTCGAGCAGGTGCACGACCGCACCCACGGCGTCGAGGTGATGAAGACGATTGAACGTTGCGCCCGCCGAGAACGGGACCGATCCGCCGAAATGGGAGTGGGCGTACCGGACCCGGGTCGTGAAGTCGATGTCGTTCGGGTGGCCGTAGATGTCCGGGGCCCGCAGTACCGCCCCGTCCGGTGATGCCAGGACGGCATCCTCGGCAGCCGCGAACCAGCGCGCCGACGGGTCGCCGTCGCGGGCGAGAGGGGACTCTTCGGTGATCTCGTCGGCGGCGTCGCCGTAGACGCTGATCGAGGAAAGGAAGATCGTGCGGGCGTTGGCTGCGATGGCGCTCCGGCAGGTCTCGGCGAGGACCTCGCGGTATGACGCCTCCCGCTGATCGGCGGTCATGGCTTTCGAGACCGGTGGCGAGACGGTGACGACGATGGCATCGGATCCATCCGCCGCCTCGGCGACGGCACGTCGGTCCGCACCGACGAGCACGACGGCCTCGGACGCGACCGCTTCCACCTCGGGGACCCGGGAGGTAGTCGTGGTCGTGGCCACGACGTGGTCGCCACGGGCCGTCAGGTGCCGGGCGACCTCGGCGCCGACGTTGCCGGCACCGATGACGAGGACCCGCACCTAGGTGAAGTCCCGGTGGGACCTCGAAGGAGTCGGCCCACGCTGGCCTTGGTACTTCGACCCGGCTGCGTCCGTCCCATACGGGTGGTCGGCTTCGGTCGTCATCTGATAGAAGCTGATCTGGCCGATCTTCATCTTCGGGTAGATGGCGATCGGCAAGTTGGCCACGTTGGACAGCTCGAGGGTGAGGTACCCGTCGAAGCCGGGATCGACGAACCCTGCAGTCGAGTGGATGAGCAACCCGAGGCGACCGAGGCTCGACTTGCCCTCGAGGCGGGCGACGATGTCGTTGCCGAGCCGGACCCGCTCGTATGTGGACCCCAGCACGAACTCTCCGGGGTGGAGGATGAACGGTTCCTCGCCGGTGTCCACCTCGACGGTGAGGTCGTCTTGATCGGCCATCGGGTCGATATGGGGGTACTTGTGGTTCTCGAACACCCGGAAGATCGAGTCGACCCGCAAGTCGACGCTCGAGGGCTGCACGTAGGACGGGTCGAACGGGTCGATGCCGATCCGACCCGTCTCAATGGCCTCTTTGATGGACCGGTCCGAGAAGATCACGCCTTTGCTCCGGATGGGGGTGGGGCGGCATCCTAGGAGCCAACGCCGGAACGACACATCTCACCGTTAACGTCGGCTCGTGCGCCCCCCAATCCTCGACTTCGATGCCACGCGAGACGCTGTCATCGATCCCATCGCCCCCGACATCTCCGTACCCGATCGAGCCGTGCTCACCTGGTTCTCGGAAGTCATCGACAAGCTCGATGCCGAGGTCGTCCACACGATCAAGCTGGAGTCGGCGGAGCAGCGCCTGCTCGTGCTCGAACAGGACGACGGCCAGCAGGTGTTGGTCGCCGAGATGGGTGTTGGCGCCCCGCTGGCGACCGTCGTGCTCGAGACGGTCATCGCCATGGGCGTCACGAAGCTGGTCGCCGTCGGCTCCTCGGGAGGCCTCGTGGCCGGGGCGACGCCCGGTTCCGTGATCATCCCGACCGAAGGCCTCCGCGATGAGGGCACCTCGTACCACTACCTCCCACCGGACGCGCCTGCCAAGCCGTCCGAGGCCGCCCAGAGCGCCGTCGTAGGGGTCCTTCGCGACCGCGGGGTGATCTACTCGCGGGCCCGCACCTGGACCACGGACGCCTTCCTCCGCGAGACGATGTCGAAGATCCGCCAACGCACGGCCCAAGGCTGCGTGTGTGTCGACATGGAGGCATCCGCGCTCTTCGCCGTTGCGGAGTTCCGTGGGGTGGAGCTGGGCCAGATCCTCTACATCGCCGACACCCTCTCCGGCGGCGAATGGGAGTCCGAGCACCTGGTCACGCCGCTCGGCGGGGTCCGCAAGCGGCTCTTCGACCTCGCCGTGGAGTCGGTCCTCGCCATCCCGTAGCCCCTCATCGAGGGCTACAATCCGCCCTCCTGCGGGTGTAGTTCAATGGTAGAACACGAGCTTCCCAAGCTTGTAACGAGGGTTCGATTCCCTTCACCCGCTCCGATTCTGAGGCGATAGGAAGGGATCCCCCCTCCTGGGGGGATGTGCCCCGTCGCCGGAAGGCGATGGGTGGGGGAGCGCTCGTCAACCGCCAAAGAGGCTCAGAGCCAGACCGCGTCGAGACCCAGCGCCTCGGCCAGCCCGGCCATCTCGGCTCGCACGTCGCCATGGACGAGGGCGAAGTGGTGGTCCAGGCCTTCGCCCATGACCATGTCGAGCACCTCCTCACCCGGTCGATCCATGCGCACGACCGCCGACGTACCCCAGTAGGGACGAGGCTCGTCGACCACCTCGCCGCCACCGATCACCAGGCGTGTCAGTCCCTTGGAGCGTGTGAACCGGGCGATCGTGATCCGCCCCGGCGCAATCCGGAACTCGTTCAGCAGCGGCAACCCACGATTCGGGTGCACCGTCGCTCTCGGCTCCTCCCCGGCCATCGAGACCGGGGCGTTGCCGCAGTGCCACAGTGCCATCGTGCCGTCCTCGGCCACATCGACCAGGTCGGCGACGAACGCCCGTCGCCCTGCCGCTCGGTCGAGTACCAATGCGGACAGCGTCCCGGGGATGTCGGCCTCGCACGCCGCAGGTATGCCCGATTCCGCCAGCCACGACTGCGGCGAACAGGCCGCTGCCCCGAACTCGGTGAAGCACTCCGGCCAGCAGCGGGTGGCTAGCGCATCCCAGCCACCGTCCTCCGCCAGCGACCGGAGGCCGGCATGGAGTCGAGTCGAGCGGTCCACGCCTTCGGGGTCCAGGTCCTCGATCCCGGCGAGTCCCGCGACCGGACTGGCCGCCGCTGTCGCGGCCCGCTCGAACAGGTCGTCGATCGAGCGTTCCTCGAAGGCAACCGAGAGGGCAGCCAGTAGCTCGGGCTCTGCCTCACAAGGATCGAACCCGGTTGGGGGGAGGCCCACCCGACCGACGCGGGTCTCCGTGAGCCCCTCGGCGAGCGCTCGGCCGGCGGCGACATCGGTGGTGACCGGGGTTCCTCGGCTGTGACCCGGACGACCGGCAAGGGCGGCATCGATCACCTGGGCGGCCCCGGGCTCGTCGGGATCCACGTAGGCCCACGAGTAGGGATGCCCGGCACGGGCCAGGGCATAGGCGCCCAAGTTGATCCCACAGAGGGAGTTCAGCTTCAGCCGACCACCGGTGCGCGGCTCGGGGAACCCCCAGAGGACGACGGGGAGGGAGGTGTCACCGAGCAGCGACAAGGCGATCGACGAGTCTGCGAACGAAGCCTGGAGCACCACCACGGCGTCGACGTCGTCGAGGTCCAGTGGCTCCGGATGGTCGAGTACCAAGTCGCTGGATCCGCTGACTTCATGGCGTTCCGACAGGAGCGACACGGCCCGCTCGGCGACCGATTGCGCCGTCTCGACGTCGAATGTGGGTCTGGCCGGGGCGGTGACCGCGACTCGCATGGGAGACCTCTCTGCTGGTTCCCCGAACGCTATCGCTGGGCTGGTGCGACGGATCCGGACCTACCCGCCCAGGGTCGGGTGCGCCAGGTAGAGCGCCCGGTTCTCGTCGTCGAACAGAGAGAACCTCACTTCCAAGTCCCGGCATCCTTCTGCCAGGACACCTGCGACGACCGATAGGGCCCCTTCCTTCGGAAACCCGTAGGCACCGGTCGAGATGTTCGGAAACGCCACCGAGGCAGCTCCGAGACGCTCGGCCTCGTCCAGGCAGTTGCGGTAGCAGTCTCCGAGCAGGCCGTCGGCCTCTTCACGGGTGTGGTCCGACCAGATTGGCCCGACGGTGTGGAGCACCCAGCGCGCAGGAAGGGCGAATCCATCGGAGACGAAGACCTGCCCGATCGGGAGTGGACCGCGCTCTTGGACGTGGCGTCTGCCCGCTTCTGCCAACTCCGGCCCTGCAGCCCGATGGATGGCTCCGTCCACCCCGCCACCGCCCTGCAGCCATGGGTTGGCGGCGTTGACCACGGCGTCGACTGCCATCGATGTGAGGCTCTCGGTCGCCAGGACGATCCGCACTGGACGGACCGTACCGCCGACACGACGAGAATCACCCCATGACGGAAGTCGTGGCGCGCCTGATTCCGCTCGTGCTCCTGCTCGGCGTGGGTGCCCTGACCCGTTGGACGGGTCTCCTCGACGACCGCGGGGTCGACGCCCTTCGAAGCCTGGTCGTCAACCTGGCCTTGCCGTCGGTGCTGTTCGTAGCCTTCCTCGAGACGACCATCGAGGCCGGGGACCTGGGCGTCATCGTCGGGATCTTCGCCTTCTGCGTGGCCTTGTACGGTCTCGGACTCCTGCTCCGCAGCAGTGTCGGTGGGGGCCGCAACTACTTCCCGTTCCTCATGACCGGTTTCGAGGCCGGGATGCTCGGGATCTCGCTCGTTGGCGCGGTCTTCGGCGTCGCGGCCATCGGTACCTTCGCCGTTGTCGCCCTGGGTCACGAGTTCTTCATCTGGTTCGCGTTCCTCGCCCTACTGCTTCGAAAGCGCGACGGGGCCGGCTCGGCGGCAGACCTGGCCAAGGCCTTCTTCTCGAATCCGGCGATCGTGGCGATCATCCTCGGCATCGCCGGGTCCTTGCTCCACGCCGCCGAATTGCTCGGTGGACCGGTCGGGGAAGGTCTACTGGGAACGCTCGAGTTCCTCGGAGCGATGACGGTGCCCCTGATACTCCTGGTAGTCGGCCATGGCATCCGGTTCGACCTGGCAGGTCTTCGAGAGGCCGCACCCACGGTCGTCGTGCGCTCGCTGGTTCTCATGCCCCTGGCGGTCGCCGCTGCCTGGGGGGCTTCGATCCTCGGAGCCGACTCCCTCACCCAGGCCGCCGTGTTCACCCTGTTGGTGTTGCCGCCACCGTTCATCGTGCCGCTCTACATGCCAGAGGGTCATTCTGAGCGGGGATACGTGGCGACGACGCTCAGCGCCTACACCTTGGTGACGGTCGTGGCCTTCATCGCCTACGCGCTCGTCGTTGGTGTCTAGCCCGACAGGTCCTGCCAGGTGGAGATGCCGCCCCATACGGCCATGACGAAGCCGATCGTCATCAGGAAGACCACGCGACCGGTGCGGAAATCGCCGGTCGCGTCGTCGGGTCGCTCGCCACGGAGGTGCTTGTAGATGGCAAAGCCGTTCCCGAAGAGGATGGCGAGGCCGATGCCCAGCACGAGCTCGGTGAGGATGCTGTCTAGTCCGAGGATGTCGGCCACGCCCCGACGATACCGGTGTCCCTAGGTTGTTGACCCATGCGAGTGGATGTGGTGAGGGTGTTCACCCGGGATGGAGCCGGTGGGAACCATCTCGGGATCGTCGAGGGCCATCTCGACGACGATCGGATGCAGTCGATCGCCGCCGAAATCGGCTTCAGTGAGACGGTCTTCCTCGCCGACACGACAGAAGGCGTGGCGACTCGGATCTTCACGCCGGCCCGCGAGCTCCCGTTCGCCGGGCACCCACTCGTAGGGGCAGGTTGGTGGTTGCGCGAGCAGAGCCGGCCTGCGGTTGCCTTCCTGACCGGGGTCGGGCCGGTGGGGGTGGCCTACGAAGGTGACGTCGTCGTCATCGAGGCACCGCTCGGCCAGCTGGTCACCCCGAGTAGGCCCCCTGCTGGTTTGGAGGACGCCGTCGATGTGGCGGTCGTGGCCATGCCGGCGCCCTACGAGATCGTCGAACTCCCTTCGGTCTCGGCCCTCGAAGCGCTGGAGCCCACCCGGGGGTGGGAGCACGTCTACTGCTGGACCCGGATCGACGATGCCACAGTCCGGAGTCGATTCTTCGCCGTCGAGTTCGGCATCGCAGAAGACCCTGCCACCGGGTCGGCGGCGGTCGCTCTCGCTGCGCGGCTCCGATCGGCAGGGGAACCTTCGGGCCGGCTGGCCATCCTGCAAGGAGAGGAGATGGGCCATCCATGCCGCATCGAGCTTTCGTGGAGCGGTGACATCGCTCGAGTCGGAGGCACCTCCGCCGGTGAGTCGCCGCTCGAGATCGGCTGATTCGCACTCTTGCCCGACACTGCGAAGATCGAACCGTGACAGCAACCGTCAGCGCTCCCGCATCGTCGGGCAACATCGGCCCGGGCTTCGACATCCTCGCCCTCGCACTCGATCTTCGCTGCACGGTGACCGCCACGCCTTCCTCCGAGTGGTCCGTGACCCATGCCAACGGGTTCCGGCCCGTGGATGGCCAGGAGGACCTCACGGTCACCGCTGCCCAGGCGATGTCGGCCGACCCCTTGGCCCTGGCCGTGTCCACGGAGATCCCCCTCGGGAAGGGTCTCGGCTCCTCGAGCGCCGCAGCCGCAGCTGGTGCAGCGGCTGCCCTCAAGGCGACGACGGGCTCGATCGACGCCGATCGGGTCTTCGAGTACGTCGCCGAGAACGAAGGTCACCCGGACAACGCCGCGGCAGCCGTATTCGGCGGTCTGGTCGGGGTGACACCCGACGGGGTCCCAGTCCAACTGCCGCTCGCCCTCCGTTGGCGGATCGTCGTGGCGATCCCCGACTACCAACTCCCCACCGCCGAGGCCCGTTCGGTCCTCGGCGACTCGATCCCGCGGGCGACCGTCGTCTCGTCGCTCGCCCGATTCATGGCTTTGCTCGAAGGCCTTCGTACCGGAGACGAGGCGATCCTCTCCGCTGCGGTCGGCGACCAACTCCACGAGGCACCCCGGGCCGGGCTCAACCCCAGGGCCGGGGAGATGATCGAGGCGGCCCGCCGAGCCGGTGCGGCCCATGCAGCGTGGTCCGGTGCAGGGCCTTCGGTGATTTCGTTCGCCGACACGGCGAACGTGTCGAAGGTCGCCGATGCCCTGCGATCGACCATGGGCGTCGGTGAGGTCCGGGTCATGGACGTCTCCGAGGACGGGCTGCGCTGAGACCGGCGTAGCCTCGGTCGAAGTCGACCAAGGGATCCTGACATGACGCTTCGATGGGGCATTCTCAGCACTGCGGACATCGGCATGTCGAAAGTGACACCGGCCATCCAGGCTGCAGATCGATGTGAGGTGGTGGCCATCTCGTCCCGTTCGATCGACTCGGCACGGGAAGCCGCCGGACGACTCGGGATCGGGACTGCCCACGGCTCATATGAGGAGCTCCTCGCCGACGAGGGCGTCGACGCGGTCTACATCCCGCTGCCCAACGACCTCCATGCCGAGTGGACCAAGAAGGCGGCCGCGGCCGGGAAACACGTCCTCTGTGAGAAGCCGCTCGCCATGTCGGCCGCCCAGGCCCAGGAGATGGTCGACGCCTGCGACGAGGCGGGGGTGGTACTGGCCGAAGCCTTCATGTACCGCCACCACCCCTTGTGGGTGGAAGCGAAGCGCCTGGTCGACGACGGCGCCATCGGCGACCTCGTGTCGATCGTGGGGTGGTTCAGCTACTTCAACGACGACCCGGCCAACATCCGCAACAAGCCGGAGAACGGCGGTGGGGCCGTGATGGACATCGGCTGCTACCCGATCAACGCCTCCCGGTTCATCTATGGCGCCGAGCCGACCCGAGTCGAAGCGTCGGTCCATCGGGATCCCGGCATGGGTATCGACATCGTCTCCTCGGCCATCCTCGAGTTCGAGGGGGGCCGCCAGGCGTCGTTCTCCTGCTCGACCCGGGCCGAGCCCGACCAGGGCATCAAGCTGCTCGGCACGGCCGGTCGGATCGACATCCCGATCCCCTTCAACATCCCACCCGATCTCTCGACGCGCATCCTGTTGACCATCGGCGGTGATCCACCGGTCTCCCCTGACACTCGGGAGATCGTGTTCGGTGCCGCGAACCAATACACCCTCCAGGCCGAGCTGTTCGCCACAGCCGTCCTGGACGGTGTCGGCGCCGCCGTCCACCCTTCCGACGGTGTGGCCAACATGGAGGTCATCGAGGCGATCCTCGCCAACTGACTCAGGGCGACCACTCGACGAGCTCGCCAGCCGGCGAGAGCTCGACGTAGCGGTCCGTCCGGGTCTCGATCCAAGGACCCACCGAACCGTCGGGCCACGTCACCCGCGCCTCGACGGTCCTGGCCGAGCCGACGCCCACGTGGATCCAGCCCTGCTGGTCGCCGGCGTGACCACCACCGATCTCGTGGTCGAGTGTCCACGTCGTCTCCCCGTCGCGGATCTCGAGCCGGGCTCCGACGGCGTTCGGGTTGGGACCGGGATGTGACAGCCACACCTGTAGCCATCTCCCGGTGTTGCCCTCGTTCCGCCAGATCCGCACAGGTGCTGCACGGTTGACCTCCACGATGTCGAGGCGACCGTCGAGGTCGAGGTCGACCAGCGCCGCCCCCCGGGTCTTGCCCATGTGGACGATCCCAGCCTCCGCCGAGCCTTCCACGAAGGTGCCGTCGGGCTGGCCGAGGAGCAGGTTGTTGGGGTCGTCGGTGGCATGGTCGGGCTCGGCCTCGACGTTCCCCTTGGCGAGGAACAGGTCGACCAGGCCATCGGCGTTCACATCGCCGAACTCGGGGTGCCAGGCCGTCGACGGGAGGACATCGTCTCCGGCATGGGGGCGATGGGCCGTCGTCCCTCGACGGATGGCGATATCGGTGTAGAGCGGCCGGTCGGCCCCATCCGACAGGGTTTGGAGCTTGTTGTCACCCTGGCTGGTCAGCACATAGTCGGGCAGGCCGTCGCCGGTCACGTCGTGCGAGGCGATGCCCATGCCCCAGATCTCCAAGCGCTTCCAACCGTCGCTCGGCGCGTACTCGGTCGGACCTCCGGTCTCGAACGTCCAGAGCTGCTCCTGGCCGTCCACGTAGTAGTGGCGGTCGTTGCTCACCCGCAGGTCGACGGTGCCGTTCCGGGCCCAGTCCGTCCAGAGCAGTGAGAGCGTGCAGTGGGAGGGGGAGAGGGGGGTCGGGGAGCCGAATCCGCCCGTCCTGCCGGGTACCACGACGTTGTCCTCGCAGGACCAGTCCTGGCGACGGTTCTCGTCGTCGACGACCACCAGGTAGTTGCCGAACGCCATGGTGGGGAATCCATCGTCCTCCCAATGGGCGGCGAACGCTGTGGTCCAGGCGTCCCCTCCGTCGAAGCCCCAGGTGTCGTTCGCCGGCTCGAACCGGCAGTCACCCAGGCCTCGGAACAGAACGTTCTCGCCGAAGCGGAGCACGACCAGGTCGAGCACCCCGTCCGAGTCGATGTCGAGCGGGTAGGCCCCGGTGACGCCCTCGATCCCGACCGGGTCCTCGGTCTCGGAGAAGGAGATCTCGCCGTCGGCCTGGTTCACGAAGAGCCCGGCAGGGGACTCGCCGCCGGCGAGGTAGAGGTCCGGGTAGCGGTCGTCGTTGCAGTCGAGGACCGCCACCCCGCCCCCCACGTAGAAGTTGAAGTCGCCGTCGTAGCTGTGGGTGATGGCGTCGACCGCCGCGAACGAGGGGGCGGGCAGTGCTTCGGGAGCCCCGCAAGCGGCCAGGGTCAGGACGATCGCCGAGATCGGCCACCACCGCCTAGCCACGGGCGGAGCCGTCGAAGTAGGTGCGGGCCTTCTCCCATGCGGCGGTGCCGATGGCATCCCCCATGATCCTGCCCTGTCGGTCATCGGCCTTCACGTGGATCCCGCCGTAGAGCCGCGACAACCCGGCCTGGTCGGCGGCGTCGGCGTAGGTGGCCCACTGCAAGGTGATGTCGGTCGATGGCCCTGCTTCGAACTGCAGTGAGCCCGCTTCGATCGTCCACTCCCCGAGACCGTCGGGGAAGTACGGCGACCCGGTGAACCCGGTCAGCGCGGCCGCAGAGGCCCGGGAGAAGGTGGAGTGGCCAGACACGTAGCCGGCGAACGACGGGGTGACGAAGGTGGGCTTCTGGTACGGGACCCAATCGATGGCGCGGATCCAGCCGACGCCCGAGATGTCATTCTCGGTGTCGTCGGGGGTGCCGCGCCACGCCCAGACGACGACTCGTCCGACCTCGTCGGCGAATGCCTCGTGACGTTCGCCGGGGGCGCTCGACTCCTCGGTGACGACCTCCACCAGACCGTCTTCGAGGGGTAGGCCGTCGGGGTGGTAGGAGGTGCCATCCGGATCGCTCGACTGCCCGAGGCCACCCATCCACCTGATCATCGAGATCGGCCGGATGTAGTCGTAGTGGCCCTTGACTCCCCACGCGGCGACGGCGGCGTCGTGATTCGCAGCGGTGAGCGTGAAGTAGAGCTTCACGTCCCACTCCAACGCATCCACGGGCTCGCTCCCACCGACACGGAGGTCTCCAGCGAATTGCTCGGTGATGGCGTTGGCGACGGTGTTCCAATGGCCCGGTGGCGTCTCGGAGTCGGGACCGTCGGCCCAGAACTCGGCGAGTACTCGGGCGAAGTCGGCCTGATTCACCTCGTTCGGCTCGTAGGGATCACCGGTGACGGGGTTCGTGTCCCAACCGTCCCCGTCGTTCTCCCCCAGCGTGTTGTTGCCGAGGGTCGCCGGAGAGATGTCGATGGTCGGGGCGATGTTCGGACCGAGCAGACCGGAGAACGACACGACCTCGACCGCGTCGCTCTTGTACCGCTGGTCCGTGATCGGATCTCCCAGGCGGGGCGGTGGTCCCGGATCGATCGGGAGCTTGTCCGGCCCCGGTTCGGGTAGGGCGAACGAGGCAACCCCGCCCCAATGCGGGTCGATGAACTCCTGGGAGTCGTTACGGACGGGGATCCCGTTCTGGGAGATCATCTCCTCCAGTTGGAGGGGCTGCCAGCGGTTCGGGTCGATCAAGTCCCCGGCTCCGGGCTCGTTGACGACCAAGGGCGGGTTCACCGGCTCGTAGTCGGGGTCCTCGTAGCCGCCCAACTCGTTCGAGCCATCCTCGAGCGCAATTGCGAGGATCTCCGCTCCGATCCGGTTGC
>JAHEFX010000146.1 GCA_024639975.1 bacterium
CCGGGGCCGTCGACGATGGGACCGTCGTATCCGCGTGCGGTGTGACCGACGCCACGGTCGAACGCTCCCCCGCCACCATCACCGCAGACACGCCGTTCGTCCCCGATGACCTGTCGACACCAGCCGAGGGCGAAGAGATCCGGGTCACCGGCTCCCAGGGGGATCACGGCAAGTCGTGCTGGTTCTTCGCCGTCGACGATGTCTTCTGGCTCCATGTCGAGGTGCTCGACGGCTAACCCCCCTCCCGCTCACGTCGTGAGCGGGGCCCATCCCCCCTGCGGGGGGATCTCTCGATGGTCACTCGTCGCCGACGTAGCCCTCGAAGATCTTCGCCCGTTGGGGGTGCCGCAGCTTGGCAAGCGCCTTGGTCTCGATCTGGCGGACCCGTTCCCGGGTGATCCCGAAGTGCTGGCCCACCACCTCCAGCGTGCTCGGGGCCGAACCGTCGAGACCGTACCGCATGGCAAGCACGGTCCGCTCCCGCTCACTCAGCACCTCCATGGCCACGGCCATGTAGTCCTGCAACAAGCGGAAAGCCGCGGCGTCGACCGGGACCACGGCATCCGTGTCCTCGACGAAATCGCCGAGCGTCGAGTTCTCCTCCTCGCCGAGCGGGGTCTCGAGACTCACCGGGTCCTGGGCGATGCGCCGGAGCTCGGTGACCCGATCCGGGGTCATCTCCAGCTCGGCAGCGACTTCTTCGACCGTCGGCTCCCGACCGAGGTCCTGCACCAACGCACGCTGTGTCCGAACGAGCGTGTTGATCGTCTCGACCATGTGGACGGGGACCCGAATGGTCCTTGATTGGTCGGCGAGAGCCCTCGTCACACCTTGGCGAATCCACCAGGTCGCATAGGTGGAGAACTTGAAGCCCTTGCGGTAGTCGAACTTCTCGACCGCCCGGATGAGCCCGAGGTTCCCCTCCTGGATGAGATCGAGGAGGTTCATGCCCCGCCCCACGTACTTCTTGGCGATGGAGACGACGAGCCGCAGGTTGGCCTCGACGAGGCGTTGCTGGGCAGCATCGCCCTGCTTCACCTCCCGCCGGAGCATCACCTTCTCCTCGACGGTGAACTCCTCGTCGGACTCGAGGCGGGCCTTGGCGCGCTGCTTCGCCTCGTAGCGCATGGCCAGCTCGACCTCCTGCTGGGCCGTGAGCAGCGGGACACGCCCGATCTCCTGGAGATACATCTTCACGGGGTCCGACAAGGTCCGGGCCTCGTCCTCGGTGAGGTCGGGCACCTCGTCGTCCAGGTGGTCCTCGACCACCCGAACCCCCGCCTTGGTCAGGCGCTCGACGACCTGCTCGAAGGCTTCCTCGTGTGCCTTGGCGTCCTCGAGCTCCTGTTGGACCTCGCCCATCGTGAGGAACCCGCGTTGCTTGCCGCGGGCCTTGAGGCGCTCGAAGAGTTCGTCGCTCATCCGGCCCTCCACTTGGCTCGGTCCTGCATCAGCTCGACAAGACGGGACGAGAGCGGCGCATAGGTGGGGTCGTCCGGGCCGATCCCCGACAGCCCGTTGCGCACCTCTTCCATCTCCCGCATGACCCTCCCGAGTTCGAGGCGTCGGAACACGCCATCGGGCTCCTCCTCCGGAGCCTCGTCCAGCGTGAGCCTACGGAGCCGCTCAGCCAGGTCGGGGTCGGTTTCTCCGATCCGGCCGAGGTCGGCGGGCCTGCCGGGATGGCTCTGCATCTCGTCGCGGATCACCCGGAACGCCCGCCGCCGGTCATCGGTCGTGAAGTGGTGCTCCTCGACGGCGAAGCCGGTCAGCTTGCCCACCGCAAGGAGGCGCAGGGCCTCGATCTCGACCCGGTCCCTGCCGGTGCCCTTGTGGGGCGGGGGTTGGGGGGTCGGCCCACCGGTGGTTCGTCGTCCGCTCCGCGCCGCCTCGACATCTCGACTGACGAGGTCGGCTTCGATACCGGTACGCCGGGCGATGTCACGGCTGTACTCGCGACGCGCCACCGGGTCGTCGAGTCGGGCGACCAGAGACGCCACCGCGTGGAGGGCGCGGGTGCGACCCTCGACCTCGGTGAGGTCGTGATCGGCAAAGGTGCGTTCGATCTGGAAGGCGATCAGGGGGGCCGACTCGGCGATGGCCTTCTGCAGCAGCTCGAGGTCGCCACCGGAAACCAGGTCGGCCGGGTCCCTTCCCTCGGGCATCATCGCCACCCGTAGGTCGATGCCGAGGTCGGTCGGGGTCTGCAGCTCGCCGCCCCGCAGCGCCGCGCCCGCGCCGGCCTGGTCGGCATCGAATGCCAGGACGACCCGGTCTGCGAAGCGCCGGAGCAAGTCGAAGTGGTCCTCGCCGAGGGCCGTTCCGCAGGTGGCGACCGCCGTGTCCAACCCCGCGAGGTGGCAGGCGATCACGTCGGTGTAGCCCTCCACGACCACAGCCTGGTTCTGCCGTGCCATGGACGATCGGGCCAGTTGCAGGCCATACAGGACCTTGGCCTTGTGGTAGACGGTGCTCTCGGGGCTGTTGATGTACTTGGGACCGTCGCCTTCGAGGATCCGCCCCCCGAACCCGACGGCATCCCCACGAAGGTCATGGATCGGGAACAGGACCCGGTCGTGGAACCAGTCGCGGATCCGCCCCTGTTGGGTCCGGGTGGCAAGGCCGGCATCGAGCATGTCCTTCTCCGCCACGCCCTTGGCCTTCAGGTGTTTCACGAGTGAGTCCCAGCCCGGCTCCTCCGGCGCGTACCCGATGCCGAACTGCTCGACGACGTCGGCGCCGTAGCCCCTCCCCCGCAGGTAGGAGCGGGCGTCACCGGCGTCGGCACTCGACTTCAGGCGGTCCTTGTAGAACTCGAGTGCCAGAGCGACCGCGTCGGTGAGGGTTCGGCGACGGCCGCGACGGGCGGCCTCCTTCGGGTCCCGCTTGAGGGTGATCCCGGTTCGGCGGGCCAATTCTTCGACGGCCTCGGAGAAGTCCATGGCCTGGGACTCCATGACGAATGCATAGACATCGCCGCCCTTGCCGCAACCGAAGCAGTGGAAGAGGCCACGGGCCGGATCCAACGACATCGAAGGCGTCTTCTCCTGGTGGAACGGGCAGATCGCCTTGAACGAGCGCCCCGCTTTCTTCACGGTGGTGACGCCTTCAACCAGTTCGACCAGGTTCGTCGCGTCGCGCACGCGCTCGATGTCGTCCCGATCGAATGCCATGTGGCGAGTGTATCGACGGCTCCGGGGTGCCAACAGGGGGTCGTGGACGGCCCATCCTCCAATGGGGTCTAGCCTCGTCGGCGTGACAGACGACGCGGAAAAGCCGCCCTACGAGCCCCACCTCGGGGAGACCCGGCCCTATTGGCGAGACATCATCCTCGGCGTCAACGACGGGCTCGTCTCCGAGTTCCTGTTGGTGGCCGGTGTGGTCGGTGGTGGCTTGACCGCCGACCAGGTGTTGCTCACGGTCGTCGCCGGCGGCATCGCCGGTGCGATCTCGATGGCCACGGGTGAGTGGCTCGCCACCAAGTCCCAAGAAGAGGTACTCGACCGCGAAGTCGCGCTCGAACGCGATCACATCAAGTGGTACCGGGATGAGGAGACCGAGCAGCTCCACGGCATGCTGGCCGGCCTTGGCCTGAAGGGCGACATCCTCGACGCCGCCACCGAGCAGATCGCGGCCGACGACGAGTCACTCATCGAGTCGATGAAGGTCCTCGAATTCGGCGTGGTCGACGACGATCGGCGTTCGCCCTGGATGGCGGCGATCTACTCGGGCCTCCTCTTCATCGCCGGGTCGCTGCCATCGGTGCTCCCGTTCGTCTTCGTGGAGGACGTGTTCGTCGGCCTCTGGTGGGCCGCCGGCCTGGCCGGACTGGCCCTGTTCGGGGTCGGTGCCGCCAAGACCGTCGCGACCGGCACCAACCCGTGGGTGGCCGGCGGCGAGAACCTGGCCGTCTCGTTCCTCGGCGGGATCCTCAGCTTCGGGGTGGGACGCCTGTTCGGCGTGAACGTCGGCTGAC
>JAHEFX010000147.1 GCA_024639975.1 bacterium
CCACGGGCGGGCGGAGACGAAGCGAGCGAGGCTGGCCGCGAGGCGATCGAACATTTTGGGATCCCAGGGGTCGAATACCGTTTAGCGCTAATACGGACATGCCCTGGTGGCCGGATCACTCCCTACCCGTCTTACGCGCCGCTCGCGCGTAAGTCGATTTTGTCATTCACGGTCGATGGCGCCCATGAACCCGGTATTCGGGACTGGGCCGAGCCTGTCTTCGGCTCCGTCCGATTCCCTCGAGTCGGCCCGGACACGACGAAGGGGGAGGGCCGGAACCCTCCCCCTTCGGGAGTCGTCGGTCGGTGGTTCGCTCAGCTACAGCCGAGGCTGTTGCCACAGTTCAGGCACTTGTAGCAAGAGCCGTTGCGAACCGTGATGTGGCCGCAGATGTCACACAGGGGTGCGTCGCCCATCATGTCCCCGAGGGCAGCCTGGGCGGCCACCGTGGTCGCGTCGGCGGACGAGGCCACCGCACCGGCGGCAACCGGCTCGGGGGCCGGTACCGGGGCCGGAGCCGGATCCGGGGTGTCCACGAAGGCGGCTGCCTGTGTCTGTACCTCGATGTCGTCCTCCATCGCAGCATCGACCAGGTTCAGCTGCTGGCCCGCCTGCACGGCAGCACCGGTCGGCGGCTCCGGAAGGTCCGAGACCGTGCGATCCGGCGGCACCTGCGCGAGCTCGTCACGGTGGAGGTACTCCACGGCCAACGCCCTGAAGATGTAGTCGATGATCGAGTTCGACATCTTGATGTTCGGATGGCCTTCGACCATGCCGCGTGGCTCGAACGTCTGGAACGTGAAGGTGTCCACGTACTCCGAGAGCGGGACGCCGTACTGGAGTCCCTTCGAGACGGCGATGGCGAAGCAACCGAGCACGCCGCGCAGCGTGGCGCCTTCCTTGGCGAGGTCGATGAACATCTCGCCGAGCGTGCCGTCCTCGTACTCGCCGGTCCGCAGGAAGACCTTGTGCCCACCGACCCGTGCCTCCTGGGTCCAGCCGGCACGACGGGACGGGAGCATGAACCGCGGCGGGGTCATCCCCTGGGCGTAGGCCTCCGTCGGCGAGAGCCCGACCGGGATGGTCCCCCACGCCAGTGCCTTCTCCTGCTCCATGGCGTCGATGACCTCGGCCTCGTCCTCCTCGGAGACACCGTCGTCGGACGACGACGAGAGGGGTTGGCTCGCCTTCGAGCCGTCCCGGTAGAGGGCCATCGCCTTCAGCCCGAGCTCCCACGAGAGCATGTAGGCCTCTTCGATGTCCTCGATCGAGACCTCGTTGGGCATGTTGATGGTCTTGGAGATGGCTCCGGAGATGAACGGCTGGGCCGCCGCCATCATCCGGATGTGGCCGGAGTGGTGGATGAAGCGCTCGCCGTACTTGCCGTTCCGGTTGGCGCAGTCGAACACCGGCAGGTGGTCGTCGGCGAGGTACGGGGCGCCCTCGATGGTCTGGCGACCACAGATGACGTCGCTGGCTGCGGTGATCTGATCCCGCGTGAACCCGAGCGAACGCAGCATGTCGAAGTCGAAGGAGGCGTACTCCTCGGCCTCGAAACCGAGCGCCTGCATCCGCTCCTCGCCCAGCACGAACGGGCTGAAGGCGTGCTTCAGCTCGAACACGCCCGGCAGCGTCGCCTCGATCTTGACGATGTCCTCGGCGGTGAAGCCCTTCGCCTCGAGTGATTGCCAGTTGATGTGCGGTGCGCCTTCGAGCGTCGACGTACCGACCACGTAGGTCACGATCTCATCGATCTGGGCCTCGGTGTACCCGAGGTTCTCCAGCGCCGGCGACACCGACTGGTTGATGATCTTGAAGTAGCCGCCGCCCGCCAGCTTCTTGAACTTCACGAGGGCGAAGTCGGGCTCGACCCCGGTCGTGTCGCAGTCCATGAGGAGGCCGATGGTCCCGGTCGGGGCCAGCACCGTCGCCTGTGCGTTGCGGTAGCCGTGGGCCTCACCAAGCTCGACCGCACGGTCCCAGGCCGATCGGGCGGCCTCGGTGAGGTACTCGGGGCTGAGCTCGGGATCCACGCCCATGACGTAGTGGTCGACGTCCTCGTAGTCCGTCTCGTTGTAGGCGGCCGTGCGGTGATTCCGCATGACCCGGAGCATGTTCTCCCGGTTCGGGGCGAATCCCGGGAAGGGGCCCTTGACCTCGGCGACCTCTGCCGACGTCGCGTAGGAGTGCCCGGTGAGGATGGCGGTCAGCGCTCCAGCCATCGCCCGACCCTCGTCGGAGTCGTAGGGGATGCCCAGGCGCATCAGCAGCGAGCCCAGGTTGGCGTAGCCGAGACCGAGCGTTCGGTAGGCCCAGGTGCGCTCGGCGAGCTCCTTGGACGGGAGCTGGCCCATCGTCACGGAGATCTCGAGAACCATCGTCCACAGACGGATGGCGTGCTCGTAGGCCTCGATGTCGACCTTGCCGTCCTCGTCGAGGAACTTCACGAGGTTGACCGAGGCGAGGTTGCACGCCGTGTTGTCGAGGAACATGTACTCCGAGCACGGGTTCGAGCCCCGGATCTCGCCATCGGCGAGGCACGTGTGCCACTGGTTGATGGTCGTGTGGTATTGCATGCCCGGATCGGCGCATGCCCAGGCGGCGTCGGCGATCTGGTTCCAGAGATCCCGTGCCTTGACCGTCTTCGTCGGCTCGCCGGAGGTCCGCTCGATGAGGTCCCAGTCGGCGTCGTCGGCAACGGCCCGGATGAAATCGTTCGTGGCCCGGACGGAGTTGTTGGAGTTCTGACCGGCGACCGTGGCATAGGCCTCACCGTTGAAGTCGGCGGGATAGCCACCGTGCTCGATGAGCACCCGGGCCTTGTCCTCCTCGATCTTCTTCCAGGCGATGAACTCCTCGATCTCGGGATGGTCGAGGTCGAGGATCACCATCTTGGCGGCGCGACGGGTGGTGCCCCCGGACTTGATGGCTCCCGCAGCGCGGTCGCCGACCTTGAGGTAGGACATGACACCCGACGACGTGCCGCCGCCGGACAGCTTCTCGCCATCGGATCGAATCGAGGAGAAGTTGGTGCCGGTGCCGGAGCCGAACTTGAAGAGGCGGGCTTCCCGCACCCAGAGGTCCATGATCCCGCCCTCGTTGACGAGGTCGTCGTCGACGGACTGGATGAAGCAGGCGAACGGGGAGGGGTAGACGTAGGACGTGCCGGTCAGCGAGACGTCGCCGGTGTCGGGATCGGCGCGCCAGAAGCCGTTCTCAGGACCTTCGATGCCGTACTTGAGGTGGTGACCCGTGTTGAACCACTGGGGTGAGTTGGGGGCGGCCATCTGGTTGGCGAGCATGTACTTCAGCTCGTCCTCGAAGGCCTGGGCATCGTCGTCGGAGGCGAAGTAGCCCTGGGAGGCACCCCACCAGCGCCAGGTCTCGGCGAGTCGGTCGAACACCTGCTTGGAGGTCTGCTCGGAGCCGGTCACCGGCTCACCGTCGGCGTCGACGACCGGGTTGCCTTCGGCGTCGGTCTGGGGGACGCCCGCCTTCCGGAAGTACTTCGACACCATGATGTCGGCGGCGACCTGTGACCAGGATGCCGGGATCTCGACATCGGTCATCTCGAACACGATCGACCCGTCGGGGTTCGCAATTCGTGAGTCCCTCAGACCCCACTCGATGCCGGCGTAGGGATCCTCCCCCGCCTTCGTGAACCTCCGCTCGATCTTCAACCCGGCTGTCATGGCAGACGTACCTCTCGCTCTCTCCATCAGATGCTCTCTCCATGCCCTTCGTGGCCGTGGATCGGCCCGCAGCCGGGGTCGGACGACGGCTCACGACAAGCCTTCATCCCACCCCGGAGTCGGGTAGGCGCCGCCCGGGGGCGGCGCCGCCTATGACCCACAAACCACAAGATGTTGTGGTTTGGTCCCTCCGGAACCACAACATGTGGTGCAATACCGGCACTGTAATTACACGCGTGTGACCTGTCAACGATGACACGCGCGACGCTTG
>JAHEFX010000008.1 GCA_024639975.1 bacterium
GACGCTCGACGCGCTTGGTTCGTCACCCCTCCCCTAGCCGGGGATGAACGGGTACCACTGGGCGCCGAAGCCCAGCACCTTCCTGCAGTGCGGGCAGAAGAACACGAACGCCCGCCCGATCCCGAAGGACCCCTTGGGCTTGCGGGTGTAGATCTCGGGGATCTCAGCCTCGCAGTGCGGGCACAACGGGTCCAAGTCTTCGCGTCGCACGACGGTCGAGGGCTTGGCAGACGTCTGGGTACTCATTGTCGACCACCTCCTCGGGCCATCCGGCCCGACCTCTCATTGTCGCGCTGACGAGCCCCCACTGTCACGGAGAATCGGGCCCCCGGTCAACCGATCGGCGACTCTCACCCGACGGGCGGGTGAGGCAGGCCGGTCTGCGTCGAGCGACTCCCCGCCTGGCCCCGCGCCCAGGAGAACGCCGGCGAACCGGGCTCTATCTTCCCCACCCAACGAAGCGGGAGGGCTCCAGTGCGGTACCTGGTCGGGATCATGGCGTTGGCGGTGACGCTGACGGCGGCGGGATGCAGTGGGACCACGGCGGCTTCGGCCGTCTACGACGGTGCCGGGTGCACCTACGACGGCCCTACCGCCGTCAGCGTGGGCGATGAGGTGCGCTTCACCTTCACGAACGAGTCCGATACCACCGATGTGGTCTTCAACGTCGTCCGGCTCCCCGATGGGACGACGCAAGCAGACATCCTCGAGACGGGTATCGAAGAGATCTCCGAGGGAGACTCGGTTCTGGATCTCTTCGCCCCGTCCCCAATCGGCGAGGAACGGTCCGACACCGCCACGTTCACGACCGCCGGCCTCCACGGCGCGGCGTGCACCGACTTCTCCGGTGGGGAGAACGACGGACAGGGATTGAGCTACGTGACGTTGATCGAGGTCACCGGGTAGCAGCGGGTCGGCCCGAAAGGACCGGGGCCTGCTCGAGGGGCGACCGGTCCTCCGCGAGCAGACGGGTGAGGACTTCGGTGCGCCCGGTCATGCCCAGGTCCTTGGTCGAGGGCCAGTCGTCGATCTCGCCGCGGGCGAACTCGATCCACCGCTCCATGGCCTTGAACATCTCGATCTGGAAGGTGGCGAAGAGCACCGAGAGGTGGGTCCGCTCCGGGAAGGGGTGCCCGCCGTCGAGGTAGGAACCCATCAGTTCGACGATCGCCCGATGGTGCTCACCTATGTCGGACTCGAGTTCCTCGAGCGACCGCAGGACGTCCCCTTCCGAACCGTGGTCGGCGAACAGCAGGCGAAGCATCGCCTCGATCTCCAGGCGTGGCGCCTGGGTGCGAGTCGACATCCAGCCGCCGAGGGCGGCGGTGCCGTCTTCCGTGATCGTGTAGACGTTGCGCGACCGTCCACCCTGCTCCTCGGTGTGGACGGTGGCGTACCCGAGCTCGACAAGCTTCTTCGGCTCCGAGTAGAGCAGGCGCTCCGACTTGGGCCAGGCATACCGGAGGCTGCGCTTGGCCTGCTGGGTGAGTTCGTACCCGGTCCACGGGCGGAGGTCCAGCAGGGCCAGGACGGCAAAGGACGACGTCGTCATCTTCGGTGGCACAACCCTTGACACACTACTGCACTATTCAGTAAGTTCGCTACTGCAGGTTGCAGTAATTGGGAAGAGCCCATGGAGATCACGGAACACATAGCGATCGTTCGAACGGAAGGACCGCGCATGGCCGAGGCGGCTCGCCGCATAGGACTCGATGCAGTGATCGAGCCGTGCCCGGGGTGGGCGATGCGTGACCTCGTCCAACACCTTGCCGAGATCCACCTGTGGGCGGCGGGGCAGGTCTCCAATCGGGCCACGACGCTCAGTCCGAAGGACCACGCCGAGATCTCATCCTGGTGGCCCGAGCTCCCACCGCTGTACCCGGCGGACGACGACCTCGTCGACTACTACCTCGCCACCAACGCCAACCTCCTTCGGGAGCTGGAGTCGGCGCCGGCCGACCTCGAGTGCCGGACGTTCCTCGACGCTCCCTCCGACTTGGCCATGTGGGCCAGACGCCAGGCCCATGAGACCGCAGTCCACCGCTTCGACGCCGAGTCGCCCGGCTCCGAGATCACACCGTTCGACCCGACCTTTGCGGCCGACGGTGTCGACGAGCTCTTGGTGGCCTTCGCTCCTCGCGGGGATTCGTTCCCGATCGAAGGAACCCGCACGATGGCCGTGCGGGCGACCGACACCGGCGACGAATGGTTCGTGACGATGTCGCCCGACGGGATCACGACCGGGAGATCCTCCGCGGACGCCGATGTCACGCTCGCGGGAGCGGCGGGAGACCTCTACCTCGCCGTGTGGAACCGCGGCGACGACTCGGCGATCACCGTCACCGGTGACCGATCCGCACTGGAAGCCTGGCGGGAGGGATACCACGTCCGCTGGGTGAACGACTGAGTAGGGCAACCAGGACCCATGGGCCGAAGGGCCCAGGAAAGGGAGAGATGAGAAACGCAGCCAAGGAGATGCCGGTCGCCCACGAGGCGCTCGGCGAGATGATCCGGGGACAGGAGTGGGGCGGCATGACGTCGGCCTACATGGAGTACCCGCAAGGCCTCGACTTCTGCCCATTGCTCGAAGGGCTGAAGAACGACCACTGCCAATGCCCGCACTGGGGATACGTCATCGAGGGCCGCATCCGCGTGGACTACGAGGACGGCACTCAGGAGACGGTCAACGCCGGCGATCTCTACTACTGGCCGGACGGCCACACGGTGCTGATCGAAGAGGCCGTGCGGATGGTGGAGTTCAGCCCCCATGACCAAATGTCGGAGGTCCTGGCCCACGTGGTCGACAAACTCTGAACGAACCCATCCTCAGAAACGAAACCCCCGCCCCTCGGGCGGGGGTTTCTCTCGTCCCCGTGCGAAGCCACCGGGGATCGAACCACCACCTGGGTCGCTTGGCAGATCGGCCAGTCCGCCCTTCCACGGGCCCGATGGGCGCCTTATGCTCGAGTCATGGAAGCCGTCATCGGACTGCTCGCCCTCATCGGAGGCTTGGCCGCCATCAACTGGGCCATCCACGTGCTCTTCGACTGGATCCCGAAGTTGGCGCGGCGCGGCCGTGACCGTCCGGGCGGTGGCGCCAAACCGCGTCAGCACCACCCAAGACCAGACGGGCACCCGACCAACCCGACGGCTCCGAGCCGATCACGGCCCCGCCCCAGTAGGCGAAATCACCGGGCACGCACGCCGACCTGAACCGACGGGATCGTCGGCACGCTCCCCCCTTGTCAGATGGACCCTCATCGCCGACGTGCCCGTCAGTCCGGTGCCGTGGCGTCCGGACACAAGCCGACGGCCCGGAGGCGCTACAGCCTGGGATCGACGTGGATCTTCGGACCCGACCCGGCACCGCTCGGAGTTGCCCCCGCCAGAACCGGTCCGACGCCATCCAGTCCAACGGTGGCGGCCACCAACGGCCGGGGGTCCACATCCCCTCTGGCGAAGGCCTCGATGGTGGCGCCCAGTGCCGGCGAAGCGGAGAGGATCCCCACGGCGGTGACGTCCTTCAGCGCGAGGGTTCGGGTATCGATCAAGCTCGGCCGTCCGGCAAGACCCACGTAGACAACGCGCCCAGCAGGCTCCACGATGTCGAGCGCCAGGGCCGGGATCCGGGCTGTGTTGGTGGCGTCCACGACGGCGTCGAACGGCAGGTCCGGCAGGTCGTCTTCCGACCAGACAGCACCGAACCCGAGCTGGCGAGCGAACGCCATCCCGGCCGCGGACCTGCCCATGAGGTGCACCTCGGCACCACCGGCACGCAGGAACATCGCCGTCATGAGACCAATCGTCCCGGGGCCGAGCACGAGCACCCGATCGTCAACACCCGCTTCTGCCGCAGTCGCTGCTCGAAGGGCATTGCCGGCCGGCTCGACGAGGGCCCCCAAGGCGGCGTCCACCTCGTCAGGCAACGGGTGGAGGGACGCCGCCGGGACCGCCAACTCCTCGGCAAGCGCCCCCGGGCGCCCATCTCTGATCCCGATCTCGTCCCGGTGCTCGCAGACGTGCTGGCGCCCGCGCCGGCATCGTCGGCAGGACCCGTCACCGAGCATGGTGTCGCCCGTCACACGCCTGCCGACCCATCCGGGTTCCACCCCGGGACCGACTCGCGTGACCGTTCCCATCCACTCGTGGCCGAGACGGATCGGGTAGCTCGAGTGCCCATCGCGCAGGTAGGGCATCTCCCCCGTGAAGAACTCCTGGTCCGTTCCGCAGATCCCGACCCGCTCGACCGCCACCACGGCATCGCCGTCGGTCGCAACCGGCGAAGGGAGGCGCTGCACCTCGTATGTCCCTGGCCCCGTCAGGACGAATGCCCTGATCAACGACTCACCCATGGGGGCTCCACCTTTCCCGCCGGACCATCGCCTGCGGCGGCCCCGGGGTAGCTGCTCGGGCGGCGACTCCTCGGGACTCGGATCATTCACACCGCCCCGGAACGGCAAGCTAGTGCAGGACCGGCCAGCCACACATGGGCGAGGGGCAGGGACCCACTGGATCGCCTTCGGGCCAACGGGCGGTCGCGCCAAGCCGCCCCGGGCCACCGGCCCCAAGGCGCCGTACCATCGCGCCATGGCCGCCATCGATACCGTCATCTTCGACCTCGGGGCGGTCCTCATCGACTGGGACCCGAACCACCTCTACGAGCAGCTGATCCCCGACCCCGATGAGCGGGAACTCTTCCTCGCCGAGATCTGCACCCAAGACTGGAACCACTCACTGGACGCCGGACGGAACGTCCCCGACGCCGTCGCCGAGCTGGCCATGGAGCATCCCGAGTACGAACCCGAGATCCGGGCCTGGTGGGACCGCTGGACGGAGATGCTCGCCGGGCCCATCGATGGCACGGTCGAGATCGCCGAGCGCCTTGCCAGCGACAGGTATCGCCTGCTGGCCCTCACCAACTTCGCCGCCGAGACCTGGCCGCGGGCCGTCGAGGCGTTGCCGTTCCTCGGAACGATGTTCGAGGGTGTGGTCGTCTCAGGCATCGAGAAGGTCGCCAAGCCCGACCCGGCGATCTACCAGCTCCTACTCGCCCGCTACGCCGTCGACCCGGACACGGCGGTGTTCATCGACGACCGGCCGGCGAACGTTGCCGCAGCCGAGACCCTCGGCATCCGCTCGCATCGCTTCGAGTCGCCAACCGCGCTCGATGCTTGGCTGGCCGCCGTCCTGGCGTAGCCGGATTCCCCCTCCCCATCCGGGGCATCTCCCCTGCTTCGTGACGGATCCCTCGTCTCTCTCGGAAGCCCTAGCTTCCATGCCCATGGCCCAACTCGACATCCTGTTCAACGGCTATGCGTCCGCCGATGGCGTGGCCGGCACCGTCAGCCTCATCCGTGATGAGGGGCTGGTCGCGATCGTCGATCCCGGGATGGTCCCCGCCAGGTCGGTGATCCTCGATCCGCTCGCCGATCTCGGCCTCTCGGCGAGCGACGTGACGGACATCGTCATCTCCCACCACCACCCGGACCACACCATGAACATCGCCCTGTTCGGCGAGGACGTCAGGGTTCACGACCATTGGGCGACCTACCGTCGGGACCAGTGGGACAGCCGCCCAGCAGAAGGCGTGCGACTCTCGCCGGGCGTAGCCCTCCGCGAGACGCCCGGGCATACGCCACAGGACATCACGACGCTCGTCGAGACCGACGACGGCGTTGCAGCGCTGACCCATCTCTGGTGGTTCGAGGGCATCGAGGGCGATCCTCGAGCGACAGACGAGCCCCGACTGCTCGCCGAGCGGGAGCGCGTGCTCGACGTCGCGTCGTTGGTCGTTCCCGGCCACGGTCCCGCCTTCAGGGTCTGATAGCGACCCTCACTCGACAATCCCCGGGACTGCCTCGCCGTCGTCGATCCCGAACCACCTGATCACCGACAGGAACCACACCAGCGACAAGGCCGCCCAGATCAATCCGACGAACAGCCACGGCGCCGGACGAACCCAGGCAAGCAACAGCGAGAACAGCGCGGCCAGGACCAACAAGCCCTTCAGGGGGCGGTAGACGTGGGGCAGCCGGGCGCTGTCCTCCAGCGACCCGATGATCCAAACCAGGGCAAAGAGGCCGATGGCCACCGAGCCCGACAAGAGCCACGCGCTCGCAGCTTGGGTCCGATCGTCGCCGGCGTGCTCGACGATGCCGACCATCGCCGCACCGGATGCGGCGATCGAGGCCGTCACCGGGAGATGCCCCAGCACCCACGTCGACAGGGATCCTCGTGACTCCGCGAACTTCCGGCCACCGATGAAATCGAAATACGTCCACCAGTAGGCAAATCCGATCGTCAGCCCGAGTAGGCCGGTGACGACGACCACCGCCGTGTGCTCCCCCTCCGACATACCTTCGACGGCTCCGACCACGACCTCGCCCAGCACGATGATCGTGAACAGCCCGAATCGTTCGATGAGTGAATCGGTCGCAGCGCCACCTCGCAACCCGGGCTGCCCTCGGCCGTCGCCGGATCGATCCAGGTAGACAAGCGCCAGCGGCCAGACGATGACCATCCCGATCCACATCCACCGCCGCACCCCTTCCGGAACGGCTGCACTGACGACGAATACGACCGTCGAGACCGCCATCCCAGCGGTGTAGCGGGCCGTGATCCAGTCGAACTGGTCGCCATGCTCGCTGGACCGGTCGACCCGACGGACGGCCCACCACTGGTAGGTGAGGACGCCGAAGAAGGCCGCATAGGTCAGGGCGAACCCGACCCCCCCGTCACCCGTCGCCTCGCCGGTGAAGACGGCCAGCAAGGCCAGAAGCAACATCTGGAGGAAGATGAACGACCTCGACCGGCCGTCGTCGCGCGCATGCAGGTCGTGATAGGTCGTGCCGTTGAGCCACCCGATCCAGATCAGACCGAAGACGATCGCGAAGTCGGCGGCGCCCTCCCACGAGACGTGGCCTGCCAGGTGGTGTGCCGCTCGAGCGATGACGACGACATAGACGAGGTCATAGAACAGCTCGAGGAACGAGACGGTTCGATCCTCTATGGCCTCACCGTGGGCGCGCGGGGGTTGCCAGAAGTACCGGCGGAACTCCTTCAACACGCTGCGCTCGGCACCCATGCGCTCGATCGTATCGGCGTGTCCCTCAATCGAGGGTGAAGCCCTGTTTGAGCAGGAAGGGAGCGAGGTCCGTGTAGGACCGGACGGCCGATCGGGTGGCGACCGGAGCACTCCAGGCGGCATCGGCGAGATTGCGTCCGCGCCGTTCGTAGAAGGCCTTGAGCTCCTCGTCGTAGCGCTCGATCAGTTCGTCGGCATCGTCGTCCGAGTACTGCTCGTGGTGCACGACGAGCTCGGCAGGCAGACGCGGCTTGAGACCGGGTGCGAGCGGGTCACCGGCCGGCCAGCCGATGCTCATGCCGAACACCACGAAGACCCCCTCGGGCAGACCCAGCTCGTCGGCGACGCCCTGGGGATCCCTGCGGAGGCCGCCGACCATGACGGCACCGAGACCGAACGACTCGGCGGCAATCTGCGCCGACTGGCCGACGATCGTGGCATCGACGATGGACACCATCGCCTGGTTCAGGCCCCCGGCCGGGGTCTCGCCGTGGAGCGAACCGGCCTGGGAGAGACGACGGATGTCGGCGGCGAAGGCGAGGAAGACCTGGCTCTCGGCGACGTGGTCCTGGCCACCGGCCAATTGGGCAAGGCGCCGCTTGCGCTCGGCGTCGCGGATCACGATGACCGAGTAGGTCTGCCAGTTGCTGCTCGTGGGACTGCGCCTCGCCGCCTCGACGACGGCCTCGACCATCTCGTCGGAGACCGGCTCGCCGCTGAACGACCGGACCGACACGTGGTTGTGCATCAGATCGATGGTGGGGTTGGAGGGAAGCGTCATGGGCATCGACGGTATCTGGGATCCGGCCCAATCCGGGAGTCGGCTCTCGCTTCGCCCGAGCGCCGCTGGTCATGGCGATCGAAGCCAACACCGAACGGCCCTCGGGGGAGCTTTGCGCAGATGACGGCGTTCAGCCCCCGTGACTTGGTCCCGGCGCGTCCGCCGGCCCGATTCCGACGCACGGCTAGCGTTGTGGGCATGAAGATCAGCATCGAGTACTGCGCCGTTTGAGGGTATGCCGACCGCGCCGTGCGCGCGGTGGAGGCCCTGCTCGAGTTCGAGCACCACATCGATGAGGTGACCCTCATCCCGTCGAAGGGCGGCGCCTTCGAGGTCATCGTCGATGGCGACCTCGTCTACTCGAAGAAGGAGACCGGCCGCCACGCCGAGCTCCACGAGGTGGTCGACCCTGTCCGGGACCGGATCCCCTCCTGAGCACCAGAGAGGCCCCGCCTTCCGGCGGGGCCTCCTGCTTCGACCATCTCTGATCGGTCCCGTCCCTCTTCGGTAGCCCCCCTTTTTGGAACATCGGCTACCGAAACCGGCGGACCACTCCCTGGGTCATCACCCCTCCTATCGCACGGGCGACGAGAAACGTGACATGAACGGCTCAGGAAGTTCGGCGGCCGAGAGTCCTCCAGACCCGGAGTCCGACGACGATCGCCGCCATTCCAATGGCAACGATGGCGATGTTGAAGGGGAGCTTGAACCCTCCCTGGAGGGCGAAGAACTCCAGCCCCTCCTGTGCCTCGAACCATGCGACGAAATAGAGCGCGAGGATCGGCGGCAGGAAGGCGGCGACCAGCAGGAAGTACCACCGGAGCGACGACCCGAGCCCCCGGCCCCGGTAGCGAGTCGCCAATAGCACGAGCACGACCAGCGCCAACGAGCCGGTAATCAAGAGTTGCAGGTCGGACATGCTCATTCGACGCTCCCCTTCCTGGCCATCGACCAAATGGCCCATGCCGATGCCACCGGAAGCAGGAGCATGCTCCCTTGCTGGAGCGTCTCCGCCGTCTGTGAGTACCAGGTGCCCCAGCCGCCAACGAGGTTGAGCATGCTGTAGAAGATGTTCGACCAGGCGAGGATGCCGGCTGCGACGAAGGCTGGAATCAAAGGTCGCAAGAGTGGGAACCGGCCCACCCGTTCCACGAGCATCACGGTGACCGTCATCAAGCCCAGCATGACGAGGATCTCGGCACCGTAGACGGCAAGACCATCGAGGGAAGGCGTCCCGCCACCCACGGCCACCCCGCCGAGGATGGCGCCGACGCTGGCCGACACGACGGCCACGATCGCGATCCAGAGCCCGATCCCCGCAGGCGTCTCCTCGACCGGAGCTTCCACCGATCGGCGATCCACCCGGATCCGGACGTCCTCCGATGAGAAGGGGACGGCGATGGTCAGGGTCGTGGCGAGCTCCGCGACCCCGGGGGTGAGCGAACCGGCAGCGAGGACGTCGCCCGACCTCATGTCCACCACCGACACCCACAGGCCGTCGGGGTCGGCATCCCCGTCCAGGGGGATCTCGATCCGAGCCCGGAGCGTCTCCTCGTCGAAGGACCAGGTGCCCTGCTTCGGGACGGCGACACCGGCGAGTTCGTCGAGCACGATGGCGTGCCCACCCTCGGTGGGGACCAATCCCCCCGCCGCGGCCGTCGAGGGGGTCGGTGGCGCTGTCTCCGCCAATACGACATCGAGTCCGGCAAGCGCGCCGATCAGGGCACGGGTGTCGTCGGACATCTGCTCTTCGTCCACCACGACCGCTGCAAGCTGGCCGGTGTTGCTGCGATAGACGACCACGCCCTCGACCGGATGCGACGCCTCGGCCCACGCAGCCGGCGGCAGGAGCGCGAGCTCCCACTGCCCTGTCGTCGGCTCGTACGTCATGCGAGACGTCATCGCTCCCCCATCATTCCCGCGGCCCCCATGGCCTGCTCGATCAGATTACGCACGCAAGGACCGCAGCGCCGACGGCGCTGGCGCAGGGCGGCGCCGTCGAGTTCGCCACACACGTCTCGGAGGGCGGAGCCGAGCAGTCGAGCCATGTCGCCACCCCGCCCTGGTGGTTCGGCTCCGGCAGCGATCTGGTGCACGACGGCCAACGCCGTGGACACCACGACGTCGGGGCGGCACCCGGCGCACCGGCCCTGATCGGACGCGTGGGCGTTGATGTAGGAGATCATCGTGCGGAAGGCGTCGGCCCGTTCCAGTTGCTGGGAGGGGAGGACCACGCCTTCGGGAGGACGCTCGACCGGCACGACATCGGTGGGTCGAGAGCGGCGGAGCAGATCGATGAGGCCGCTGTCGACGGCTCGGGCAACGAGCCTCGCCGCAGAGGATTCCGTCCAGTCCGGATAGGGGTCGGCTCGGTTCTCGAACGTGACGGAGAGCCGCAGCCAGGCCTCGGAAACGAGCTCACTCGGTCGGATGCCGAAGCCGCCACGGCGTCGAAGGGCGACGGCGGCAACGCTGATGGCGTCATCGGAGGCGAGGTGGGCTTCCACCTCTGCCCACTGCTCCTGAAGTCCCTGGTCCGTCAAACCCACAACCAACGGGACCGTACCCCCCGCCCCACGCGACGGCAATGCCGGCCCGACAGATCCCTGCGTTCGGAGGGATTCCCCGAGAAGGGCAGTGGCTTTCGCGGGTCCGACTTACGCGTCGGAACGCGTAAGTCGATTTGTGTAGTTCACCCGAGAGTGGCGACGAGGATCGCCTTGATCGTGTGGAGGCGGTTCTCCGCCTGGTCGAACACGATGGAACGGTCCGACTCGAACACCTCGTGCGTGACCTCGAGTCCATCGGTCATCCCCGTATGGGCCAACATCTCGGCACCGACGACCGTGCGGTCGTCGTGGAAGGCCGGCAGGCAATGCAGGAACCTGGCAGCAGGGTTGTCGACACGGTCGAAGAGGGCGGCATTGACCTGATAGCGCCCGAACGTCGAGACCCGTTCGGCCCAGACCTCCTTCGGTTCACCCATGGATACCCATACGTCCGTATGGACGAAGTCGACACCTTCGACGGCGTCGAGGTCGTCGGTGATGGTGATGGTCGCTCCGGTCCGGTCGGCGATCTCCGTAGCCAAGTCGGCGACGTCGTCCCCGGGGAACATGTCATCCGGACCGATCATCCGGATGTCCGACCCGAGGAGGGCAGCCATCGCCAGGTGGGACCGCCCCATGTTGAAGCGGAGGTCGCCCAGGAAGGCATAGGAGATCTCCTCATACGCCTTCCCGCTCGCCTCGTGCATGGTCAAGAAGTCGGCGAGCATCTGGGTGGGGTGCCACTCGTCGGTGAGCCCGTTGTACACGGGCACACCGGCGTGCTCGGCGAGCGTCTCGACCGTCTCTTGTGAGGCGCCCCGATACTCGATGGCGTCGTACATCCGCCCCAGGACGCGGGCCGTGTCGGCGGTCGACTCCTTGTGGCCCATCTGCGACGACCCCGGGTCGAGGAACGAGACGTGCGCACCTTGGTCGAAGGACGCGACCTCGAAGGCGGCCCGGGTCCGGGTGGAGGTCTTCTCGAAGACGAGGGCGATGTTCTTGCCCGAGAGGCGGGCGTCCTCCGTGCCGGTCCGCTTCGCCTCCTTCAAACCGGCCGACAGGGCCAGCAGGCCCCGCAGCTCGTCCGGCGTGAAGTCGATGACCTTCAGGAAGCTCCGTCCGCGGAGATCCATCGTCGTTCCTAGGCCTCTCGGTCCAGCGGGCACGTCATGCAGTGGCCACCTCCGCGGCCCCTACCCAGCTCGCTGCCGGCGATTTCGAGGACCTCGATGCCTGCGGCACGCAGCTTGGTGTTGGTCGCCGTGTTCCGCTCGTAGGCGACGACCACGCCCGGCTCGAGGGCCACGACGTTGTTGCCGTCATCCCACTGCTCGCGCTGGATCTCGAAATGGTCACCACCGGTCGTGATCGTTCGGATCTCGGTCCCGAGCGCCCGTCCGATCTCCTCGGCGATCGTCCCATGACGGTCCTCGACCACCACATCAGTGGGGTCGTCGCCCGGACGCAGTGACCAGATCCGGGCGTCTTCCATGACGCTCGGGAACATCGTGATGGCATCCCAGTCGACCATCGTCAGCACGGTGTCGAGGTGCATGTAGGAGCGGTGTTTTGGGAGGGACACCGTCAGCACCTCGTCGGCGGCGTCGGCGTTGAACAACTGTCGGGCGAGCAGCGAGACCGCTTGGGGCGTCGTCCGCTCGGAGATCCCGATCAGGACCTTGCCCTTTCCGATGACCTCCACGTCTCCGCCCTCGACCGAGGCCCGACCCCAGTCCTCGCCGGCCCCACCGAACCACACGGTCACACCACCGTCAGCGGCGAACATCGGATGGTGTCGGTAGATGGTCTCGATGATGAGTGTCTCCGGCTTCCGAGCCGGTTTCGCCATCGGGTTGAGCGTGACTCCGCCATAGATCCAGCAGGAGGGATCTCGCTGGAACAGGAAGTTCGGAAGCGGGGGCATGAGCATGGTCGTTGGGTCGGCCGTCTGGTACAACAGCCCCGCCAACTCGCTGTGGAAGTCGTCTTGGGTGACGCCGCCGATCAGGAGGGTCGCCATCTCGTCGGGCGCGGCCTCCTGGAAGACTTCCCGGGCCCGGTGGGCGCCGTGGGCGCCGACCATCCGCTCGTTGAGGATCGTGTCGAGAACGAACTCCCTGGCGGCGTCGACGGCAAGCGCTTCGGCGAAGAGTCGCTCGGCGTAGAACACCTCGACACCTCGCTCCTCCATCACCGCGACGAAGGCCCGGTGCTCCTCGATCGCCCGGTCCACCCAGATCACGTCGTCGAAGAGAAGGTCCTCGGCGTTGCTCGGCGTGAGTCGCCGGTGTTCGAGGCCGGGTTCGTGGACCATCACCTTGTTGAGGCGGCCCACCTCCGAATACACACCGAGTGTCATGCGGTTGGCTCCTCCCGGTAGCGGGTAGCGGTCACGTCGGTGGCGACTCGCGTCCCCGCCTCTCCTCCGAGGATGGCAGAGATCTGCCCGAGGCGACCGATGAGGGCTTCCTTGCCGGTCGCCAGGGCGAAGTCGACGGCAGCCATGGCCTTGGGCCGCATCGACCCCGCCGGGAAGCCGGCGGCGAGCTCGGCGAGTTCCCCGGGGTGGATCTCGGCCAGGAGGCGCTGCTTGTCGGTCCCCCAGTCGACGTAGATCCCCCGGGTGTCGGTGACCATCAGGAAACAGTCGGCGCCGATCCCCTTGGCGAGGAGACCCGAGGCATGGTCCTTGTCTATCACCGCCTCGACGCCGACCAGTGTCCGTTCGTCGGTGTACATGGTGGGTATGCCCCCACCCCCGGCGCAGATGACCACGGTGCCATGGTCGAGCAACCACTCGATCTGGCGTCGTTCGAAAATGCGCTTCGGTCGGGGGGATGCCACGACCCGCCGCCATCCGTCTCCGTCGGGACGGAACACCCAGCCGCTCTCGGCGCCCAGGCGGTCGGCGTGGGGCTTGTCGTAGATGGGACCGATCGGTTTGGTCGGCTCATCGAACGCCGGGTCCTCGGGATCGACCTCGATCATGGTCAGGATCACGGCGAGGGGCTTGGCGAACGGGAGTCGGTTCCCGAGCTCGCGGGTGAGCAGGTAGCCGATCATGCCCTGCGTCTCGGCCCCCAGGACGTCGAGCGGCGCTGCGGCGAACTCCTCGTAGGCGGCTTCCTGGAGGGCGAGCAGGCCGACCTGGGGTCCGTTGCCGTGCGACACGACGAGCTCGTGGTCGACGGCGATGGGGGCCAACTGGTCGGCGGCCACCACGATGTTGGCCTCCTGGTTCTCGTCCGTCGGTGCCTGGTCGCGTCGGAGCAGGGCATTGCCGCCCAAGGCGACCACGACGCGCATCAGGTCGACCGCTCCCAGACACGGGGCACGAAGTCGGGGCCCATGAGGCGGGCTCGATCGAGCTTCGTCTCGACGAAGACCAGATCGGGGTTGTCCGGAGAGCCGAAGAAGTTCGACAGGTCGAACGGGACGACGCTCGCCTCCCACAGGGCGTGTCGGGCCTCCTCGCCCTCATGGATCGTGGCAGCGCCACGGGCGACTAGCTCGCCCGGACCGCTCCCGGTGGCGACCGGCCAATGGAAGGCAATGCGCGGGTCGACCCGGAGATTGCGGGCCTTCTTGGAACTGGCCCGGGTGGCGAACCAGACGACACCCTCGTCGCCGAATCCGGGACTGGCCGGAGCGACGTGGGGTTCCCCGTCGGCGCTGCGAGTGCCGACGTAGGTGATGAATCCGATTGCCGACCCGGCCTCGCGTACCTCGTCCCAGTCCATCGGCGGAACGCTAGGCGCGAGAGATCCCCGGAACGACGAGACGGGAGGAATCGCCGGCCCTCGGCATCAAACCGCTCCCCCGGGGGTTGTCCGGCTTCCCCAGTTCCACCGACTCCCTCGAGCCAGGGGATCCCATCCCCCTGGGGGATCCCACTCTGGTCGCCTAGGTCAGCCGGCGTTGGGGGCCAAACAGAACTCGTTGCCACCGGGGTCCTGCATCACGTGCCAGGTGAAATCGCCGATGGTGTGCTCTTCGACCTTCGACCCTCCGAGGGCCACGACCTGTTCGGTGACGGCGGCGATGTCGTCGACCCCGAAGTCGAGATGGAGTCGATTGCGGCGGGTCTCCTTCGGTTCGACCACCTGCTGGAACGCGAGCCCGACCCCCGAGCCATCCTGGGGCTTCAGCCAGACGAACCCCGGGAACCGACTGGCTTCCTCCACTCCCAGGAACTCTTTCCAGAAGGCGATGAGGGGCTCGATCTCCTCGCCGTTGATGACAACGGTCGCGAGTTGGGCGTGCATGGGGGACTCCTATCCGTGTGCGTCGGACGACTGGAACGCGAAGAACGAGAGGTGGGGTAGATAGGGCTCGGGATCGCCCGACCATTCGAGGGATCGGATCTGTGACTCGGACCGGCGACCGAACAGGACCCGGCCGATCTCATGCAGGTCCGGGAACCGGACGGTCGGGCCGCCGGTTCCCTCGAGGGCGACCTCGCCTCCGACGACGAACTCCGGGATGGGGAGCCCTGCCTTCTGGCACCGGCCCTGCACCAGCCAGACGGCCGACGCCGAGTACCGGATGGCTTCGTCGTCGTCCCGACGTGGCAGTCCGAGCGCCGACCTGACGTCGTGCTCGTGGCACCAGACATCGTGCGGGGAGAACGTCCACCTTCGGGGGTCCTCCGCGATCAGGGCCTCCATCCTTGGGCCGACCTCGTCCCAGATCGCCAAGACCTCCGGCACCGACTCGGTCGACAGCCGGACCACGTGGCGAGCGGTCCATGCCTCCGAGGGGGCGTCCGCGTTGTTTCCGCCGACGTGGTCCTCGGCCCCGCCCACCACGTGGCCAAGGACGTCCCTGACCGTCCAAGCCGGCGTCTCCGACACGCCGAGGGCCAAGCGGTCATCGGTGAGGGAGGCATAGATCCCGGTCAGTGACTCGCGGCTACGCCGATAGACCGCTGCGGGACTCATCGGTTCCTGGCTGCCCGATAGATGAGGAGGGCGACGATCGCCCCGATGATCGATGTCAACAGTCCACCCCGAGGAAGCAGGAGGAAGCTGTCGTTGGCACCCCCGAACACGAGCACCCCGGCGATGCCGGCGATGATCGAACCGACCATGCCGAGGACGGCGGTCCGAATGAGCCCCAGGTCGTCAGACCCGGGGACGATCCACCGTGCGATGACCCCGACGATGCCGCCGGTGATGGCGAAGCCCAGGAGCGCGATCGGGAAGGTGAGGATGTCCCAGAGCATCGACGCGGACCCTAGGCCGCTGGACAACGGCCGATCATGGGATACGGTCGCGGTGTGACATCGGTGAATCGCACCCGTTGGTGGGCCGTCGGCCTCCTCATCGCCGGCTTGGTGGCCGGCGGTGCCGTGGGTGCCCTGGCGGGGTCCGCCACCGGCGAACCCGAGTCCGCGTCCACCACGACTCCGAGTACGACGACCACCACCGTTGCCCGGTTCCAGGTCGACTTCCCCACCGCAGACCCGGCCCCTGTCGAGCTACCGGTGATCTCACGGGAAGGGGAGGGACCGGACCCGCTGCTGGCCGTCGGTCTCACCAACGAAGAAGTCATCGTCCGTGCGACGCAGGACGGGCTGGAGCTCCTGCCGGTGGATGCTCCGGGATGGGTCATGGGCCTGGGATACGAAGGGGCCGCGTTCTACGACGGGACCTGGGTCTACCTCGCCCCCCTCTCGGGCGAGCCCCTGCAACGGTGGGCCACCGAGACAACTCCCACATCCATTGGTTCGGAAGTCGTTTGGCTGGCGCCGTTGGGTGGCGGTGGGGCCGCCGTCGCCCGGGTGGACCTCGACACCGCCCCAATCGAGGTCCAGCTCGATCCGCCCCTCGCCGGCCCCCTCCCGCCGGCCGGGGCCACGATGGAGTTCGCGGACGCCGATGGAACGGTCCTGTCGTTCGATCTCGATGGGCCGAAAGCCCTCGTCGCCACAGACCGGGCCGGCAATCTCACGGAGATCCCGGGCGTGGGACCGGCGATCGCCCTCACGCCGGACGCCGTTGCCGGCGCGGACGACGGTGGCCCGGTCTGGTTCGACCGCCGAACCGGCGAGCTCGTCGACGGCCCACCCCCACCCCGTCCGGGCTGTGAGTGGCCGATCCAGTTCCAGGGAACCTCCTCGCTGTGGTGGTGCGAGGATGGTCTCCTCGCCGACCGACCGACCGACTGGAGCCTCCTGGTCGACGGTGTCGGGGCCGGGATCCTCTACGACGACGGGACGACGGTCGTGGCCGTCCGGCCACTCGGGGTCATCGAGATCCTCCGGCCTGCCGAGGACGGCTCGATCATCCTCTCCTACGAGGACGCCCTGATCAGCGCGGTCCGGCCATGAGTGACTTCCAGACCGTCGAGTACGAGGCCTTCTCCGTCGATCCGGGGGAACGACCCCAGACGGCCCGCAAACCGATCCGGCCCGTTCGGTGGCTCCTCGCCGGGCTGGCCGTGGGAGGCGTGGTCGGGTTCGCCACCACCGTCGAGCTCCCGGAACAGACCACATCGACCGTCGACCCGATCGCCATCGAAGGCATCACCCCGCCGGCTTCCACCCCCGACGCGGTGCCGATCGTGGAGACGCTCGCAGGCATCGAGCCCGGCGTCGTGGGCACGGTCCACGTACTTCTCGAGACCGAGAGTGGCGCATCGCACGGCATCCTCTTCCAGCAGCTGGAACAGGCGATCACGATCGAAGCGAGCGTCGACCAGGATGTCCGGCCCGACCTCGGCGGGAACTCGCTGGCGCACGTCATCGAGCACGCCGACGGCACCTCGATCCAAGTGATCACCTCCTTCGGTGATCGTGTCAACACCGATTGGCTCGGCTCGGATGTGACGAGCTGGGCCTGGTCGAAGACAGGGCAGCGGGACATCGCCTGGACGGAGCCCGGCGAGTTCGACACGACCCTCATCCACCGGCAGGTCATCACGGGTCCGCCAACCGAGCCCCTCGAAGTCCTCGGCGAATGGGAGCTCGTCGGCTTCGCCGAGTCGAAGGCGATTGCGGTGTCCGGGGACTCCATCTCCCTGTTCGACGTCTCCGGTGGCCAGACCTACACGCGGATCGCGGCACCACCCATCCGGATGACCGGGCTGTGGGGCGGCCTCGTCCTCGGCGCCGGGGCCGAGGACAGCGAGGTCCTGGTGGACCTCGAAGGGACCTACTCGGCGGCTCCGGAGTGGTGGAACGCAGCCGCATCGCTGGTCCTCTCGGACCCCGGAACCGGTTGGGGGGCCCAGATCGTGGGCGACACCCTCGCCGTCTACGACCCCGAGGGCCGTAGCCAGTTCGTGGCCGTGACCGGGGCACCGGCGTGGTCCGCCGACGGACGCCACCTGCTCGTTCCCCAGGGCTCGGCCATCCTCATCATCGAAGCCGCCACCGGTGACCGAGCATGGATCGACCTCGGCGCACCGGTCCTCGCCACCTGGGTGGCCTGACGGGGCAGGTCAGTTGGCGTAGGCGAGGAGCATGGCGTCGGCCCAGCGAATCGCGGTCTCCTCGTACCACCGACGGGCCCCGTCGAAGTCCGTCTCCTCCAGGGCCTCGACCGCCTTCCAGAGCAGTTCGCAGGACTGGTCCTCGGCCAACTCCTCGGCCTCGAAGAGCCCGACGACCCCGTCGTAGTCCAACTCGACGAGCCGGTTCGGCGGGAACTCCAGCATCCAGTCGAGCAGATGCTCCATGTCCTCGGTGGTCGACTCCATCCCGACGGACCGCAGGGCCCTGATGGCTCGACGCAGCCGACGGGAGGCCTCCCGTCGGCGGGTGCGGTAGCGAAGGGCGACGCCGCTCTCGTCCTCCCGGAAGCTCCGCTCCGACGGATCGAAGAGGAGGAACCAGCGGAGTGGGACATGCCATTGGGAGGTGAGGATGTGGCTCCGTGCCTCACCCTCGTCCATGCGGATCGCCTCGAGCTCGACGGCGGCTCGGACCGCCACTGCCTCTGGCACGATCTTGTCCGCGCCGATGTCGCCAAAGGCGTTGTGGAAGGCGAGGACGCCTTCGAGCATCCGCAGCTTCGGAAGCCGGGGGCAGATGAAGCGCTCACCGTCGTGGTGGACCACGACGACGTCGTCCTGCAGTGATTCGGTGGTGATCCCGAACGGTCCCAGGCGCCAGGTGGCGGGTGAGTCGTCACTCGCCTCGGGCATCCGCAGCCAGTCCTCCGAGGCATCCTCGGCGGGCACGTAGACGCGGAGCTGGGCAGCGGCGGTCATCGTGCCGAGAGGCTAGGCAGCACCCCGTTGAAGCGCTCCACCGGGGAAGTCCCCGGCCGCTCAGCCGACGGCGTTGTTGACGGCGCTGACCACGGCCCGGAGGGATGCGGTCACGATCGAGCCGTGGACGCCGACGCCCCACCGGCGCTCGCCGGACGGCAGCTCGAGCTCGACGTAGGCCGCAGCCTTGGCGTCCGATCCGGCGTCGATGGCATGCTCCTCATAGGAGGTGAGGTGGAAGGCGAGGCCCGTCTCCTGCTTCAGCCCGTTGATGAATGCGTTGATGGGACCGTTGCCTTCGCCCGTCACCACCTTCTCCTCGCCCTCCCAACGGACCCGTGCCTCCACCTTGGCCGGTTGCTCGTCCTCCGAATCGGATGACACCTTGACGGCGAGCAGCTCGCCGGGCGTGACGTTGGTCAGGTAGAGGGATTCGAACTCGCGGTGGATCTCGTATGAGGTGATCTCCGCCGAGGTCTCGTCGGTGATCGCCTGCACCCGGTTCGTGAACTCCACCTGGAACCCACGGGGCAGGTCCAGCCCGTAGTCCTCGAGGAGGAGGTAGCTCACGCCGCCCTTGCCCGACTGGGAATTCACCCGCACCACGGCCTCGTAGGTCCGGCCGACGTGGTGGGGGTCGATCGGGAGGTAGGGGACTTCCCAGCGGTCGTAGTCGTCGGGAAGGGCCCACATACCCTTCTTGATGGCGTCCTGGTGCGATCCCGAGAACGCCGTGTAGACGAGGTCGCCGCCGTAGGGGTGGCGCTGGTGGACGGGCAACTCGTTGCAGAACTCGACTTCCCGACGGATCGAGTCGATGTCGGAGAAGTCCAACTCCGGGTCGATGCCCTGGCTGAAGAGGTTGAGGGCCAGCGTCACGATGTCCACGTTGCCGGTCCGCTCGCCGTTGCCGAAGAGGGTCCCCTCGACGCGATCGGCTCCCGCCATCTGGCCCATCTCTGCTGCCGCGACGGCAGTCCCGCGATCGTTGTGGGGGTGCAGTGAGAGGACCACCGCATCGCGCTTGCGGAGGTGGCGGCTGATCCACTCGACCTGGTCGGCGTATACGTTCGGCGCCGCCGACTCCACCGTGGCGGGGAAGTTGAGCACGATGGGGTCGTCGGCCGTGGGGTCGATGACGTCCATCACGGCGTGGCAGACGTCCAGGGCGACCGGCAGCTCGGTCTGGGAGAACGACTCGGGGGAGTATTCGTACCGGACCTGGGTCTGGCCACCCATCTGGGCCTCGAACTTCTTGGCCGTCTCGGCCCCGGCGACGGCGATGTCGAGTACGCCCTTCGGGTCGGTGTCGAACACGACCCTGCGCTGCAGGGGGTTGGTGGAGTTGTAGAAGTGGACGATGGCGTTCGGAGCACCGTCGATCGACTCGTAGGTTCGCTCGATGAGCTCCGAGCGGCACTGGGTGAGCACCTGGATCTCGACATCGTCGGGGATGGCGCCTTCGTCGATGAGGTACCGGACGAAGTCGAAGTCCGTCTGCGAGGCGCTGGGGAAGCCGACCTCGATCTCCTTGAACCCGATCTCGACGAGCAGCTCGAACATGCGCCGCTTGCGCTCGTGGTTCATCGGGTTCACGAGGGCCTGGTTGCCGTCGCGTAGGTCGACCGAGCACCAGCGCGGGGCGCGGGTGATGGGCGAGTTCGGCCAGGTGCGGTCCAACAGGCCGACCTGCTCGAACGCCTGGTAGCGCTCGAATGGCATCGATCCTTGGCGTTGTGGCCCGGGCATGGAGTCCTCCTCGGACCCCTTCCACGAAAAAACCTCCCGGCCGTTCGGCATGGGAGGTTCGGCGATCACCGGTGCGTGGTGTCGCCGCTACGTAAGAAGGAGCTCCAGTGCGTGCTGCATGTGGCTGGGAACCGTAGCGCCTGACGCCGTCCCGTCAAGACGCCCCCTCAGTACCCGGTGTCACCCACCGGGCACCGAAAGGGACTCAAGGGCATACCGCCGTCGACCGATATCTCCTCGCGAGGAGCACGTGATGCAACGTCACCCAGACCAGAAGTCAGCAGCGAGCCGTCGAGCCACCCGCCAGATCTGGCAGGGAACGTTCTGGCTCGTCGGTGGATTCGTCGTCCATCAGGTCGTCGTGCCGATGCTCGAGTACCAACAGCCCATCGAATGGGCGATGTGGGCGGCGATGGCTCTGGGCGCGTACCTCATCGTCATGGGCGCCGTGGCCTGGTTCTGGACGTCCAGCCACCGCTGACCCAGAGCGGGCAAGTCACAGCCCGGCAGTACCCTCGCGCCCATGGGCGAACCCCTCGTCGAGGCACGCAACCTCACCAAGCGATTCGGAACCTTCACCGCCGTAGACAGCGTCGACTTCACCATCGAGCGAGGTGAGGTCTTCGGCTTCCTCGGCCCCAACGGGGCCGGCAAGTCGTCGACCATGCGGATGATCGGTGCCACCTCCCCGATCACCGAGGGCCAACTCAAGGTGTTCGGCCTCGACCCCAACGCCGACGGACGAGAGATCCGCGCCCGCCTCGGCGTCGTGCCCCAGGAGGACATGCTCGACGAAGAGCTGACGGTCACCGACAACCTCACCATCTACGGCCGCTACTTCTCGCTCCCTCGATCGGTCATCAAGCCCCGGGTCGACGAGCTACTCGAGTTCGCCCAACTCACCGAGAAGCGGGACGCCAAGGTCGAAGCCCTCTCCGGTGGCATGAAACGCCGGCTGACGATCGCCCGGGCACTCATCTCGAACCCCGAGCTCGTCATCCTCGACGAACCCACCACCGGTCTCGACCCGCAGGCCCGCCACGTGTTGTGGGATCGCCTCTACCGACTGAAGCAGCGGGGAGCGACCCTGATCATCACCACCCACTACATGGACGAGGCCGAGCAGCTCTGCGATCGGCTCGTGGTCATGGACGGCGGACGGATCGCCGCCGAGGGATCCCCCGCGGAGCTGATCGATCGGCACGCGACCCCCGAGGTGCTCGAGGTACGGCTCGACGTCGACGACCACGCCGGCCGCGAAGCCGACTTCGCCGGTATCGGCTCGCGCACCGAGGTACTCGCCGACCGCATCCTCCTCTATGTCGAGCACGCCGACGAAGCCCTGCAGGAAGTTCGGGCCAAGGGCATCATCCCGGCGGCGACCGTCAAGCGCCGCGCCGGCCTCGAAGACGTCTTCCTCCACTTGACCGGCCGCACCCTCGTCGACTGATGGCGATCCCCACCGCCCTCCGCTTCGTCGAACCACAGGCGCTCGCCTACCGCAGGACGTGGCGTGCCTCGGTGGTCTCGAACTTCTTGAACCCGGTGCTCTACCTGTTGGCGATGGGGGCCGGTTTGGGCACGTTGGTCGACGAGAGCGCCGACCCCTCCGGCATGGGGATCTCCTACCTCGCCTGGCTCGGTCCCGGCCTGCTGGCGGCGCAGGCGATGCAGACGGGAGCCGGGGAGTCGAGCTTCCCGATCATGGCCGGCTTCAAGTGGCGCAAGTCCTACGTCGCCGTGATGAACACGCCGCTGGACGCGACGGACATCTTCGTCTCCACCTACGTGTGGATCGTGGTGCGGGTCCTCCAGGTATCGGCGATCTACGCCGCCGTCCTCGTCGCCTTCGGTGTCACCGAACCGCTTGGGGCCGTGCTCGGCACCCTCACGGCGACTCTGACCGGAGCCGCGTTCGCCACGCCGATCATGGCCTTCACGTCACGGCTGGAGGACGACACCGGCCTGTCGCACCTGTTCCGGTTCGGGGTGGTCCCGCTGTTCCTCTTCTCCGGCACCTTCTTCCCGATCAGCCAACTGCCCGAACTCGTCCGCCCGCTCGCCTACGCCACTCCGCTGTGGCACGGGGTGGAGCTGTCCAGGTCGGTGGCGCTCGGGATGGAGACGACGTTCCCGTGGTGGGCGAGCGTCGGATTCCTGGTCATCTGGGCCGTCGTCGGCGCGATCTTCGCCCTCCCCCAGTTCCGACGGAGGCTGGTCGTATGACTCCCACCGAGTCCCGGGCGATGGGCGCCCGCGTGATCCCTTCGGTGGTCCGGCCCACCTATCGCGCCCAACACGTCCTCGAACGCAATTGGATCGCATCCGGCGCATTCTGGAAGGTGATGATCGCCGGGTTCTTCGAGCCGGTCTTCTACCTGCTCGCCATCGGGGTCGGCCTCGGGGCGATGATCGGCGACATCACCCTCGCCGATGGGACGTCGGTGCCCTACGCCGCCTTCGTCGCACCGGGCATGCTGGCGGCGTCCGCCATGAACGCCGCCGTGATGGAATCCACCTTCAACGTCTTCTTCAAGTTCAAGTACGGGCGGGTCTACCAAGCCATGCTCGCCACCCCGATCGGAGCCGGCGACATCGCCGTCGGCGAGATCGGCTGGTCGCTGTTCCGAGGATTCGTCTACTCGGCGACCTTCCTGGCGGTCATGGGGGTCATGGGCCTCACCGAGTCGTGGTGGGCGATCGGGGCCCTCCTCGGGACCACGCTCATCGGGCTCGCGTTCGGCGCTGTCGGGATGGCGGCGGTGACCTTCATGCGATCGTGGCAGGACTTCGACCTCATCACCTTCGTGACCCTGCCCCTATTCCTGTTCTCGGCGACCTTCTACCCGATCGAGGTGTACCCCCCCTGGCTGCAGACCGTGGCGACCTTCTCGCCGCTCTATCACGGCGCCGAGCTGGTGCGGGGGTTCGCCCTCGGCCGCTTCGACCCGTCGATGCTCACGAACGCCCTCGTGCTCGCATCGATGGCGACGGTCGGGGCGATCATCGCCGTCCGTCGCCTGGGCAGGCTGCTCCTCTCCTAGGCGCCTTCGGGTGGCCGCTGCGTCACCCCTACCATCCGCGCCATGTCGCTCCTCGCCTTGCTCTCCGAGCAGTTCGGCGCCGCCTTCGCCGCCCAGGGCCTCGACCCGGATCTGGGCGAGGTCGTCGTCTCGAACCGGCCCGACCTCGCCCAGTTCCAGTGCAATGGAGCCCTGCCGGCGGCAAAGCAGGCCGGCCGCAACCCGAGGGAGATGGCAGAGGCGATCGTCGACTCGATCGACGGGGCGGGCTTCGCCGACCTCTCGATCGCTGGACCGGGGTTCCTCAACATCACCCTCACCGACGACGCCCTGGCCGGTCATCTGGCGCGCATCGCCGGTGATGCCCGCCTCGACATCCCGAGCCGCGGACCCGAGCAGATCGTCATCGACTTCGGCGGCTACAACGTGGCGAAGGCCACCCACGTCGGCCACATGCGCCCGACCATCATCGGTGACTCGCTCCAGCGAATCGCCCGCTTCCTCGGGCACCAGGTCACCTCCGACATCCACCTCGGTGACTGGGGCCTGCAGATGGGCATGCTCATCGAGGGCGTCCGCGAACAGGACCCCGACCTCCCCTACTTCAACGATGCCTGGATAGGCGAGTACCCGTCCGAGTCGCCGGTCACCCTGGCCGACCTCCAAGTCCTCTACCCGCAGGTCTCGGCTCGTACGAAGTCCGATCCCGAGCTCGCCGAGGCCGCCCGGAAGGCCACGCTCGAACTGCAGGGCGGACGGCGCGGCTACCGAGCCCTCTGGCAGCACTTCGTCGACGTGACGCTCGCCTCCCAACGCCAGGACGTGGCCGATCTCGATGTCCATTTCGACCTCTGGTACGGCGAGTCGACCGTCGCCGAGGACCTCGACCCGCTCATCAGATCGTTGCTCGAGTCGGGCGTCGCCGGCAAGAGCGACGGCGCGATCGTCATCGACGTCGCCGAGCCAGATGACAAGGCCGAGATCCCGCCGCTGCTCCTCGCCAAGTCGGACGGGGCAGCGCTGTACACCACCACGGACCTCGCGACATTGCAGATGCGCATCGACGTCTTCGGTGCTCGAGAGGTGCTGTACGTCGTGGACTCCCGCCAGTCACTGCATTTCGAGCAGGTGTTCCGGGCTGCCCGCAAGGCCGGCATCGCGCCACCGGAGGTGGTGCTCGAACATGTCGACCACGGCACGATCAACGGGCCGGATGGCTCACCGCTCAAGACCCGGGACGGCGGCGTCCCGCCGCTCCACGGCCTCATCGACGACGCCAAGGCCGCAGCGGCGAAGCGGGTTGACGAGGCGCGCATCGGCCTCGACCTCTCCGAGGACGAGCGGGCCGACGTCGCCACCAAGGTCGCAGCCGCAGCATTGAAGTTCGGCGACCTCATCAACCATCGGACATCGAACTACGTGTTCGACCTCGACCGGTTCACGTCGTTCGAGGGCAAGACCGGCCCCTACCTCCAGTACGCAACCGTGCGGATCACATCGATCCTGCGCAAGGCGGACGAGGCAGGGCTGGCGCCCGGTGCGCCCATCGCCCCATCGGAGGATGCCGAGCGGGCCCTGATACTCCGCCTGGCGACGATCCCTGAGACCGTGCTGCGGGCATGGGACCTCCGAGCCCCGAACCACATCGCCGAGTCGGCGTTCGATCTGGCCGGGGCCTTCAATCGGTTCTACGAGGCGTGCCACATCCTCCGCGAGGAGGACCCTCGGCGCCAGGCCTCCTGGCTCCAACTGGCGGCAACCACCCAGCGGGCACTGACCCTGATGCTCGACCTGCTCGGCATCTCGGTGCCCCAACGGATGTAGGCCGTCATGGTGTCCGTCGGTTTCCGGGATCGGCGCGATGCCGGAGACCGACTCGGTCGACTGCTGGTGGACCGCGCACTGGCAGACCCGGTCGTGCTCGGCCTCCCGCGCGGCGGTGTCATCGTCGCCGCCGAAGTCGCCCGAATGCTCGACGCCCCGATGGATGTCATCGTGGTCCGGAAGCTCGGAGCCCCCGGCCAACCGGAGCTGGCGATCGGTGCAATCGGCGAGGGAGACGTGCGAGTCATGAATCCGGGCTCGGATCGGGTGGAGCCCGAAGTCCTGCGGGAGATCATCGCCTACGAACGATCCGAGCTCGCCCGCCGGGCCACCGTCTATCGGGCCTCCCACGAACAGGTACCCCTCGCCGATCGAACGGCCGTCATCGTCGATGACGGCGTCGCCACCGGGGCTACGGCAATGGCCGCCTGTCGGGTCGCCCGCGCCCACGGGGCGAAGCAGGTCGTGCTCGCCGTCCCTGTCGCCCCACGCGGTTGGGTACGAACCATGGGCGGGGCCGCGGACGAGTACGTAGCCGTCACCGCCCCGCGGAACATGTGGGGCGTCGGCCGCTTCTATGAAGACTTCGCCCAGGTCACCGACGCCGAGGTGCTGGCGGCGATGGGCGATGCTCAGCTGGGTGGGCGGTAGTCCATCTCGCCCGCCGGAACCGCACATGCCAACCAGTTCGCCGATGGCGGCAGCGGGCAGACGAAGTCCTCGTCGTAGGCACAGAACGGGTTGTGGGCGCGATTGAAATCCAGAATCGCCTCGTCGGGCAACCCGGACACCGCTACGTAGCGGCCGCCGGCATACGAGTCGGTCCCACAGGTGGCGTCACGGAATGGCACGAAAGGGCCGCCGTCCCCATCGTCGTAGACCGCCAACAGGTAGGTCTTGGCCGCGACCTCGAGGGAGACGGTCCCCAACTGGGTGTAGGCCATCTCTCCGCCTGACGAGGTGGGCACGGGGACCTTCGGGGAATCGAGCGGATCCCACGCCCCGGTCAACCGCCAGGCAGGATCCGGGTCGAACCAGCGCAGGCCGGTGAAGGCCTCGACGTGCTCCTCGGGGATCGGGGAGGCGTAGTGCTCGGCCATGAACCGGTCTCGCTCCGCTCGTTCGGCTGCCAGCGCTTCGATGTCCATGCCCCCATTGTCGTCCGAGCGGGGACCGAACCGGTCCCCGGTACGCTCGGCCCATGGACCAGAAAGTCATGTCCGCCGACCAGGCCATCCACCTCGTCGGTGACGGTGCGACGGTCGCCACCGGTGGGTTCGTCGGCACCGGTTTCCCCGAGGACCTGGCCATCGCCCTCGAAGACCGGTTCCTCGCCGAGGGCGCGCCGCGCGGACTGACCCTCGTCTATGCGGCCGGCCAGGGAGACGGTGCCGACCGCGGCCTCAACCACCTGGGCCATGACGGACTGATCGGCCGAGTCATCGGCGGGCACTGGGGCCTCGTGCCGACCATCCAGGAGCTGGCCGTGGCGAACCGGATCGCGGCCTACAACCTCCCCCAGGGCGTCATATCCCACCTCTACCGAGACATCGCCGCCCACAAGCCGAGGACCATCACGTCGGTGGGCCTCGGAACCTTCGTCGATCCTCGCCTCGGAGGGGGGAAGTTGAACGACAGCACCACCGACGACCTCGTCGAGATCGTCGAGTTCGACGGCGAGGAGTACCTGGCGTACAAGACCTTCCCTATCGACGTCGCCCTTCTCCGAGGGACGACGGCCGACCTGCACGGCAACGTCACCATGGAGCACGAAGCCCTCACACTCGAAGCCCTCGCCATCGCGACGGCGGCCCACAACTCGGGCGGGACCGTCATCGTGCAGGTGGAGCGCATCGCCCAGACGGGGACCGCCAACCCGAAGGACGTGAAGATCCCCGGCATCCTGGTGGACGCCGTGGTCGTGGCCGACCCCTCCCACCACTGGCAGACCTTCGCCACCCCCTACGACCCGGGTCTCAGCGGCGAAGTGAAGGTCCCCTTGGAGACGCTCGAGCCGATGCCCATGAGCGAACGGAAGATCATCGCCAGGCGTTCGGCTCTCGAGCTGCGCCCGGGCCAAGTGGTGAACCTCGGAATCGGCATGCCGGAGGGCATCGCACCGGTCGCACACGAGGAAGGTCTCCTTGACGAGATCACGCTCACCGCCGAGCCCGGAGTCATCGGCGGGATCCCGGCTGGAGGGTTGGACTTCGGCGCGGCAACCAACACCGAGGCGATCATCGACCAGCCCAGCCAGTTCGACTTCTACGACGGCGGCGGGCTCGACATCGCCTTCCTCGGCCTCGCCCAGGCCGACCGGCACGGCAACCTCAATGTCTCGAAGTTCGGTCCGCGCCTCGCCGGCGCTGGTGGGTTCATCAACATCAGCCAGAACGCAGGCATCGTCGTCTTCACCGGCACCTTCACCGCCGGCGGCCTCGAAGTCGCGGTCGAGGACGGGGCCCTCCGCATCGTCCGGGAGGGGCGAGTCCAGAAGTTCGTGGACGAGGTCGAGCACATCACCTTCTCAGGTCCCTACTCCGTCAGGAAGGGCCAGAAGGTGCTGTACGTCACGGAGCGTTGTGTCTTCGAACTCACGCCTGATGGGATGGAACTCATCGAGCTCGCCCCCGGCATCGATCTGGACCGCGACATCCTCGGCCAGATGGACTTCGAGCCCGTCGTACGTGACCCTCGGCCCATGGACACCCGGATCTTCGACCCCGCCCCAATGGGGCTGGTGGAACCCGGCACCTGAGTGCCCTGCGTCGGCAGGGGTCCCACACCTACCGGCCTACGAAGCAGACACGCGCTTGGCGGACTACGCCGTGGCCGGCCAGCTGTCGGGAGAGAACGCCGAGAGCTGAAACCAGTGATTGCGGCCCCCCACTTCTTGGCTCCAACCGCCAGGCAAACGGGCGTGGCAACTCGCCATCCTCCAACACCCAGTCAGATGCAGAGCTCTTCGTTGAGGGCTGCCCACTTCTGTGAACGTCCCCTGGCTGGCGGAGGGGGTGGGATTCGAACCCACGGAGGCTTGCGCCTCAACGGTTTTCAAGACCGTCTCCTTCGACCGCTCGGACACCCCTCCAAGGTGTCGCCGGGGCACCAGGCGCTGCTCCGGCGGTACACCGGCATCGTACGACCGCACGGTCGCTTGCGTGGTCAGTCGAGGAAGGGAGAACCGAGCTCGACGACCCGCGCGATGCCGTCCGATCCGAGATGGTCCCAGGGGGCGGAGTCCAGCTCGTCGGTCTTCGTCTCGATCGCCTCGAGCAGGGACTGGCCCCGCTCAGTGACCTCATTGCCGGACACCAGACCACGGCCGGTGAGTCGATCAGCGATCGGCACGGCCTGCTCGGTTCGGAAGCCGTGGCCGACGTTCTCGACGGGAGCACCCTTCGAGAGACGAGCCAGCACATGCATCTCCGCCGGCGTCAACCCGGCGACGCGGGCTGCCATCCAGTGGCCATCGCCCCGGTGCTCGCGTAGGACGGTCGCGGCGCCGAAGAGCCGAGCGGGCGCGCCGGACCAGGGCACGGTCGCCCAGGCCGAAGCCAGAACGCGCTGGTCGAGCTCGGCCCCGGCCGCCGCCTCCTCCAACAAGTCGGCGAGTTCTCCCGTCGATGGGTGCTCACCCCAGGCGGTCTCCGCAGCCTTCGTGAGCCCTTCGATGCCGGCGGCGAGCACGTCGGCCGCCGATACCTCCACTCGTCCCAAGAACTTCTCGACCATCGCTCGGGGGAACGAGCCGAGCAGTGAGGCGGCAACCTCCAACGGGATCTCCCCGACGGGGGACAACCGGAGGGCCATGTAGCCCTGGCCCCGGGGCGTGATGCCCAGGGGTTCGAAGATCGACAGGATCTGCGGGTCGTCCCAGAGGAACTGGAGGTAGGCGAAGTGGTTCGCGACGCGAACGGCGGTCTTGCGGTCGGACATGGCGGGCGACGCTACCCGGACGCGCCGAACGGCACCCTGCCGGGTGCCGTTCGTGTGGCGGAGGGGGCGGGATTTGAACCCGCGAGGAGCAGTGCCCCTACAGCATTTCCAATGCTGCGCCTTCGGCCGCTCGGCCACCCCTCCATGGCGGAGAGAGTGGGATTTGAACCCACGGAGAAGCTGTTGACTCCTCACTCGATTTCGAGTCGAGCGCCTTCGTCCACTCGGCCATCTCTCCTCGCACGTCCCTTCCCGCAAGCGGGTGGGGTCGAACGGGGCCGTAGTGTATCCCCGCATGCCGGGTACGCCCTCTGACGAGCACTACATGAAGATGGCGATCGCCGAGGCGAAGCTGGCGATCGACCACGGCGACGTGCCGGTCGGAGCGGTGGTGGTGGACCCTTCTGGAGAGGTCGTCGCATCGGAACACAACCGTCGCGAAGAACTGTCCGACCCGACCGCCCACGCCGAGCTCCTGGCGATACGCGAGGCCGCCCGTCGACTCCGGGACTGGCGACTCACCGGCCACACCCTCTACGTGACGCTGGAACCCTGCCCGATGTGCGCCGGGGCGTTGGTCTGGTCGAGGGTCGACCGGATCGTCTACGGGGCCGCCGACCCGAAGGCCGGGGCGGCCTGGAGCCTCTACAACATCCCTCAGGACAAGCGACTGAACCACCGCTGCGAGATCACCCAAGGTGTGCTGGCAGACGAGGTCTCGGAGCAGCTTCGGACCTTCTTCGCCGAGCGGCGCTGAAACGGAAGGGGCCCCGCCGGAGAGCCCACACCCGGAACGGTCGGCTTAGGGCTGCTTCCTTCCGGACCTGACCCGATTCACCGGCGTCCCGCCGCAGGATCCGACGAGGCTTGGCCCGAGTCTATGGGCGATCCCGACCTATCCGACTATGAGGAAAGGGCGACGAGGGCGACCGGATCTGCCTCGGAGACCGCCACACCACCGGCTTCCTCCTCGGTCAGCACGAGCGCCTCGAGTCGTTCGCCGTCGGCGGTGAATGCGCTGGTTCCGGGTCCGTCGCCGGCGAGGCCGACCGAGACCACTTCGCCGTCCATGACGCCCCACAACTGGTAGGTGCGATCCTCGTCGACCGTCGGCAGGCCCTCGATGGTGAGCAGGCCCGTGCCGTCGTCGAGCAGCACGACCGTTGCGACCTCCTGGCCATCGCCGTCGGTGAGCCCGAACGTGAGCGACCCGTCGGCGGCGAGCGCGGCGGCGACGTCCTCGACGGAGGCCGCTTCGAGCTGGGACCGTGCGTCTCCCAACCGAGCCGTCTGGACGACGAACCCGACCAAGAGGACGAATGCCGCCGCCATGGAGACCAACTGGGCCGTCACCGGCTGCCGGCGCTTGCGGGCTTCATCGAGGGAGACCACCGGAGGGACCTCTTCCGCCTCGGCTTCTTCTTCCATCTCGAGGACGAGAGTCAGGAGCCCGGCCACTTCGAGGTGGTCCGACGCTTCCTCGCGGCAGTCCTCACACCCACGCAGGTGCAGGTCCACCCGACGACGCTCGTCGTCGTCCACGGCATTGAGGGCGTAGGCCCCGAGCAAGCTTTGGATGTCTTGGTGATTTGGTTCAAACGGCAACGCCTTGACCTCCGACTTGAGTTCTCAATCGCAGGAGTCCGTCCCGCAGCAACCCGGCAATGTGATCTTCCGACTCACCCAATCGTTGGGCGATCTCCCGATAGTCCAGACCCTTGGTGACCGCCAGATCCAGCGCCGTGCGGGTTGCCGCAGGGATGCCGAGGAGGGCAGTCGCGAGTCGTTCTCGCTCCGTCATGCCTTGGTCTACGTAGCGTCGATCCGGTTCGGATCACCACGAAGTGCCCAGACCAGGTAGACGGCGGTGACCAAGTTGCCGAGGACCAGCAGGGCGAGCAGCCATGGGATCCAACGCCGGGGATGCCGCTCCCGCCAGACGATCACCGCTCCGACCAAGAAGAACCCGACGAAGAGGTCGACGAGGGTGACCCGACCCCACGGCAGGGCCCAGATGGCCCGGCCATCCTCCGCGAAGCCTCCCGAGGCGAGGCCGTACACGATGGCGGCAGCCATCGCCGCCATCCCGACCCAGCCGACGATACGTACTGCTCCCATGGACATGCCTGCAGTACGGGGCGAAAGCCCCGATGGATCCGAAGGTCCCACGGAATCGGTCTGGGACTACCCGCGCCCACCTTCCCTGGTACCGGACCGTCGCCTCGTGGAGGTCCGGTGGAACGGCGAACTCGTGGCGTCCACGACGAGGGCGAGGCGGGTGCTGGAGACCTCGCACCCGCCGACGTGGTACCTCCCGCCCGACGACATCGTCGACGGGGTTCTCCGGCCCGGACGCGGGCACAGCATCTGTGAATGGAAGGGCCGGGCCACCTACTGGGACGTCGTGGTCGGTGGTCGTCGCCTCCCCCGCGCCGCCTGGAGCTATCCCCGTCCACTGGAGCCGTACGCCGCCATCGCCGACCATGTGGCCTTCTACCCGACCGAGCTCACCTGCACCGTGGAGGGCGAAACGGTGAGGCCTCAAGCGGGCGGCTTTTACGGCGGTTGGATCACCTCAGACGTCTCCGGGCCTTTCAAGGGAGACCCCGGCACACTCGACTGGTGAGCCGGCCCGTCAGCGGATCCGCGATGCCGTCGGTGTGCCCCACCGCTTCATCATCTCGAGCTTCGTCCCGTCGGCGAGCGGCATTCCGGCCGCTGCGTGGATGGGTGCGAGCGAGCGCTGGGCGTCGGCGTCGCCATCGAATGCCCTGATGCAGAGCTCCGGCGACACGTTGGCTGCCTGGAGGATCGCCCCCTCGACACCGAGCGGGCCGGCGAGCGCCAGGATCGCGGCGCTTCCGACGAAGATCGGCATCTCCATCCCGATCTCGGCGAGGAGGCGCGTCGGGTCGCCGGTCGAGTCCTTGCAGCCGGCGATGGGCAGCTCCTCGAGTATCGACAGTGGGATTCCGGGGGCCGAGACCTTCGGGAAGTGGTAGCCGAGCGTCGGCACGTCACCGGCGGCGTGGGCCACCGCCGTGTAGTAGGCCCGGAGGTCGGTCGAGCGCGCCGGGCTGAGTGCCAGGACGGCATCGGCTCCCGACGCCACGGCTTGTTGGGTCAGGGCCACCGCCCCGTGGGTACTGGCGGCACCCGTGCCGGCAACCACAGGTATGTCGCCCGGGATCGCCTCCTTCACCGCCGAGACGAGCGACATGCGCTCGTCGGGGGTCAGGGCGAAGGCCTCGCCGGTCGTCCCGGCGACGATGATCGATTGCATACCATGCTCGACCATGCGAGCTGCGTGCTCTGCAGTGGCAGCGACATCGACCTTGAGTCGCTCATCGAACAGGGTGACGAGGGCCACGCCCACACCGGTGAAAGGCATGACCCCGACGGTATCAGGGCTGGATCGTCCCGTAGCGATGCCGGGTGCGGCTCACGGCCTGCTCCCGGAGGAATGGGCGGAGCTCGAGTCGCCCAGACGGGGTCACGGGACCGTCGACCACCTCGACCGCAGCCGCCAATGCCGCCGTTCTCACGACGTCCTCGACCGATCCGACGACACGGAGCCGATCCACACCGAGACCGGACAACCGCTCCGCGAACCGCTCGGGCGGCTCGACCGTGAACCCCCCCAAGACGGCGAGCGGATCCGGGCGGAGGACGGATACGACGGGGTCGAGTCCCGCCCGCAAGGCCGCGAGGACGAGTCGGGTGGCTCCGATCGCATCGTGGGAGCGGATGGCCGTCGACGCCGCCCGGTATCGGAAGACGTTGGTCTCGGCCACGAGGCCCGACGGATCGTGGTCGATCCCGAACTCGTCCTGCCACCACCGTTCGTCGTCGGCGGCTGCCGCCTCCAACCACTCGAGGTCATCGGCCCCGACCTCGTCGGCGACGGTCTCGAGGACCGCAGCCACGCGTTCGTCGGGAACAGCACCCCGATCGGGCAGCCCGTCCGGTCGCCAGTCCCCGAACTGGAACACGTAGTTGGGGCCACCGGCCTTGGCTCCCGGTCCGATCACGGATCGCTTCCAACCACCGAACGGCTGACGTCGCACGATGGCGCCGGTCGTCGGACGGTTCACGTAGGCGTTTCCGACCTCGACCCGGGCCACCCACTCATCGATCTCGTCCTCGTCGAGTGAGTGGATTCCCCCGGTCAGCCCGAACTCCGACGAGTTCTGCACGCGTATCGCCTCGTCGAGCGAATCGACTTCGACGAGACCGAGCACAGGGCCGAAGCATTCGGTGGTGGCGAACCAACTCCCGGGCCGGACCTGGTCTCGGATGCCGGGGCTCCAGGTCCTCGGGGCCATTTCCCGCGGCTCCAGCAGCCACGACTCCCCTTCGTCGAGCACCCGCAGGCCCCGATCCAGACGTTCACCCGGTTCGGTGATGAGCAGTCCGACGTCGACTTCGTCGACGGCGGGGTCGCCGACCGCCAACGACGACGCGGCATCGATGAGGGCGGGACGCAACCGCGGGTCGACGGGCCGCACGAGGATGCCCAACGAGGACGCCGAGCATTTCTGGCCGGCGTGACCGAACGCCGACCTGGTCAGGTCGGCAACGGCGAGGTCCACGTCGGCAGACGGCGTGATCACCGTCGCGTTCTTCCCGCTCGTCTCAGCGAAGAGGCGCAGGTCCGGCTTCCAGGAGCGGAACAGGTCGGCCGTGTCAACGGAGCCGGTGAGCACGACGGCGCCGAATGCCGGGTGCGTGACGAGGTGCCTTCCCACGTCGTCGTCCGGGACCCGGAGCACGCTTGCGACCCCGGCAGGTACCCCTGCGGCCCCGAACGCCTCCATGAGCAGTTCGGCACATCGAGGTGTCTCGGGTGCGGGTTTGAGGATCGCGGTGTTGCCGGCAGCCAGCGCGGCCAGCACCCCGCCGGCCGGGATCGCAACCGGGAAGTTCCACGGGGCGGCGACCAGCACCGACCCGAGGGGGGCGAACGTCGCCCCGGAGATGTCGTCGAGTCCGCGGGACACCTCGGCGTAGTAGCGGGCGAAGTCGATCGCCTCCGAGACCTCGGTATCGGCCTCGCCGGGCGGCTTGCCGGCCTCATGGACCATGGCCCCGATGAGCTCCATCCTCCGACGCGCCAGCTCCGCTCCGACGGCAGCGACCAGGTCGGCTCGCTCATCATGATCCAATGCCGACCACTCCTCGGCGGCAGACTGCGCCGCTTCGACCTGCTCGTCGACGGCAGCCGTCGACGTCAGGAGCGGCCCGCGGACGGGACCGGGATCGGCGGTTCGGGCCCCGACCACCCAGTCGAGATTGGCGGGCGCCGTCGGATCGGTGTCCGGTGTGTTCTCGAATGGATCGGCGGGCCCGAAGACCTCCCGGGCGCGGTCCTGGTCCCGGAACGTCGCTGGCGTGGTGCGCCCCATCGCTTCCACGGCGGCGCGGTAGCGGCCGGCCTCCGCCTCGAACAGGGACGGGTCACCGAGTCGGTCGACGATGCGAAGGAAGTGGTCGGGGGCGGCGTTCTCCTCGAAGCGGCGAACGAGGTACGCGATGGCCGCGTCGAACGAATCCGGCTCGACGACCGGCACATACAGGAGCACGCCGCCGACCTCGCTCGCAACGACCCGGGCTTCGGCCGGCGCCATACCGGTCAGCATCTCGATGTCGACGCGGTCCTCCTTGCCCGCCTCACGGGCGAGGAGGTGGGCGTGTGCGACGGCGAACAGGTTGTGGGATCCGATCCCGATCCGTAGGTCGGTGGCCATGGCCTGCTCGATGCGGGCGAGGTAGGCAGCGTCGGCTTCGGCCTTCGAGTGGAACGGTGCCTGCGGCCAGCCGCGCAGCTCGGCCTCGACCCGCTCCATCGAGAGGTTGGCCCCCTTCACCAAGCGCACCTTGAGACGACCTGGCCTACCCGTCGCCCACGCGGCGAGCTCATCGAGGGCCGCCGCCGAGTCCGGGAGGTAGGCCTGCAGGACGATGCCCGCAGGCAGTTCGCGGCGGTGGTCGAGCGCCTCCATGGACGCGTCCAGGGTCAGCCGGAGGTCGCGGAAGGACTCCATGTCCAGGTTCACGAACGTGCCGGTCGCCTCCGACCGGTCATAGAGGCGATCGAGGGCGCCGACGAGACGGCGCACGTCACGGGCGTGGGCCCAGGGATCGAGGTGGCCCACCACCGACGAAGCCTTGACGGAGACGTAGTCGACGTCCGGGCGACCCATCAGGTCCAACACCCGACCCAGACGCGCTTCGGCTTCCACGTCTCCGTGGACCTCCTCGCCGAGGAGGTTGACGTTGGCTGCCATACCCCGGGCGGACAGGTCGGCGAGGTGCCGGGCCAAGGCCTCGGGGCGGGCATCGCCGACGAGGTCGCCGACTCGCCGGCGCAGTCGCCACTTCGCCGCCGCCACCGAGATGCCCGGCACCAGCGGCGCCACGGGACCGCCGTACTCGAGGGCGACGCGGTCGAGTCCCGGCAGGTAGGAGGTGTCGGTACCACCTGCGGCGAGGCGCTTCAGGAACCGGGCCGCAGTGGCGGCGTCCGCCGGCCTGGTCACCCGATCGGTGAGGGCGATGAGGAAGCCCAGTCCGCCTTCGTGGTCGAGGAGGCGTCGCAGGATCGCGGCGTCGGCGACCTCGCCGCGGGAGCGCCTGCTCGCCGCTTCCGCCACCCATCGGCGGACCATCTCGACGGTTTCGTCGACCACGGTGCCGAAGCTACGCGACGTCGGCTTTGACGAGGACGGCGCCGTAGACGAATCCGAGCGTGCCCATCCGCCACACCGTGTCGAGCGTCAGGGCGTGGCCCGAGAACAACTCCCCGGGCGGGGGCAGCTTGTCCAAGGACCGATGGAGGTAGCGATACTCGTCGGACGCGCCGATGAGCGCGCCTGCGGCCGGCAGGAAGACCGACGAGCCCAACCTGTGCAGCTTTGCCGCTGTCGGGTTGGGGGGACGACCGAGGCCGATCACGACGAGGTGGCCACCGGGACGCAGGACCCGATGCACTTCGGCGAGCGTGTCGGGAATCGACGTCAGGTTCCGGAAGACGTATGCGCTGAAGACGCCATCGAAGCTCTCGTCGGCGAACGGGAGGTGCTCGCCGTAGGCGACGACCTTCGAGTCGATGGGACCGAGCTCCAGCATCTCACGGACCGGGTCGAGGGCTACGACCTCGCGCTCCCCGAAGACCGGCAGGGCTGCGCCTGTACCGGAGCCGAGGTCGAGGACCCGCCCGGGCGGGAGGAACGCGACGCCCCTGCGCCGCCAGTCCTGCTCCTGACCGAACGACATGACCTTGTTCAGCGTGTCGTAGCGGCGGGCGATCTTGGCGAAGATCGGGTCGGTGTCGGTCGCCGGACCGGCTTCAGGCACCCAGGACCTCGAACCCGACGTAGGGCACGAGCGCTTCCGGCAGCCGGACCGTGCCATCGGCCTGCTGATGGTTCTCCATGATCGCCAGGATCGTTCGCCCCACGGCGATCGCAGTCCCGTTGAGCGTGTGCACGAAGTCGTTGCCGCTCTCACCCCTCGTGCGGATCTTCAGTCGGCGGGCCTGGAAGTCGGTCGTGTTCGAGCAGGAGGTGATCTCCCGGTAGGTCTCCTGCGAGGGGATCCACGCCTCGATGTCGTACTTCTTCGCCGCAGAACCGCCGAGGTCGCCTGCCGCGACATTGACCACCTGGTAGGGCAGTTCGAGGGCATCCACGAGGCGGCGCTCCAGCGAGTGCAGATACTCGTGCTCGTCCCAGGACCGTTCCTCGGGAACGAACGAGAACATCTCGACCTTGTCGAACTGGTGGACCCGGAAGATCCCTCGGGTGTCCTTGCCGTACGTGCCCGCCTCGCGGCGGAAGCAGGTCGAGAACCCGGCGTAGCGCAAGGGGAGCTCGTCCCGTTCGAGGATGGAGTCGGCATGCAGCGACGCAAGTGACACTTCCGACGTCCCAACGAGATAGAGGTCGTCCTCGGGAATGGCGTACACCTGCTCGCGGGCCTCGGGGAAGAAGCCGGTGCCGAACATCGCCTGCTCGCGCACGAGGACCGGGGGCGCCACCGGCGTGAAGCCCTCGCCGGCGAGCATGTCCAAGGCGAAGCGGACCAGCCCCAGCTCGAGGAAGACGGCCTGGCCGAGAAGGTAGGAGAACCGCGAGCCGGACACCTTCGCCGCCGTCTCCACGTCGATCACGCCCATGGACTCGCCGAGGTCGAGGTGATCGCGGATCTCGAAGTCGAACGTCGGGATGTCGCCGACCGTGGCCACCGGGACGTTGTCCTCGTCGGTCAGGCCCTCGGCAGCCGACTCGTGGGCGAAGTTGGGGATCTGGATCCAGAGCGCCCGGAACTCGTCGTCGAGATCGTCGGCTTCAGCGGACAGCTCCTTCTGGCGGTCGCCCAGCTCACCGGCCCTGGCGATGGCTGCCGGCTTGTCTTCCGCCGACAGGTTGCGGATCTCCTGGCCGGCCCGCTTCTGCTCGGCGCGCAGCTCGTCGGCCTCGTGGCGGAGCGCCCGAATCCGCTCGTCGAGCTCGACGAGTCGGTCGACGTCCACCGACGTCCCGCGCTGGGCAAGTGAGGCGCGAACGCGGTCCGGGTCGGTGCGGAGGATGGCGAGGTCGATCATGGGGTCATCCCGAAGGGGGGCTCACGACGAAGTTGGTCGTGTCGGCCGCGATGGTACCGCCGCCCGCTCTGGCCAGCTCGACCTCGAGCTCGTAGACGATGCCGGACTCGACATCGAAGGTGAAGGTGACGGCCGTGGATCCGCCTCCGGCGTCGAGGTCCGCGACGGAGGACGAGTCGACGTGGAGCACGGTTCCGGCCCGGTCGGCCAGTGCGATCCGCACCTCGAGACCCGACTCGGGGTCGGTGCCGTCGTTGCGCACCACCACCGTGGTCGAGAGCTGTTCGGTGGCAGGGATCTGGTCGGCGCCTTCGGGGGTCGTGTCGCCGGCCGGGGCAGGATCGAACTCGACCGAGACGATCCGGACATCGATCTCGCCCTTCATGTCCTCGTTGTCGAGGATCGCCTGGATCAGTCCATCCACGCCTTCGGGGGTTGCCACGGACGGCTCGACGAACTCGACGTCGACGAATGGGGCAATCTCGATACCGACGGCCGACTTCAACGCGGTGGCCTCGGCCTGGAACTCGACGTACATGGCGTCGGCCACCTGCAGCCGTCCCAAGGAGGCGGCGAACTCCTCCCGGGCGCTGGCGCTCGCGCTGTCGCGCAGGGCGAGCGCCGATTCGCGGAAATCGCCCAGACCAGCGGCCCAGCGCTCGAGGGCGAAGGAGAGGAAGGCGTTCGTGGCGAATGCCTCGTCCGAGACCACGAACTCCTCCAGGTCGACGAGGTCCGCGTCGATCTCGGCCTCGAGCTGGTCGAGTCGGGCGGTGAACGCTTCGCGCTGGATCTGGAGCGCAGATGTCTCGATCAACAGGGACCTGAAGGCTTCGGCGCGAGGGGCCTGGTCGTCGGTGATGTTCCGGACCTCGTCCAGATAGGCGACGACGGTCAGTTCCTCCTGGGCGCGGGCACCGATCCACCAGGCGCCGGCGGCGATCAGCGTCACCAACGCGAGGATCCATATGCGGCGGGTGGGCCGGCCACGTCGGGGGGCATCGAACTCGGGGAACATCGCCGAGAGAGGGTAAGCGGCCACACCTCGTGTTGGGTAGTCCGGCAAGCGCCGATCCGTCGATGGCTTCTCGTCGGGAGTCCCCTCGACGCGGCGATCCTCGTCCCGACCCCGCGGGTACCGTCGACCCATGGAACGCAACGCATTGGGCCGATTGGATGTCTCGGCCGTCGGGCTCGGCTGCAACAACTTCGGCGGACGGATCGACGAGGCACAGACCCTGGTCGTGGTCGACGCCGCCCTCGACGCTGGGATCAACTACTTCGACACCGCCGAGGCCTACAGCGACGGGAAGTCCGAGGAACTGCTCGGCAAGGCACTCGCCGGGCGCCGGGGCGAGGCCGTGATAGCCACCAAGTGGGGGCACACGATGACCCTCGCCGAGGGGGAGCGCGGCGGAGATCCCGCCTTGATCCGCTCACACCTCGAGGCGAGCCTCCGGCGGCTCGGGACCGACCACATAGACCACTACCAACTGCACCGCCCGGATCCCGAGACCCCACCGGCCGAGACCCTCGGCTGCCTCGCCGAACTGCGTGACGAGGGGAAGATCCTCGAGTACGGCTGCACCCATTTCACGGCGGCCGAACTCGACGAGTCCGCTGCGGCCGCCGACTCGATCGGGGTGGATGGGTACCCGTCGGTCCAGAACCACTACAGCGTGCTGACCCGCGGCCCGGAGATGGACGGTGTGTTCGAGGCGTGCGAGCGGCTGGGCACGGCCTTCGTCCCCTACTTCCCCCTCGAGTCGGGGCTACTCACCGGCAAGTACCGGCTCGGTGAGGAGTTCCCGGAAGGAACCCGGCTCGCCAACTCGAAGCGATCCGATGCCTTCGTCGACGAGCAGCGTCTGGCCGTCGTCGAGCGATTGATCGAATGGTGCGCCGACCACGACCACTCGTTGCTCGACCTCGCCATCTCGTGGCACACGTCGCATCCCCTGGTCGCTTCGGTGATCGCCGGCGCCACCAGACCCGAACAGGTCGCGGCAAACGTGGCGGCTGCCGGTTGGTGCCTATCGGTCGACGACCGATCGGAGGTGGACGAGATCGTCTCCCCCGTGGTGCGAGAGCGACTCGACTGAGCCTCCCTGCGTCATGCCTCCTCGGGCGGCAGGAAGATCCGGGCGATGGCCACCGCGATGGCCGCTCCGACGACGGTCGAAGCCAAACGGACCCCGCCGATCCGCGTGACCTCCGCACCGCCGAGCGCGGCGGTCGTCATGACCACCGCCGTGAGGGCGGTCGAGAAGATCACGTATGAGGCCCGGGCGAAGAGCATTTGGACGTAGACCAACACGACCAGCGCCACCGCCAGGACCAGGACGCTGTCGCTGCCCACCTCGACGACCAGCAGGCCCACACCGACGCCGAGCAGGGTCCCCAACGCCCTCGCCCAGGCCTTGCCGATCGTCCCGTCGAGGTCATGGACCCCGACGATGAGAACGGTGAGTCCCATCCAATAGGGAGCCTCCTCGACCCAGGCAAAGCCCGCAAGGACGAGCGCAGCGACCGCCACCGCCTTGGCAACGACGAAGGAGCGGTGGCCGGGTCGCGTCCCAGTCCCGCTGCGGGACTCCTCATCTCGAGACCTGGGGAGCGGCCGAATCGGAACCACCACGAGGAGCGAGCCGCCGAGGAACCAGAGGGCTGCAGTCGGGGCCGCTACATCGAGTCCGAGGAGCATGGCGATGAGTGTCCAGATCGCCAGCAGCGGTCCGGCCGGTCCCCTCCCGGCGAACCATCCCCCGAGCAGGGTCGCCGTGCCGAGCAGGATCGCCGATTCGACCGGACGACCGGAGGCTTCGAACGCGGCGAACGTGAGCACGGCTCCGACGACGCCGAAACGGAGAAGGGCCACTGCATTGGGAGTGGGCTTCGTCGCCCGCACCAAGGCGGTGAGGGTGAGTCCGAAGACGCCGGCGATGGCGCCGGGCCCCCACCAGGTCGCGGCGATGACCAGCGCAACCACGAGCACCGCGCCGGCGACCCCCAGCCGATGATCCAACTCTGCCCGGTCGAAGGAGAACACCGGCTTCAAACTAGGCCGCCGCACGGTCCCTCGATCGGGCGACCTGCCGGTTCGATCGGAGGGGACGAACGTCGAGACCGAGGACGGCCTTGCGGCGGACCTCCGGTCCGTCCTCGGCACTCGGGCTCCGCCCTCGTATCGAACCCAGTGGCTCCACCACGGTTCGGCTGTCCCCCCACAAGCAGGAGACCCCGCCTGGGGGGACGGCCTTGCGGCGGACCTCCGGTCCGTCCTCGGCACTCGGGCTCCGCCCTCGTATCGAACCCAGTGGCTCCGCCACGGTTCGGCTGTCCCCCACACAAGAAGGAGACCCCGCCCGGGGGGCGGGGTCTCCTTCTTGTGGGCGAGGGGGGACTCGAACCCCCACGGGCTTGCGCCCACTGGCACCTGAAGCCAGCGCGTCTACCAATTCCGCCACCCGCCCTCGGGTGTGGACCGGAATCGTAGTGGGGGCCATTGGGTACGGCCATGTCGCCAATGGGCGCCGGGGCTGTATACATCACGTCATGCGATTCGCACGGAGAGTCGAGCGCTTGCTCGAATCCGCGGTCGACCGGGTGGCCGGCCGGGTCTTCCCGGGGGGTGTCCAGCCGACGGAGTTGGCCGGACGGGTCGTCCGCGCCGTGGACCTCGACGTGCGCGATGCCGACGTCGGCCCTTCGGCTCCGAACGTCGTCGAGATCGTGGTGAGTCCCGCCGACCTCGTCGACGATCAGGCACTTCACGACTGGGAGCACGCCTTCTCTTCCGCACTCGAAGAGGAGGCCGCTGCCAGGGGCTGGCGCCTGGGCGGTCCGGCAACCGTACGGATCACCCGATCGAGCACCGTCGACCGTGGCCTCCCCGAAATCCGGACGGGCCACAGCGAAGGACCGCGACCGGCATGGGGCCACCTCGACACCGGCGAGGGCCGACTTCCCCTCAGGGACAACCGACTCATCGTCGGGCGAGCCGACACCGCCGACGTCCACATCCGCGACGACTCGGTCTCCCGACGCCACGCCGTCCTCTGGAGAGAGGGCGGCGACGTCCACCTCTACGACCTCGGCAGCTCCAACGGGACGAAGGTCAACGGGCGGGCGATCAGTCGACCGACCGTGATCGGGCCCGACGACGCACTCCTCCTTGGCGATACACCGGCAAGAATGGTCGTCGGATGACCGACCTGATACTCACCGCGCTCCGCCTGGTCTTCCTCGCGCTGCTCGTGCTCTACGTCGCATCCGTCGCGCGGGCCATGGCCCGTCACGTGGGTCCAGTGGCCCGAGCCGCCAAGAAGGCAGCGTCACAAGTGGTGATCGTTCGCTCCGAGACCCAGGCCGGTCTCACGCGGACCGTCAAGGACTCGATCACCTTCGGTCGCTCAGACGATGCCGACGTGCTCCTCGAAGACCCCTACGCCTCCGAGTTCCACCTTCGATTCACCGCCGAAGAGGACCGACTCGTCCTCACCGATCTCGGATCAACCAACGGCACCTACCTGAACGGCCGACGGGTCTCTGCACCCGTCACCGTCTCGAAGGGTGACGCCGTCCAGGTGGGCAAGACCGTCATGGAGGTCAGATGAACTACACATGGGCCGTGGCGTCACACGTCGGTCGAGTGCGCGACCACAACGAGGACAGCGTCCACCCGACCACTGGTGGGGCCGGTGACTCCCTGCTGGCCATCGTGGCCGACGGCATGGGTGGGGCGGCCGGTGGCGAAGTCGCCTCGTCGACCGCCATCGACGCAGCAACCGCCACGACCATGGCACCGGGCGAGAGGATCACCGCGGCCAACCGGGCCGTCCACGCCCTCTCCCGCGCCAAGCGGGAGCTGGCCGGCATGGGGACGACGCTCACCGTCGCCGACATCGAGACCTCGGGGACCGCCCACTTCGCCCACGTCGGCGACAGCCGCGCCTACCTCCTCCGGGACGGGTCCCTGGAACAGCTCACCAGTGACCACACGGTCGTCGCCGAATGGCTGGCCCTCGGCGCCATCGACGAGGCCACCGCCAAGACCCATCCACGCCGCGGCATGCTCACCCGATCGGTCGGCGTCGCCCCGGAAGTCGCGATCGATGAGTTCGACCGCTCCCTGCAGGCCGGCGACCGTCTGCTGCTCTGCAGCGACGGTCTCAACGGCATGGTGCCCGACAAACTCATCGCAACACTCCTCGGTGCCGGGAGTCCGGAAGAGGCGGCCTGGTCCCTCATCGAGGCGGCGAACGCCGGCGGTGGCAGCGACAACATCACGACACTCATCGTCGCCGTGGACCGGTGACCAGTCGCCTCGACGTCACCGGGATCGCGGTGGCCGTGGTGCTACTGGGCTACGGCGTGGCCTTCGTGAACGTCGCCCGGGGCATCCCGATCGACGCCGAAGCCGTCCTCACCTTCCTCCTCTTCGCCCTCGCGTGGGCCGCCGTGCTCGCCGCAGCGCGGATCCTGACTCCCCATGCGGTCACCTACCCCATCGTCATAGCCGCCGCGCTGGGCGCGGTGGGTCTGGCCGAGGTGTATCGCATCGATGCCTCCCTTGCCGGACGCCAGCGCTGGTGGTTCGTGGTGGCCGCCGCAGCGGCCATTGCGCTGCTATCGGGCCTCCGTGGCAACGGACTGGCCTCCCTCCGGCGGTATCGCTACCTCACCCTCCTCCTCGCGATCGGGCTGCTGTTGCTCCCCCTGCTCCCCGACAACAGCTGGCTCCCCATCGCCGGCAAGACGGTCAACGGGTCCCGTCTCTGGGTGGAGATGACGCTCGGGTCGTTCACGGTCCAGTTCCAGCCAGGCGAGCTGGCCAAGCTCCCACTGCTCGTGTTTCTCGCCTCCCTCCTCGCCGACCAACCCCCCGTTCCGGCGATCGCATCACCGGCCCGGTTCGGGCGATCAGACCTGCGCCGCCTGGTGCCGGTGCTCCTCGCCTTCTCATTGGCATTCGTCGTGCTCGTCGTCCAGCGCGACCTCGGTGCGTCGGTGCTCCTCTTCGCCACGTTCGTCACGCTGCTCTACGCCGCTTCGGGCCACCGGGCCTACCTCATGTCTGGCGGCG
>JAHEFX010000148.1 GCA_024639975.1 bacterium
AGTTCATCGACTGGGCCCAGGACCCACGAATCCCTGCCATCACCGCCTGGGTCCTCTCGCCCCAGAACCTCGCGCGGCCGTCGGAAGAGCTCGACCCCTACTACGACGTGCTCATCGAGCTCTTTGGTCGTCTGGCCGATGTGGCGCGCGACCACGACCTGCGCGTGAGGGCGATCGGCCGCCTCGAACTGCTACCGGCCCACCTCGTGGAGGCGGCCAAGCAACTGGAGGAGGTGAATCCGGACGGCGAGGCCACGCTCAACATCGCTCTGGGCTACGGCGGCCGTGAGGAGATCGTCGACGCCGCCCGGCGCCTGGTTGCCGACCTCGCTGCCGAGGGTTTGTCCCCGGGGGACATGGCGGATCGGGTCACTGACGAGTCGCTCGGCGCCCACATGTACTCGCCCGACGTGCCTGATGCCGACCTGATCATCCGCACGAGTGGGGAGTCGCGGATGAGCGGCTTCTTGATGTGGCAATCGGCGTACTCGGAGTTCGCCTTCGTCGACGTCTACTGGCCCCAGTTCCGCCGCGTCGACTACTTGCGGACGCTCCGCGACTTCTCCAAACGCTCCCGCCGCTTCGGCCGCTAGCCCAACCCGGGATTCACAGCGTCCTCGACCGGCCAACCCAGGGTTGCCATTCCGCGTGGGCCGGAACACCGGCCCACGGTTCAACGAGCGATCGGCTCCACAACCCAGGGTTCGGGTTCTGTTGCGGTGGGGTCGGGTCACTCCGAGCGGAGTGCCTCGGTCGGGGAGAGCCGTGAAGCTCGGGTGGCCGGGTACAGACCGGCGATGGCGCCGATGAGCAACGCTGCGACCAGGCCGCCGCCGATCGCCACGGTCGGTACGAGCGTGTCCCAGCCCTCGAGACTGGCCCAACCGAATGTGACGAGAGCGCCCAGGCCGACGCCGGCGATGCCGCCGACTCCAGAGAGCAGTGACGCTTCCCCGAGGAATTGGATCGCGATGTGTCGTCGGGTGGCTCCCAATGCTCGACGCAGACCGATCTCGGAGCGTCGCTCGAGGACGGAGATCACCATCACGTTGGCGATGCCCACCCCACCGACGAGCAGTGCAACCGCACCAAGGCCGAGGAACAGGGCGGTGAGCGTGTCGTCGGCAGCCTCGGCTGCCTCCAAGGCGTCCGTCGGTCGGGCGACCTCGACCTCGTCCGGATACTCCGGGTTGGCCGTCGCCGGGAGCACGTTGGCCACGGCTTCGACTTGCTCGGGCGTCGTCCTGACGTAGACCACGGTGGGGGCGCCTTCGTGGTCGAGGAAGCCCTCGGCCGCGGCCTCGCCCACCAGCACGGCCCGGTCGAGATCGGCGTGGAGCTCGAGTGTCTCGAGGATGCCGATCACCGTGAACCATTCGCCGCCCACCCAGATCACCTGGTCCTCGGTGACTGCTCGGATCCCCAGCCGTTCGGCGGCGACCGCTCCCAGCACCGCCGTCGGATAGCGAGACGTGGCGTCGTCGAGGAACTCCCCGTCGGCCATCGTCCCACCGAGGGTGTCGATGAGGTCGGGGGACGTCGCCTTCACCGTCACGCCGCCGGTCTGACCCGACGGGATGAGGTCGTTGCGATAGACCGCGGCGGTCACGTCCTCGACGGCCGAGGCACCCAACACGGGGCCGATTCGACCGATCATCTCGACGGACTCCTCGGGGAGCTCGCCAGATCCCCGCCCGATACCCGTCCCCGCTTGGACGGAGAGCAGGTTCGTGCCGAGCTGTTCGAGCTGGTTCAACAACTCGGACTTGGACGACTCGGAGAGTCCCAGCACGGCGACCATCGCGCCGATCCCGATCATGATCCCGAGTGCCGAGAGCGCAGCCCGCATCGGGCGGGTACGGGCTCCGACGGTGGCGGTCCGAGCCAGATCGGCGGCGTGGAGTCTCGCCGGTTCGAGTGTGTTCATGCGGGGGCCTTCGCCTCGTCGCCGACGATGCGGCCGTCGAGGAAGCTCACGGTCCGAGGGAGTGACTCGGCAATGCCGCGATCGTGGGTGACGACGACGATCGTCGTGCCGTCGCGGTTGAGGTCACGGAGGAGGTCCATGATTCCCGCCGAGGTCTTGGAGTCGAGGTTGCCGGTGGGCTCGTCGGCCAGGACGATCGCCGGCTCGCCAACGATGGCGCGTGCCATGGCGACGCGCTGGCGCTCGCCGCCGGACAGTTGGGTGGCGACGTGTTCGAGGCGGTGGCCGAGACCGACCTTGTCGAGGGCGACCCGGGCGTGCTCGCGCCGCTCGGCGATCGGTACACCGCGATAGAGCAGACCGTCAGCGACGTTGTCCACCGCCGAGTAGCCGGTGAGCAGGTGGAACTGCTGGAACACGAAGCCGATGTGATGGGCACGCAGGCCCGAGAGCTCGGCGTCGGTGAGCGCCGACATCCGGTTTCCGACCAGCTCGACCTCGCCCGAGGACGGACGGTCCAAGGTGCCCATGATGTGGAGCATCGTCGACTTGCCCGAGCCCGACGGGCCGACCACGGCGAGGAGCTCGCCTTCGTCGACCGCCATGTTCACGCCATCGAGGGCGCGCACCGGTGGAGTCGTCGGGTACTCCTTCACCACGTCGGTGAGGGAGAGGACGGTGGTCACGGGATGACCACCACGTCGTCGGTGGACAGGTCGCCGTCGACCTCGACCATGCCGTCGGCGAAGAAGCCCGGATCCACGCCGACGAGGCGGGTGGACTCGCCATCGACGACCTCGACGGCGTACCCGCCTTCACCGAGCGCGAGGAGGGCGGTCACGGGCACGGTGAGCACGTCCTCGACGGTGTCGGTGACGATGCGAACGTCGACCGGGGCCTCGTCGAGGTTTCCGGCTGCCGACGGGTCGTCGAGCGTGATCTCGACTTCGAAGAAGGCGTTGCCCTGCTGGTCGGTCGTGGCGACGGTGGCGACATCGACGACGGTGCCGGGGGTCTCGGTCCGGTCCGGTAGCTCGATCACGACGGGGTCGCCCGCCGCGAAGTCCCCTTGGTCGGATGCGGGAAGGTTCACCCGGACGATGGTCTCGAGACTGGCGGCTTCGATGATGGGTGTGGACGGCTGGGCAGCCGTTCCCACGGACGAGATGATCGAGGCGACGCGCACACCCCCGGATCGGAACGCGACCTCGCCGAGCGACACGACGCCGTCTGCATCCATGCCTGCCGACTCCTGGAAGGCGACGATCGCCGCGATGTCTGTGACGTCGAGGGTGTCGTCGGCGTTGGACAGGAAGCCGAGGTCGACGAGTGCCGATTCGAGCTGGGCCACGTCGGCCCCCGAGATGGGATCGCCCCCGCGGACGGTCATGACCGGGCTGGTGGGGGATACCAGGGATCCGGTGTCGGCCTGGACGGTGACCACTTGGGCGGGGAGCGGGGCGAAGACGATGTCAGCGGGACCGACTCGTCCGGTCTCCTCGACGCCCAGGTCCTCCTGCCAGCGCTCGACCATGGCCTCGGTGTTGTCGGTGAAGTCCTCGTCCACCGTCACCGTCGAGTCGGGGTCATAGCCCAGCCGGACCAGCGCAGCCTCGAGCTGCTCCACGTCGGGGCCTTCGTCACCTTCGGACAGGGTCCGATACATCGGCAGATGACCCTCGAGCGCCACGATGGGGACCTCATCGATCCGGGCGATCACTTCCCCCTCGAGGACTGGGGCACCCTCCGTGGGTGTGTAGGTGACCGTTCCCTGCCGACCCGCCGGAAGCGTCAACTCGGTGTCCCCGTAGGCGAGGTCGCGAAATGCCGGCGTTTCGCCCTCCAGGAGCACCACCGGTCGGTCGTCGATGCGGAACAACTCGTCGCCGGAGGCGAGATCGTCGCCCGGCTCGGCGGTGGAGGTCACCGTTCCGGTGGATCCGGCAGGGATCGGCTCGGCGTCGGGGCGGCCGAGCGTGCCGCCGTACTCGGTCTCGTCCGCCAGGTCGGTCCGCAC
>JAHEFX010000059.1 GCA_024639975.1 bacterium
CCTCGATCTCGACACCTCGATACCGGGGACCGAGACCGTCACCGTGTCGCATCAGCAGTGTCGGGGAGGAGCGACCGTGGCTCTCTGGACCGTGGAGGGTGCTGGTCACCTCATCGCCTTCCCCGAGGACCTGGCCGGGGTGCTGTGGAGTTGGCTCACCGTCCACGCCTCCAGCTGATCAGCGCCAGACCACCCAGACGTCGGCAACGTTGGTGCCGGTCGGCCCTGTTCGGATGAGCGCACCGACGGCATCCAGGGCGCGGTGCGCGTCGTTGGCGGCAAGCAGTGCACCGGGATCCAATCCCATCGCCTCGATCTCGGCCCACGTGCCGCCATCGACCGCGGCCCCAGCCGCGTCCGTCGTCCCATCCACCCCGTCCGAGCCGAGGGCCACGAACACGCCATCGGTGCCGGCCAGGACCTCGGCCGCCGCCAACGCCGCCTCCTGGTTCCGTCCGCCCGGCGCCTCCCCCACCACCGTGACCGTCGTCTCCCCGGCATGGACGGTGAGCCCGGCGGCGGCTCCCGTCGCGAGGCGACGGGCCGTCCGACTGGCCTCACCGACCAAGACCTCGCCGACCTTCGCGTCGAGACCGGCCGCGAGGGCCACTTCGACGACGGCGTCGGCCAGGACCCGACCGTCGGCGAGCACCTCGACCGGGAACGAGGCCCGTGTCGGAGCCGTCGCCCGGCGGAGACGGTCGGCGAGGCCCTGCGGAAGACCGGCGCCGCAGCTCTCGGCCAAGCCGATGGTGCCTTCGGGATCGAAGGGATGTGCGACGGTCGGACCCGAGCCGATGGTGGCCGGTGACGAGCCCACGACATCGGAGAGGGCGAGGACCCGCACTTCGCGGGCGTCGACCAATGCTCCGCCGAGCCCGCCGGCCTTGAACGCCGAGAGACCAGACCGGACGTCGTTGACCCGGTCGATGGGTGCTCCGCAACGGAGGAGTCGGACGGAGACCTCGGCAAGGTCATCCAACCACAACCCGTCGACCGGCACCTCACAGAGCGAGGAAGCACCGCCCGAGAGCATGACCAACACCGAGGCACCGGCCGAGGAGCGGGCGATCTCGAGCACCGCACGGCCGGCGGACTCGCTGGATTCGTCCGGGATCGGGTGTGAAGCCTCCCGGCAGTCGGGCTCATCGAGGCAAGCCGGCGCGACGGCCAGTGCCTCGTCCACGTCGAGGGCGGACCGAGCGGACCGCAGCATTGGCACTGCCGCCTTGCCGATCGCCAGAACGACCAGCCGACCGTTCGGCTGCCAGTCGGCGATCCGGTCGGCCACGAGGCGCTCGGGGTCGACGGCGTCGAGGGCGCCGACGACGAGGCCGACGAGCAGGTCCTTCACCGGGGGGACGCTACCGGTCGCCTCCGCTGCGACGCGGCAAGGGGGCCGGCGCACCGGCCCCCTTGCCTGGGGTCAATCACCCATCCGGCCCCTGTCGGCGGGTGGTGATCCGTGGCACGCGAACAGGGGTCCGACGCGCCTCTTCTCGTTCTATGCCCGATCCGGTCGGTGCGTGTCAGAAGGTAGGTCGAGCCACCATCGCCCAGAGGCCCAGGAGGATGAGGATCGCCGCCGCCCCCGCAGACCACGTGGCCCGGGCAATGAGCACACCGACATCCTGCCCCTCGGCCTTGTCGATCCTGCGGCGGGCGAAACCGACGCCGAAGATCGAGATGAGCACGCTGCCGACCAGGGCACCGAACCCGAAGTGGATCCACGTCTCCGTCTCGAAATCGAAGTTGCCGGCCGACATCAGGTAGCCACCGGCGAGGAGGACGACGATGGCGGCGGGCTCGCTCACGAATCGATCGACCCCACGCCAGTCCGCCGTCGCCTCGACGATGCCCATCGCATCCGATCGCCGGATCCGGCGGCGCCAGGTCATGGCACCGACCACGACGGCCCCGAACCACAGGCCGAAACCGAGGATGTGCAGCCACAGCACGAAGTCGTACATCAGGCTTCCTTGACCTCGCGGGAGAGGTCTTCGAGCGCGGCTTTGGCGTCGGCGAAGAACATGTAGGTCCCGTCCTCGTAGAAGAGCGGGTTGTCGATGCCGGCGAAGCCGGGGCTCAGCGAGCGTTTGATGACGATGGTGGTGGTCGCGTAGTCCACATCCAGGATCGGCATGCCATAGATCGGCGAGGACGCGTCCTCACGCGCCGCCGGGTTGACGACGTCGTTGGCGCCGACGACCAATGCCACGTCGGTGCGGGGCAGGTCGGGGTTGATGTCCTCGAGGTCGTAGAGCTGGTCGTAGGGGACGTCGGCCTCTGCGAGCAAGACGTTCATGTGACCAGGCATGCGACCGGCGACCGGGTGGATGGCGTACCGGACGTCGACCCCGCGATCGGCGAGCTCATTGGCCAGGTCTCGCAGGGCATGCTGGGCCTGGGCGACCGCAAGGCCGTAGCCGGGCACCACGACCACGGACTGGGCGTAGGCGAGCACCACGCCGAGGTCCTCGGCCGTGCCCTGACGAACGGGCTTGTCGCCGATCGGGCCGGATCCGCCACCGTCGCCGTCGCCGAACCCACCGGCGAGCACGCCGATCAGCGTCCGGTTCATCGCCTTCACCATGATCATCGTGAGAATGAGGCCCGATGCCCCGACCAGGGCGCCGGCGATGATGAGCACGGCCGACTCGAGGGCGAAACCAGCCATCGAAGCGGCGATGCCCGAAAGCGAGTTGAGGAAGGCGATGACGACCGGCATGTCTCCGCCGCCGATCGGGAGCACCCGGGTGAGGCCCAGGACCAATGCGACGCCGGCCAGCACCCACAGGCCGATGTCGTCTCCGGTGGCAGTGAACCACGCGACCGAGCCGATGGCGACCATGCCGAGCAATCCGTCGAAGACGACCTGTCCGGGGAAGTTCACGGGCCTGCCCGGGATCCGGCCGGCCAGCTTGCCGTAGGCCACGAGCGATCCCGTGAATGTCACGCCGCCGATGAGGACGGACAGCGAGAGGGTGAGGAGGGTGACGACACCGTCCGGGTCGCCGCCGAGGAACGAAGAGGCAGCCACCAGGGCCGAGGCGCCACCGCCGAGGCCGTTGAACACGGCGACGAGTTCGGGCATCCCGGTCATCTCGACCCGACGAGCGAGGATCGCGCCGATGGCGGCTCCCACGACCAGTCCGACGGCGACCCATACGTAGTCGAGGATCCCTTGGTCGACCAGGGCGACGACCACCGCCACCAACATGCCGATCGAGGCGAGGCGATTCCCGTTGCGGGCGGTGGCCGGCGAGCCGAGCCGCTTCAGCCCGAGGATGAACAGGACGGCAGCGACGAGGTAGGCCACGGCGGCGAGCTCGTTGCTCACGAACGGTCCTTCTTGAACATCTCGAGCATCCGGTCGGTGACCATGAACCCGCCCACCACGTTGACGGTCGCGAACACCAAGGCGACGACCCCCAGGACGGTCGCGGTCGTCCCGGACCCGGAGCCGGCGGCGGCGATGGCCCCGACGATCGTGATACCGGAGATGGCATTGGACCCGCTCATCAGCGGTGTATGGAGCGTCGGCGGGACCTTGGTGATGACCTCCAGGCCCACGAAGGCGGCCAGCACGAAGACGGTCAATGAGATGACGAGCGTCATGACGACTCCAGGAGGGCCGCGACCCGGGGATGCCGGACTGCCCCTTCGTGGGCGACCACGACGCCGTCGGCGATCTCGTCGTCGAAGTCCCAGGTCCATCCGGCATCCGTGGTGAGGTGGGCGACCAGGTTCACGATGTTGCGGCCATAGAGCGCCGATGCCTCGGCCGCGACCCTCGAGGCGAGGTCGGTCGGGCCCAGGATGGTCACGCCCGACCGTTCGACGACTTGGTCGGGCACCGAGGCCGAGATGTTCCCACCCGTGGCTGCGGCGAGGTCGACGAACACGGATCCGGGCCGGGCGAGTTCCAACGACTGGTCGTCGACCAACAAGGGGGCTGGACGGCCCGGGATCTGGGCTGTCGAGACAACGACGTCTGCCGCGGCGATCTCGCCGTCGAGTCCACGGATGATCCGGGTCTGGTCATCGTCGGCGAGCTCCGTCGCGTAGCCACCTGCGTCCGTGTGGTCGGAAGAGAGGTCCAACTCGACGAACTTGGCGCCGAGGCTCTCCACTTGCTCGGCGGCGGCGGCGCGCACGTCGAATGCGCGGACCACGGCACCCAGGCGACGGGCGGTGGCGATGGCCTGCAAGCCGGCCACGCCGGCGCCGAGGATCAGCACCTTGGCCGGTTTCACGGTACCGGCGGCGGTCGTGAGCATCGGGAAGAGGAACGGCGAGTGGGCGGCAGCCTCGATGATCGAGCGATAGCCGGCGACGGTCGCCTGGCTGGAGAGGACGTCCATCGATTGGGCGAGCGTCGTCCGCGGCAGCAACTCGAACGAGAGCACCGACACGTTGCGGGCGGCCAGGCCGGCCACCCGTTCGGGTGCCTCGAGGGGGCGCACCAATCCCACGACCGAGCTCCCGGCAGGGACCCGGTCCGGATCGTCGAGACCCACCACGGCCACGAGGTCGACAGACCAGGGATCACCGATCGACGCGCCAGCTTCGCGGTAGGCGTCGTCCGTTGCACCGGCATGGTCACCGGCACTTCCCTCGACGACCACGGAGTGGCCGGCGGAAACGAGACGGGACACCGCGTCCGGCAGGAGTGAGGCCCGGCGTTCAGGGGGCGCCTGGGCAGGGACACCAATCAGCACGAGATAGAACGGTAGCGCCGGGACGGGACAACCGATCCCGCCCGGATCCCCGCACGGAGCGCCGCACGCAATAGGGAGACGCCGCCTCGTAGGCTGCCCGGATGCTCCCGACACGACTGGGTGTCCACGCGGTCGACGGCGGCGTAGAGGCCGCCGTCCATGCCCCCCATGCCGATCGTGTCTCGCTGTGCGTCTTCGATGGCTCCGACGAGCAACGGTTCGCCCTCCCCGACCGGGTCGGCTCCCTCCACCACGGCCTCGTCGGCGGGCTGGTCGATGGGGCCCGGTACGGCTTCCGGGTCCACGGACCCGGCCACCACGAGGACCAGCTGCTGCTCGACCCATATGCACGCGCCGTCGAGGGATCGTTCCGCTGGCACCCGACCCTCTGGCCCGAACATCGGGGCGACTCCGCACCCCATGTACCCAGATCGGTCGTGGTCGACACCGAACCCGGACGCGAGTGGCAGCGTCCGCGTATCCCCTGGTCGGACACCGTCATCTACGAGACGCACGTGAAGGGGATCTCCCGGACACACCCCGAGGTGCCTCCTCATCTGCGAGGGACGTACGCCGCCCTCGGCTCGGAGCCGATGGTCGACCACCTGCGACGGCTCGGGATCACCACCGTGGAGCTGCTGCCGATCGCCCGCTTCGTCCACGAGAGGCGACTGCTCTCCAAGGGACTGCGCCAGTACTGGGGCTACATGCCGATCTCCCTGCTCGCCCCCCACGCGGCCTACGCCGCCGCCTCGAAGCCCGCCGACGTCGTGGCCGAGGTCCAACAGATGGTCGGGAACCTGCACGCTGCCGGCATCGAAGTGATCCTCGACGTGGTCCTCAACCACACCGGCGAGGGCGAGCAGGACGGGCCGTGGATCGGGCTCCGGGGCTTCGACGACCTCGGCTACTACCGGCACCGGGCCAACAACACCTACGAGGACGTCACGGGGACCGGCAACACGCTCGATCTCGGCTACCCACCCGCCCTCAGACTCGCCCTCGACGCCCTCCGGCACTGGGTCACCGACTACGGGGTGGACGGGTTCCGTTTCGACCTCGCCGCCACCCTGTTGCGCTCCGAGGACCCGACCACCAAGAGCGCGTTCCTCGCCGCGGTGGCCCAGGACCCCATCCTGTCCTCGGTCAAGCTCATCGCCGAGCCATGGGACCTGGGGGTGGACGGCTATCGACTGGGGACCTTCCCCTCCCCGTGGCGGGAGTGGAACGACAAGTTCCGTGACACGGTGCGGGATGCGTTCCGATCGCGTCCGGGCGTCCTGCCCGAGCTCGCCACCAGGGCCACCGGGTCGTCGGACCTGTTCGGTCGCCGGCTCCGGCCGACTGCCTCGGTCAATTTCGTCACCGCACACGACGGGCCGACGCTCGCCGACCTGGTCTCGTACCAGAGCAAACACAACGAAGCCAACGGCGAGGCGAACCACGACGGGGGACACGACCAGCGGGCGTGGAACGGGGGCGTCGAGGGCCCGACCCTCGACCCGGCCATCACCGCAGAGCGGGCCAGACGGGTTCGCTCGATGTTGGCGCTGACGATCCTGGCCCGCGGGGTCCCCATGATCAACGGCGGGGACGAGCTCGGCCGGACCCAACTCGGCAACACGAACGCCTACTGCCAGGACACGAAGATCTCCTGGCATGACTGGGGCAGCGCCGACGAAGACCTCATGGCATTCACACAGCAGGTGATCGCCCTCAGGGGGGTGCAGCTCTCCCTCTCCCCAGACAGCTGGCTGACCGGGGAGCCCATCCAAGACGGCCGCCCGGATGCCGAGTGGTTCGGCGTGGACGGGTCGGCCCTCGACGACTGGCACCAGCCGGGGCTGTCCATCCTCGGTCTGCGCCTGGCCGGCGACCCGGACGTCGCGACCATCGTCAACACCGGTTCGGTCGAGGTCGACGTCCAGCTCCCCGAGCGCGGTTGGCGGGTCCATCTGGACACTGCCGGGACGCCGGACCGGCCCGAGTACGTCGAACGGGTCGTGACCGTGCAAGGCTTCGGACTGGTACTCCTAGCCAAGGTCTGATGCACGTCCTCCTCGCCACCGCCGAACTGAGCCCGCTCGTGAAGGTCGGCGGTCTCGGCGACGCCGTGGCGGGGCTGCGATCGGCACTGCTCGCCGCCGGGGTGGAGGTCACCACCGTGCTTCCCGACTACTCCGGGTGGAAGCTCGGAGGAGAGCGGCTCGTGAAGCTCGACGTCCCGGCCTGGGCCGGACCGGCCTCGGCACGTTTCGGGACACTCCCGGACGGAACACCCCTGACCTTGGTGAAGGTCCCCGGGATCGCCCGCTCACATCCCTACCTGGACGAAGACGGGCAGGGCTGGACGGACAATCCCGCCCGTTTCATGGCGTTCGCGGCGGCCGTCGCCTCGGTCGCCGAGGTGACCGATCCGGACCTGGTCCATGCGAACGACTGGCACGTCGGCCCCACCCTGGGCTTCCTACCCGAGTCCATGCCGACGGTCTTCACGATCCACAACCTCGCCTACCAGGGCCGCACGGACGGGACCTGGCTGGAGGTCATCCCCCGCCGGCCCGAGGCGTTCGAGTGGTGGGGTGACACCAACCCCCTGTCGGGGGCCATCGCCCTGGCCGACAAGGTCGTCACCGTCTCGCCCAACTACGCCCGGGAGATCCTCACCTCCGAGTTCGGAGCCGGACTGGACGGCCCCCTGGAGGCGCGGGCCCCGGACTTGGTCGGCATCACCAACGGGATCGACACCGACGTCTGGGACCCGGCGACCGATCCCCTGCTGCCGACCCACTTCCACGCCGAGGACCTCCACGGCCGCCGCGAGCTCCGATCCGAGCTCCTGTCACGAGTGGGATGGCGCGGAGCCGACCCCGTGATCGGTGTCGTGACCCGCCTGACCCACCAGAAGGGGGTCGACCTGGCAATGGCGACCGCCCCCTACCTCGAGGGGATGGGAGCCCGCCTACTCGTGCTCGGGTCGGGTGATCGAGCGCTGGCCGACCAGGTTCGATCCCACGTCGAGCAGTACCCCGACCGGGTCCACTTCTGGGAGGGCTACGACGAGGCATCGGCAAGGCTGATCTTCGCCGGGGCCGACCTCCTCGCCATGCCGAGCCGATTCGAGCCGTGTGGCCTGAACCAGATGCAGGCCATGCGCTACGGATCGATCCCGGTCGCCACTGCCGTCGGTGGCCTGGTCGACACCATCGTCGACGCCGACGTCGACTCGGTCCACGGCACGGGATTCCTGGCGAAAGACGTCACCGTCGCCGGGATGGTCGATGCCTTCCATCGCTCCGTCCGGGCCCTCCGGTCTCCCAAGCGTCGGGCGACGATCATGCACAACGGCATGACCACCGACTGGTCCTGGACGGTGCCAGCAGCCCGGTATCGAGAGATCTACGAGGCGGCGATCAGTTGATCGGGCTGGCGCTCCGGGTGCTCCACATCGGCCTCGCCGCCGCCTGGTTCGGCCACAAGCTCCTCATACCGGCAGACCTCTCCGACTCGCTGGTCGACCAGGAAAGGGCCCACGCCCTGATCCCGCGGCTGGCACGAGCCGAGCGACTCGGCGTCGCAACCGGGGTCGGCACCCTGGCCTCCGGGCTGATCCTCGCATGGCACGTGGGATTCGCCACGGTGGGAGTCGGCGTCTGGGTCGGGCTGGGGTTGGTGCTCGTCGCGATCGGACTCGGGGCGACGATGGCCCGTCCAGCGTCTGCCGGCCTCATTGCCGGGATCACCTCGAAGGACCTCCCTGCGGCCCGGAACGCCGCCACCCGCGTCCAACAGGTGCTGGCAGCCGAGTCGGTGCTGTGGGCGACGGCCCTGGTGGCGATGCTCCTCTAGAGCGAGGCGTTCTTCGGGATCACGACGATCCCTTCATCGGTCACCGTCCACCGCTCGGCGTCGGCATCGAGGTCGACCCCGATCTGGTAGTCCGGTGGGATCACGACGCCCTTGTCGATGATCGCGTCACGGATGACGGCTCCCTCGCCGACCTCGACCCGATCGAACAGGACCGAGCCGCTGACGGTGGCTCCACCCTCGACGCGCGAGCGCGAGTGGAGAACCGACCGGTGGATGTGCGCCCCCGTGACGATGACGCCGTTCGCGAGCACCGCATTCGTGACGGACGCCGGTCCGAACTGGCCGGATGCGAGGAGCTTCGTGGGCGGATACGGGCGGACGTCGGTGAAGATCGGCCAGTCCGAGTTGTAGAGATTGAAGATCGGCTCCGGCTCGACGAGGTCCATCTGGGCCTCGTAGTAGGACTTGATGGTGCCGACGTCCCGCCAGTAGCCCTTGTCGCGATCGGTGGCACCCGGCAGGTCGTTGTCGAAGAAGTCGTAGACGTGCGCGACACCTCTCTCGACCGCCCGGGTGATGATGTCCCCGCCGAGGTCGTGGGCCGAGTCCTCCAACTCGGCGTCCTCGGTGACCATCCTGACCAGTGCGTCGGCGGTGAAGACGTAGTTGCCCATGGAGGCGTAGGCCTTCGTCGGGTCGTGGGGCAGTGGCTTCGGATCGTCCGGCTTCTCGGCGAAGCCCTCGATCTTCGTGCTCGAGCCCCTCTCGATGATCCCGAAGGCCGAAGCTTCCTCGATCGGCACCGGGATGCCGGCGACGGTGACCTCGGCCCCCGTCTCCATGTGCTGCTCGAGCATCTGGGCGGGATCCATGCGGTAGATGTGATCGGCACCGAAGACGAACACGTAGTCCGGGTGCTCGTCCCTGATCAGGTTGAGGTTCTGGAAGACGGCGTCGGCGCTCCCGAGGAACCACCGCTTCCCCGCTCGCATCTGGGCGGGCACGGACGTCACGTAGTTACCGAGCAGGGTCGACATTCGCCACGTGCGGGACAGGTGGACGTCGAGGGAGTGCGATTTGTATTGCGTCAGTACCACGACCCGGCGAAAGCCCCCGTTCACCAAGTTCGAGAGGGCGAAGTCGATGAGCCGGTAGTGGCCGCCGAAGGGGACGGCGGGCTTCGCCCGGCCCCCGGTGAGCGGATGCAGTCGGCGACCCTCGCCCCCCGCCAACACCACCGACAGGACATTGCGGTTCGTCAGTCTGTGCATGGCCATCGGATCACCCTCCTTCTCGGGCCAACACTACGAGTCCCAACGGCGGCACCGTGAGCGTGCCCCGGGGACGCCAGTCATCGCCTTCCACGATGACCGCACCGAGGTTCCCCTGACCCGAACCGCCGTAGACCTCGGCATCCGAGTTGAGGACCTCGACCCATCTCCCGGCGCCGGGGAAGCCGACGGTGATGTCCCGTGGGACCGGCGTCGTTCCCATCGCCACGACCACCGGCCGCCCGCCGCCGACCGGGTCGAAGCGCGCCCATGCAAGCGTCCCGCCCTCGGCATCGTCTGCCGAGAGCCACTCGAAGCCCTCCGGTACGTGATCCCCCCGGTGCAGTGCGGGCTCGGCCCGCATGACCCGGTTGAGGTCACCGACGAGGCGGGCGACACCTGCATGAAGGGGTTGGTCGAGCAGCTCCCAGGGCAGCGACCCGTCGTGGTTCCACTCCGTCGGCTGGCCGAGCTCACCGCCCATGAACAGGAGGGGTTTGCCCTGGGTCGTCCACTGGTACGCCAGGAGCAGGCGAAGGTTGGAGAACCGCTGCCATTCGTCGCCCGGCATCTTCCCCAACAGGGAGCCCTTGCCGTGGACGACCTCGTCGTGGGACAGGGGCAGGACGAAGGCCTCGGAGGTTGCGTACATGCTGCGGAAGGTCAGCTCGTTGTGGTGGTACGAGCGGTGGATCGGCTCCCGACCGAAGTAGGAGAGCGTGTCGTTCATCCACCCCATGTCCCACTTCCAGGCGAACCCGAGACCGCCCGATTCCGGGGGCTTGGTCACGCCCGAGAACGACGTCGACTCCTCGGCGATGACCTTCACGCCGGGGTGCCTCGACTGAAGGGCCCCGTTGAGGTCCCGCAGGAAGGAGATCGCCTCGAGGTTGTGGTTCCCGCCGTGCTCGTTGGGGACCCACTCGCCCTCCTCACGGGAGTAGTCGAGGTACAGCATGGAGGCGACCGCGTCGACCCGGATGCCGTCGATGTGGTACTTGTCGACGAAGAAGTTCGCCGACGACCGCAGGAACGATCGGACCTCGCCGCGCCCGTAGTTGAAGATGTAGGACTGCCAGTCCGGGTGGAAGCCCTTGCGGGGGTCCTCGTGCTCGAAGAGGGCCGTGCCGTCGAAGCGACCAAGCCCGTGGGCGTCGGTCGGGAAATGGGAGGGCACCCAGTCGAGAATCACGCCGACACCGGCCTGGTGGAGCGTGTCCACGAGGTACATGAAGTCCTGAGGTGTGCCGTAGCGGGCCGTCGGCATGAAGTAGCCGGTCACCTGGTATCCCCATGACCCGAAGAACGGGTGCTCCTGGAGCGGCAGGAACTCGACGTGGGTGAAGCCATGGGCGACCGCGTGGTCGGCCAAGGGCTGGGCCAGGTCACGGAACGGTGTCCCACTCCCGGTGCGCCAGGACCCCAGGTGCACCTCGTAGATCGATATGGGCCCATCGTGGGCGAGGTGCGAGCCACGGTCGGTGAACCAATCGCCGTCTCCCCACTCGTAGTCGAGGTCCCAGACCACCGACGCCGCCTTGGGCGGCACCTCGCCATGGAAACCGAAGGGGTCGGTCTTGATTGCCGTGCCGATGCCGGTCTCCACCGCGTACTTGTAGGTCTGACCCAGGGGGATGCCTTCTATCCGACCCTCCCAGATGCCGCTGTCCGATCCGGTGAGTCGATCGGCCCCCACGGTCCACCCGTTGCCGTCGGTGAGCACGGAGACTCCCCGGGCGTTCGGGGCCCAGACCCGGAAGGTGGCGCCGTGCTCGTCGGGATGGCAGCCCAACACGTCATAGGCGTGGTCGTGACGCCCCTCGCCGAAGAGCCATCGATCATCATCGGTGAGGGGTCTTGTCATCGTCGGCGAGCGTAGCGGTCGTCCCCACCCGGTCCGATCGGTAGGTTCGCACCATGTACGAAGGCATCAGTGTCAGGGACGAAGACGTCCTCCGCATCGTCACCATGACCCGGCCCGGACGACGCAATTCGCTCTCGGAAGCCGCGTTGCTGGAACTGGACCACGCGCTCACCGAGGCCGCCGAGTCGGATGCTCGGGCCGTGGTACTGGCCGCCGAAGGGCCGGTCTTCTCCTCCGGCCATGACTTCAACGACATGCTGGGTCGGGACCTGCTCGAACTCCAGCGACTCATGGAGGTGTGCGCGGCGGTCATGCAGCGGATCCCGTCGATGCCCCAGCCCGTCGTGGGTCAGATCGAGGGGCTGGCGACCGCCGCAGGCTGCCAGTTGGTGGCCTCCTGCGACCTGGCCGTGGCCGGCGAGTCGACGTCGTTTCGGCTACCCGGATCGAGGGCCGGGTTGGCCTGCACCACCCCTGCGGTCGCCGTCGCGAGGGCCGTGGGACGCAAGCGAGCCCTGGAAATGCTCCTGACCGGCGCTCCGATCGATGCCGCGAAGGCCTTGGAGTGGGGCCTCGTGAACCAGGTGGTTCCCGACGACGAGGTCGCCGGGGCCGCCCGCGAGCTCGCACGGTCGACCACCGGTGGCTCGATGGCTGCGAGCGCCATCGCCAAGCGGGCGTTCTTCACGCAGGTGGACCTGCCGCTGCCCCAGGCGTATGAGTACGCGACGAAGGTGATGGCGTCGGCGGCGACCCTCCCGGCTGCCCAGGAGAACATGGCCGCCTTCGTCGAGAAGCGACCGGCGGTCTACGACTGAGGTCAGTCCCGGTCGGCGAGCAAGCGCTCGGTGTTCTCCCACGCCTTGAAGGCGACGATGGCGACCTCGGCGCCGATGCGCAGTGCGATGGTCCAGAGCAGGGCAGCGGCCAGTCCCCCGAACAAGCCGAAGATCACGCCCCAGATCCCGGCGGTCTCGTAGCCGGCGAAGGCAATGCCGAGTGCGGCCACCCCGATCACCGCCATACCGATCCCGTAGAGGATCTTTATGAAGGTCGGGGTGATGAAGCTGATGAACTCGAAGTCGTACAGCGTGGCGAAGAAGCCCTTTTCGTTCATGACGCGCCTTTCGTGGTCAACCGCCGTAGCGGTCTTCGTGCGTGAGGGTCTCGAGTGGTTTGCGTCCGCCCATCCTGCCCGGCTCGGATCCGACCGTCGGATGACCGACCGCCACGGCGTACCTGGCCCGAACACCTTCGGGCAGACCGAGCACGTCGGCGGCCATGGACTCCCGATGGAGGGTGACCGGACAAGTGGCAAGACCGATGGCATCGGCGGCGAGCATGAGGTTCTGGGCCAGCCGACCGGTGTCGAACTCGTACCCGGACTCCTCCTGGACGAGCACGATGGCCATCGGCGCCCGCTCGACCGGCGTCATGAAGTCGCCGCACCCGATGAGACGCTGCCGCTGGTCGGGGTCCGTCACCACGATCCACGACCACGCCTGCCGGTTCTTGGACGAGCCCGTCCAGCGCAGCGCTTCCAGGAGGCGCAACCGGTCCTCGTCGGAGATGGGCTCGTCGCTGAACTGCCGGATGGCGCGGAGGGCGAGGATCTCGTCGTACATCGAGCGGAAGCGTAGGCGACTAGGTCGAGCGGTACTGGTAGACGACCCCGCCGAGGATCAGTACCGC
>JAHEFX010000060.1 GCA_024639975.1 bacterium
TGGCGATGAGGTGGCGGCTGCCGCCACCGGCGACCCGGGCCGCGTCCATGAACGGCATCGACATGATGGTGAGCGCCCGGGTCCGCACGATGATCGCCGTGGCACCGAGGCCGGCGATGATCCCGTAGAGGATCCCGAAGCGTGTCGGCGTCAGCTGGTCGCCGAACGGGCCGGCGCCGATGATGATCACCACCAAGGGGGCGGGTAGGACCATGAAGGCATTCGAGGCCTGCGACAGGATTGCGTCGGTGCGTCCCCGGTAGAACGCCGAGATGACGGCTGCCCCGACGCCGATGGCGGCCGTGACCAGGGCTGCGGTCGTGCCGACGACGAAGGAGGGCCAGGTGGCGGCGAGCGTCATGGAGAGGACGTCGCGACCGAGGTTGTCGACCCCGAGTGGGTGACGGGCCGTGAACGGCTGGGGTTGGCTGATCTGGTTGTACGAGTCGCCGATCTCGTAGAACGGGTTCTGGAAGCGGGCGACCGACACCTCGATCTCGCTCGACGGGTCGGTGACCTGGCCGTCGGGGACTATCTCGAGCTCGACGACGACCGAATCGTTGCCGGTCATGGGGTCGTAGATGGCCTGCGGCCAGATCGTCGCCATGAGGATCGGGTAGACGATCGCCATGAGGACGAAGACGACGAGCAGACCGACTCCGATCATCCCCGGCTGGTGACGGATGAAGCGGGAGCGAAAGCCCCGCCACCCGGGCCGGTCGACCGCGTCCAGATCGTCGATCTCGCTCACAGTTCGACCTGTGGGACATCACCGCCGACGAGTAGCCGGGGATCGAGACGGGCGTGGATGAGGTCGATGAGCAGGCGCGCCGTGACCGAGAGCAGGCCGATCATCAGCAGGCCGCCGACGACCAGCGGGAAGTCACGCGCCTCCAGGGCACCGAAGAGGGCCCGTGAGATCCCCGGAAAATAGAGGGAAGCGTTGTAGTGGGAAGGCACCGTGAAGGCGTACTCCACGATGACGAGCCCAGAGAGCACGAACGGCAGCGAGACGACGAACTTCGACATCGCAGGCAGGAGGGCGAGGCGGGCGGCGTGGCGGTTGCGGACGTCGTGCTCGCGCAATCCCTTCGCCCGTGCGGTCCGCACATAGTCCTCCTCGCGGGCGCCGTCCATCGAGGCATCGATGACGAGCACGATCTCCCCGAAGGCGAGGATCGCCACTGCGGTGATCGGGAGCGATAGCCACAGGAGGACGTCGACGGCCTGGTCCCGGAGCCCGAACAGGGACCATCCCCACCACAGGACGGCGACATAGGCGATCACCGTGAGCAGGGGCGGCAGTCGCCGACGGGCCAGCCGGCGCACGGCGGCGGCAAGGAAGGCCACGAGGACGCCGGCTGCCAGGAACCAGACGATGAGGACCCACGGCAGGATTCCGTAGTCGGGAACGGTGATCGCCTGGCGTGGGAAGCGGACGGCTGCTTCCTGGGAGACCTCGAGGTTCTGGATGTTGCTCCAGGCCTGGAGGCCGACCGTCTGGACGAAGGCCCAGGTGAGGGCGAAGGTCAGGAACGGTGGGAAGAGCGAGTGCGTGGTCACTGCCGTGAATCGGATCCCGCCCTTCAGCCAGGACGACTTCGACCAACCGGCGACTCGGCCGAACGTGATGCCGACGACGAACGCGACGCCAACCGAGACGGTGAAGATGAGCAGGGTCCAGGGCAGGAGCGACCACATGGCCTCCCCGATCGAGATCCCCGACAGCGACTGTCCGAAGTTGCCCGTGAGGAGGCTCCCCATGAAGCGAGCCCACTGGACGACGAGGGGGCGGTCGAGACCCAACTGCTCACGGAGGGCGTCACGGTCGGGTAGGCCCGGCATGAAGTTGTTCGTGAAATCACCCGGCATGAGCGCCGAGGCGAGGAAGAACACGAAGGTCGCGAACAGGAGCAGCGTGATGACGCTGGCCAGCAGTCGGCGGCTCAAGAATCGGAGCACGGCGCGACGATACCGAGAACGATCGGCTCTGTTTCTCGTAGCCTCTCGTCGGTGGGCGTTCTCGACGGCATCCGGGTCCTCGACTTCGGCCGGTACATAGCCGGCCCGTTCTGCGCGACCCTGCTCGGAGACCTCGGTGCCGAGGTGATCCGTGTGGAGAAGCGCACCGGTTCCGAGGACCGCTGGCTCTCGCCGGTAGCCGCCGATGGCACCGGGTCGACGCTCCTCAACGTCGGAAGGGGCAAGCGCGGCCTCACCCTCGATCCGAGGTCGGCCGGCGGGGACGAGGTGCGTCGCCGTCTGGTCGCATCGGCCGACGTCGTCGTCGCCAACCTGCCCAGACGCGGGCTGGAGATGATGGGCCTCGACTACGGGGCGGTGTCGGCGATCCGCCCCGACATCGTGTTGACCTCGATCGACGCCTACGGCGACGAAGGCCCATACGCCGACCGGGTCGGCTTCGATGGGGTGGGCCAGGCGATGAGCGGTAGCGCCCATCTGAGCGGGCCCGCAGGTCACCCCACCCGGGCCTATGTCCCCTGGGTCGACTTCGGCACGGCTTCGCTCGCTTCCATGGCGACCGTGGCAGCGCTCTGGCATCGGGAGCGGACGGGTGAGGGCCAGCACGTGCAGGCGGCCCTCCTCCGGACCGCCTTGCAGTTCAACTCGTACACGCTCACCGAGGAGGCAGTCCTCGGAAAGGGGAGGGAGTCGACGCACAACCGCGGCCAGACGTCCGGTCCCGCCGACATCTTCCGGGCGACGGACGGGTGGCTCGTGCTGCAGGCGGTCGGCGATCCGATCTTTCGTCGGGTGGCCCGGCTGCTCGACAAGGAGGAGTGGCTCGACGACCCCCGCTTCCGGACGGACGACGACCGGGGCGAGAACGGTGCCGAACTCTCGGCGGCGATCGCCGCATGGGTGGCCGTGCGGACTCGGGAGGAAGCGATCTCTTCGCTGAACGAGGCGGGTGTGCCGAGCGCCCCGGTCTACGACGCAGCCTCGGCGCTGGCCGACCCACAGGTGCGGGCGATGGGGGCGTTCACCGAGATCGACTACGCCGAGTTGGACGGTGTCCCGGTCGCAGCGCCGCCGTTCTCGATGTCGGCGACACCGCCCGAGCCCGTCGGAGCCGCCCCGACCCTCGGGGGAGATACCGACGCCGTGCTCGCCGAGCTGGGCTTCTCCGAAGACGAGATCGAGCGCCTGCGCGAAGGCGGTGCCGTCTAGGCACCTTCCGCCCGGGGGATTTCTCCCCTGTGTGCAGGGTCCGCGCTCATCTCGACCTTGCGCTTGGGGTGGTCGAGCAACTACTCTGAGTGGCAATGCCACTACTGATGGTCTCATTCGGACTGCTGGTCGGCGGTTTGGGGGTCTTGGGGGTCTCCGGCCGACTCGACGCCGACGCGCTGCGATGGCTCGGGATGACGGGCGTCGACCAACCGGTCGTGTCGCGCCAGATCGGGCTGAATCGGGTGCTCTTCGCCCTGGTGGCACTGTCGGGTCTCGTGCTCGCCTTCGGCGGGTTCCTCGAGCTCGCCTGAGCGGGTCGCCGCCCAGCACCTTTCGAGCCGCTTAGCATCGCGCCGTGATGAGCACACCAGCCGTCGTCGACCCGCTCGTGTCCCCGGTCACCCCGGCGGCCATCCGCGCCTTCCTCGGCTCGGTCCCGTCGGTCGACGAGGTTGCCGTCCACGCCCGGGTCGGATCGCTCGCGACCCGCTCGATCAAGAAGGCCTCCAAGCGGTCGGCGATCGACCTCGCCATCCGGATGACCGACCTCACGACGCTGGAGGGCATGGACACCCCGGGGAAGGTCAAGCAGTTGGCCACGAAGGCCGTCACGCCGGATCCCTCCGACCCCTCGATACCGTCTGTTGCCGCGGTCTGCGTCTACCCGGCCCGCGTGCGGGATGCCGTCGAGGTCGTCGCCGGCACCGGCGTCCGCGTGGCCGCCGTGGCGACCTACTTCCCGTCCGGCCAGGCCCCGCTGGACGTGAAGCTCGCCGATACCCGAGCCGCCGTCGAGGCGGGTGCCGACGAGATCGACATGGTCATCGACCGCGGTGCGTTCCACACCGGCGACCACCTGAAGGTCTACGAGGAGATCGTGGCCACCAAGGAGGCCTGCGGTCCAGCCCACCTCAAGGTGATCCTCGAGACCGGCGAGCTGGGTACCTATGACAACGTCCGCCGGGCGTCGATGCTCGCCATGGCGGCCGGGGCCGACTTCATCAAGACCTCGACCGGGAAAGTCGTGCCCGCTGCCACCCGCGAGGTGACCCTCGTGATGTTGGAAGCCATCCGCGACTTCAACGCCCTGACGGGCTCGGTCATCGGCATGAAGCCGGCCGGCGGCATCCGCACCACCAAGGACGCGATCAAATACCTGGTGTTGCTCAACGAGACGCTCGGCACGACCTGGATGACCCCAGAGCTCTTCCGCTTCGGGGCCTCCTCCCTCCTCAACGACCTCCTGATGCAGGCCCGGTGGCTCGCCGAGGGCCGCTACCAGGGCCCCGACTACTTCACGAAGGACTGACGTGAGCGACGAGACCACACCCGCCACGACGATCGACCCCCTCGACTGGGACTACGCCCCGTCGGTCGAGTCGACTCCGGTCGACATCCCTGCCGAGCAGGGCCTGTGGATCGGTGGAGAGATGGTCGCCCCCGTATCGGACGCCGGCTTCGACTCGATCAACCCGGCCACCGAAGAGACGCTGGGCGTCCTCGCAGAAGCCGATGAGGCGGACGTCGACCGGGCCGTCGGGGTGGCCCGCGATGCCTACGACGACGTGTGGGGGTCGATGCCCGGCAAGGAGCGGTCCAAGTACCTCTTCCGCTTGGCGCGTCTGCTGCAGGAGCGCGCCCGCGAGTTCGCCGTCCTCGAGACCCTCGATGGTGGCAAGCCGATCCGCGAGGCGCGCGATTTCGATCTCCCGATGGCCGCCGCCCACTTCTTCTACTACGCCGGGTGGGCGGACAAGCTCGACTACGCCTTCCCCGGCGCCGACCCCAAGCCGCTGGGCGTGGCCGGGCAGGTGATCCCGTGGAACTTCCCGATGCTGATGCTGGCCTGGAAGGTCGCCCCGGCCCTGGCGGCCGGCAACACGGTGGTGCTCAAACCGGCCGAGACGACGTCGCTCACCGCCTTGGAATTCGCCCGCCTCTCGGCCGAAGCCGGACTCCCCGAGGGCGTCCTCAACGTCATCACCGGCGCCGGCGCCACCGGTGCTGCCCTGGTGACCCACGACGACGTCGACAAGGTCGCCTTCACCGGTTCCACAGCCGTCGGCAAACGCATCCAGGAGGCGATCGCAGGCACCGGCAAGCGGGTCACGCTCGAGCTTGGCGGCAAGGCGGCCCACATCGTGTTCGACGACGCGCCACTCGACCAGGCGATCGAGGGCGTGGTCAACGGGATCTTCTTCAACCAAGGACATGTCTGCTGCGCCGGCTCCCGCCTGCTCGTGCAGGAGTCGATCCACGACGTCTTCGTCGAGAAGTTGAAGGAGCGCCTGGAGCTGCTCCGGGTGGGGAACCCGCTGGACAAGAACACCGACATCGGCGCCATCAACTCCGCAGCCCAGCTCGATCGGATCAAGGCACTCGTGGCCGAGGGCGAGACGGCAGGCGGTGAGCGCTGGCAGCCCGCTTGCGACCTACCCGAGCAGGGCTTCTGGTTCCCGCCGACCCTCTTCCTCGGGGTGGCCCAGTCGCATCGCATCGCCCAGGAGGAGATCTTCGGCCCGGTCCTCTCGATCATGACCTTCCGGACGCCGGAGGAGGCGATCGAGAAGGCGAACAACACCCCCTACGGCCTCTCGGCCGGGGTCTGGACGAACAAGGGCTCCCGGATCCTCTGGATGGCCGACCGGCTCGAAGCCGGCGTCGTCTGGGCCAACACGTACAACCAGTTCGATCCGGCGTCGCCCTTCGGCGGCTACAAGGAGTCGGGGTTCGGTCGGGAGGGTGGCCGCCACGGCCTCCTGCCGTACCTGGGAGGTGTCGCATGAGCCGGCTCGACGTCCGCAAGACCTACAAGCTCTACATCGGCGGCGCCTTCCCTCGCTCGGAGTCGGGCCGGGTGTTGCCGGCGACCGACGCCGACGGCGAGGTACTCGCTCGGGTCGCGCATGGCTCGCGCAAGGACCTGCGGGACGCCGTCGTGGCGGCCAGGGGGGCCCAGTCCGGCTGGGCCGGGCGCACGGCCTACAACCGAGGCCAGGTGCTCTATCGGATCGCCGAGATGGTGGAAGATCGCCGGGGGACCTTCGTCGAGCAGCTCGGCGCCGACGGGCGGGACGAGGCGGACGCCGAAGCCGAGGTGGACGCGTCGATCGACAGAATCGTCTGGTACGCCGGATGGGCGGACAAGTTCGCCCAAGTGCTCGGGAACCTCAATCCGGTCGCCGGCCCCTATTTCAACATCTCTGCGCCCGAGGCCAGCGGGGTGGTGGGGGTCGTGGCTCCCGGTGAGCCGCCCCTGCTCGGCCTCGTCTCGACCCTCCTCCCCGTCCTCGTTCCCGGCAACACGGCCGTGGTCGTGGCGTCGGAGCGTTGGCCGCTGACAGCAGTGACGTTCACGGAGGCGTTGGCGACGGCGGACGTGCCGGGTGGCGTCGTGAACCTGCTCACCGGCCAGCCCGCCGAGCTGTTGCCGTTCCTCGCCTCGCACATGGACGTGAACGGTCTCGACATCTCGGGCGCCGATCCGGGGTTGGTCACCGCGGCCCAGCAGGCAGCTGCCGGGAACGTGAAGCGGGTCCTCGCCGATCCCCCCGACCACTGGGCCACCGCCGAGAGCCCGTATCGGATCGCCCAGTTCACCGAGACCAAGACGGTCTGGCACCCGAAGGGGAAGTAGGCCGGGGCTCGGCCGCCCGGTACCGGGGTATTGGCCCCTTGCGGTTCGTGAACCTCGGCACGTGGGACCCGCTCGCCTACGGCAGGGTCGTGGCCATCGTGCGGCCGCACCAGCCTTCGACGGAGTCGCGGGCGGCGACGACCACCTGGTGGGTACCGCCGGGGACGGTGACACCCGACAGGGAACGGGTGAACGGTTGCTCCTCGACGTGGGGGTGGGTGAGCTCCCGGGTGCCCACGACGGTGCCGTCGTCGAGACGGACCTCCCAGGCGTCGGCGTACTTGTCCCAGCCCGTGTCGCCAGAGGCGACGGTCACGTCGAAGGTATAGCCGTCACTCCCCGACCTGACCTCGACGCCGACGACGTCGGCGCAATCCTCGGCCGCAAGCGACGTGGAAGTGGTCTCGGTGTCGGCGGCGGGTGTGGCACAGCCGGCGAGGAGCGCCACTCCGGAGAGGAGCGCCGCCGCCTGTCGCATCAGACCAGGGCCTTCGCCTTGGCGGCAACGGCGTCGGCGGTGAAACCGAACTCCTCCGCCAGCCTGCCCGCCGGAGCCGAAGCCCCGAAACGGTCCAAGCCATGGGACTCATCGGCGTACCGCTCCCAGCCGAAGGTGCTTGCGGCCTCCACCGACAGGCGCGGGGCCGTGCCGAGGACGTCGTTGCGATAGCCCTCGCCCTGGGCCTCGAAGGCCTCCCAACATGGCAGGCTGACCACGCGGGCGGAGACGCCATCGGCGTCCAACAACTCGGCGGCGTCGAGGCAGAGGGACACCTCGGACCCCGAGGCGATCAGCGTGACATCGCTCCCATCTCGGAGCACGTAGCCACCCTTGGCGACACCGCCCTTCGGTCGGTCGAGCGTCGGCAGGCCCTGTCGGGTCAGGACCAGGGCCGTCGGACCAGCTGATCGGTTGAGCGCCAACTCCCAAGCCTCGAGTACCTCGGTCGCGTCGGCCGGACGGACCACGTGGAGGTTCGGAATGGCCCGCAGGGAGGCCAGGTGCTCCACCGGCTGGTGGGTGGGACCGTCCTCGCCGAGGAATATCGAGTCGTGGGTCCAGACCCAGATGGACGGTGTCCCCATGAGCGCCGCGAGCCGGACGGCCGGGCGCATGTAGTCGGAGAAGACGAAGAAGGTGGCGCCGTAGGCCCGGAGACCACCGTGCAGGTTGATGCCATTGACTGCAGCGGCCATGGCGTGCTCGCGGATGCCGAAGGCGATGTTGCGACCGGAGGGGTCGTCGGCGGTCATGTACCCCGAGTAGGACAACGTCGTGTTGGTGGAGCCGACGAGGTCGGCCGAGCCACCGATGAAGCCGGGAAGTCGTTCGCCGATCTGGTCGAAGAGCATCCCGCCCGACGCCCTGGTTGCCAGCTTCTCGGGGAACTCCGGGGACTGGAGCTCCACGGTCCCGGGCTCATGGTGGGCTGCCCAGGCAGCGGCCACGTCGGCGTCGGCGAAGGCCGCGTCCCGGCGGGCCGTCCAAGCAGATCGGGCGTCCTTGCCACGTTGCATGGCCGCCGAGAACGTCCCGTAGACCGATTCCGGTACCTCGAACGGCGAGTGGTCCCAACCGAGCGCCTCCCGGGTGAGGGCGATCTCCTCGTCGCCCAGCGGGGATCCGTGGGCTTTGGATGTGTCCTGCTTGTTCGGCGAGCCATGCCCGATGTGCGTGCGGGCGATGATCAGCGAAGGCCTCGATGTCGTGGCGATGGCTTCCTCGAAACCAGCGGCGAGCTCGTCGTGGTCGTGACCGTCCACGGAGATCGTGTGCCAGCCGAGCGCCTCGTACTTGGCGGCGACGTCCTCGGAGTAGGTGATGTCCGTCGAGCCGTCGATCGAGATCCGGTTGTCGTCGTAGAGATAGACCAGGTGGCCCAGCCCGAGGTGGCCGGCGAGGCTCGCCGCCTCGAGGGCGACGCCTTCCATCAGGTCGCCGTCGGAGACGAAACCGAAGGTGCGGTGGTCGACGAGCTCCTGGCCGAACCGGGCCCGCAGGTGGGCTTCGGCGATCGCCATCCCGACGCCGGTGGCGAAACCTTGTCCGAGTGGGCCGGTGGTGGTCTCGATCCCGAGGGTCTGGTCCACTTCCGGGTGCCCGGCGGTGTGCGAGCCCCACTGGCGGAACTCTTTCAGGTCATCGATGGAGACGGGGAAGCCCGAGAGGTGCAGCAGGGAGTAGAGGAGCATCGAAGCGTGCCCGTTGGAGAGGACGAACCGGTCGCGATCGGGCCACGTCGGGTCGAGGGGGTCGACATCGAGGAACCGGGTCCACAACACCGTGGCTGCGTCTGCGAGGCCCATCGGTGCGCCGGGATGGCCGGAGTTGGCCCGCTGCACGGCGTCCATGGACAGGGCCTTGATGGCATTGACGGCGTCACGGGCAGCGGTCATCGGGTCCTCGGCTGGTTGGGGGCGCTGGCAATCGTAGGCCGACACGAGAAAGACCCCGGCTCGGGGTGCCGGGGTCTTTCTGGAGGCATCCGGTTGGCGATTCCGGAGGAGGAAGGAAGGAGGGAGGTCAGCGTGCCAATCGGATGCCAGTCGGGGGCCGAAGTACTGGAGGGGACTTCGGAAGCCCTCGATGGGGTTTTTCGGGGCCGGCTCCAGACGGAGGGAGGAGGAGGGAGGAGGGAAGTGTGGGGCCGGCCCCGAAATCTGTTGTCCTATGCGTCCTGGAGGTGCTTGGTGTGGCCTCGCAGGCGGGGGAAGTGCACACCCTTGTGCAGGTTGCACTTGTCGTACTTGTTGTACATCGAGAGGCGGGTGCTGCACTCTTCGTCGGCGCAGTAGCGCTGCTCGCCGTAGGTCTTGGACTTGCGGGGCACCTTGGCGACCCGAGCCGCTTTCATCGTTGCTTCCATGATGTCTCCTTCAGAGGGGCCGACGCCCCGTGGGGTGCCGGTGTTGTTCTTCGCTGTTGAACACAGATTGATCCCCGGCCATGAGAGGTTCATGAGTCGAACATGAGAACGGCCTAAGAAGTTGGGGTATCGGGCGGGTTCATCGATACGCCTCGTACCATTCGGTACATGAGCGTTCCCGACGAATCGACCCACAAGGTCCTCGTGGTCGAGGACGACCGGGGTGTCCGGGAGTCCCTCGCCCGCGCCCTCGCCTTCGAGGGGTATGACGTCGACACGGCTCCCGATGGCATCGAGGCCATGCAGGTCGTCGAGAAGATCGCCCCGGACGCGATCGTGCTGGACGTGATGATGCCGGTCATGGACGGGCTCGAGGTCGCCCGTCGACTGCGGGCCAAGGGCGACATGACTCCCATCCTCATGCTGACGGCCCGCCACCAGGTGGCCGACCGAGTCGCCGGCCTCGACGCCGGCGCCGACGACTATGTGGTGAAACCATTCGCCCTCGACGAGCTGCTGGCCCGCCTGCGGGCGCTGCTCCGACGCCAAGAAGGCATCGGCGCGGAGACGGCGGTCGTGGAAGCGGCGGGGTTGCGTCTCGACCCGGCCACCCGGCAGGTGTTCCGGGGCGACACGGAGATCGTGCTCACGAAGACGGAGTTCGACCTGTTGGAGCTGCTCATCCGCAATGCCGGCATCGTCCTGACCCGTGAGCAGATCTACGAGGACATCTGGGGCTACGACTTCGAGTCCTCGTCGAACAGCCTCGACGTCTACGTGGGATACCTGCGCCGCAAGACCGAGGTCGACGAACTCCCGCGCCTCATCCAGACGGTGCGCGGCATCGGTTACGTCCTCCGGTCCGACGCCTGATGAGTCTCCGGGTCCGGCTGGCGGCCTTCCTCGCCGCGGCCGTATTCCTCGCCTTCCTCGTGGCCGCGGGGGTCTCGTTCTTCGCCACGCAGGTGGCCCTGGAGGACTCGCTCGAGGAGGACCTGGTCCAGACGGCGACGATCATCGCCGCCCAGGAGGGTGGCTCGGGCATCTCGCTCGGCCCGACCCTGGGCAACGAGGTGGAGCTGGGCTCGTCGATCCAGGAATTCAACGCCCAGGGCATCCTCATCGCGGAGGAGGGCCCCGACTTCACCAACGTGTTGCTGCCCGGGGAGCGGGCGGTGGTCGCGACCGAGGGCCTGAATGCCCCGCAGAAGCACCTCTGGAACGACCAGACCTACCTCTCCTACACCCTCGGGACATCGACCGGGGCGATCCGGGTGGCCAGGTCGACGGCTTCCAACCAGGACCTCCTCGATGGCCTGCAATTGGGGCTCATCCGCTTCGGCGTCGTGGCGGCAGGGGTCGCCGCCGTGGCCGGTGTCGCCCTGGCCCGGTACATCATCCGTCCTGTCACGGCACTCACCGAGGTGGCCGAAGACATCGCAGAGACCGGGAAGCTCGAACGCCGTATCGAGACCGAGCGGGACGACGAAGTGGGCCGCCTGGCCGTGGCGTTCAATCGAATGGTCGCCGCCCTCGCCACCTCCCGCCACCAGCAGCACCGATTGGTGCAGGACGCCTCACACGAGCTGCGGACCCCTCTCACGTCGCTCCGGACGAACATCGAGGTCCTGGAGCAACGGGGCAGCCTGCTCGACGCCGACCAGCGCGAGGAGCTCGTCGGCGACATCAAGGTGGAGGTGGTGGAGCTCTCGGAGCTCGTCGCCGAGCTCGTCAACCTCGCCACCGACGAACACACCGCCGAGCTGGCTGAACGGGTCCGTTTCGACACACTGGTGGCGGAGGCGGTGGACCGGGCTCGGCGACGTCACGACTGGATGATCGAGTCCGAGCTCGAGCCGTGCGAGGTGATCGGGCGGCCCGGGATGCTCGACCGTGCGGTCTCCAACCTTCTCGAGAACGCCGTGAAGTGGAGTCCTGACGGCGAACCGATCCGAGTGGTCCTCGAGGCGGGGACGCTGACCGTCCACGACCGGGGCCCGGGCATCCCCGCCAACGAGCGGGACAAGGTGTTCGAACGCTTCTTCCGGACCATGGACGCCCAGAAGAAGCCGGGCTCCGGACTGGGGCTGGCCATCGTCGACCAGACGGTGACCTCCCATGGGGGAGAGGTCTTCGTACTCGACTCGCCCGACGGCGGCGCCGCGGTCGGTTTCAGGCTCCCGGGCGTCCGTCTGGTCTGATCAGCCCTTGCGGGCCTTGGCCTGGCGGACGGCCTCGAAGTAGCGGTCCATCTCGTCGACGTAGGCGAGCATCTCGGCCTTGGCGGTCTCTTTCGCCTCCGGGATCTCCCGCATGCGCCGGTAGAAGGCCACCGACGCGAAGCGGGCACCCCGGAAGTAGGGCATGAGGGCTTCGAGTCGCATCGCCTTCGGTCCCGGATCGGCCGGGCCGACCGCCAGCGGTTGGGCGTCGACGGACTTCAGCCCGAGAGCTTGGACCGTCTCGACGACGTCGTCCTCGGGGAGTCGGTCGGCGAAGTCCCGGGCGACCCATCGGAACCGTTCTTCTCCACTGCCGTCGACGATGACGATGGCCGGCTTGGCGATCTGTCGCTCGTCGTCGGGGTCGGCGAGGCCCATCGGGGAGATGGCTCCTGAACGGTCAGGGTCGGAAAGGAACGGGAACGGCAGACCGAGCTTCTCCACCATCGCCGCGTGCTGTCCGGGGGAGTCGATGTCGATCGCCGCCATCCGGGTGCCCGCGGCGAGGAGTTCTTCGTAGCGCATCGCCAGGCTGACCAGCTGGCCGTTGCAGTACGGTCACCAATCTCCTCTTAGGAACAGCAGGACGTGCGCCGCCTCCTCGAGGTGCTCGCGGAGGTTCCAGGCCTGGCCGGCCTGGTCGGTGAGGGTGAAGTCCGGTGCTGGCATCGGGTCGATCGTACCAATCACCAACCTCGCCGGTCCGAGGTCCCGGTCAGCGGTCCCAGCCGTTGCGGTGGAGCTGTTCGGCGAGCGGTCGGCGCTTGCGAGTGGTGCCCGACCCCATCGGCTTCTCGTCGTCGGCCCGGTAGCCGAGTGCAACGATGCCGATGAGATTGCGGTCGTCGGGGACCCCGAGCGCCTTCCGCAGCGCGTCCTCGTCGCCCACCCCGAAGAACCAGGTGCCGAGTCCGGAGTCGACGGCGGCAAGTTGGAGCTGCATGGCGGCCATGGCCGCGTCGACGTCCCAGAACTTGATCGGCCAGGCATCGGCCTCGTCGAGCCCGAACTCGATCTTGTCGGGGTCCGAGTAGCGGGCGAGGTACCGGTTCGGGTCGGAGAAGACCAACACCAACACCGTGGGGTCGTCGGGCTCCGGATCGGACGGGGCATCGGGGTCCCCGGCCAGTCGCCAGAACTCGGCGAGACGTTCAGGGGTGTCGAGCACGAGGAAGTCGATCCCTTGGGCGAAGCCGGCCGATGGCGCCCGACGAGCGGTGTCGATGATCCCGTCGATGACCTCCCGGGGTGGTGGCTCCGAGCTGTAGGACCGGATGCTGCGTCGACGGCGGACCACCTCTGAGAACTCCATGCCACGGAAGGTACCGTCC
>JAHEFX010000149.1 GCA_024639975.1 bacterium
CTATGACCCACAAACCACAAGATGTTGTGGTTTGGTCCCTCCGGAACCACAACATGTGGTGCAATACCGGCACTGTAATTACACGCGTGTGACCTGTCAACGATGACACGCGCGACGCTTGTTCAGACGCCGATCGGGCAGCTTTGGGGAAGCGGCAGCGAGCCTACGGGCAGGGTCCGGGGTCGCGGAAACCGATCGAACGAAGAGTTTTCGCGACCGCAGCCGGGGCGTCCCCGAGGGGCCGCTCCCCTGGCCTGCTAGAACTCGGCACAACAGGAGGTTCCACACCATGTCCGACGAGAAGCCGCCCACACCGAGCAGTGACAAGTTCGCCGACAGGGAGGTCGTCGTCGGCGACACCAACGTGAACATGAAGGTGATCCTCGCCGTGCTCGTCCTCGTCGCCGTACTCCTGTTCATCTTCCAGAACACCGACCAGGTCGTGCAGTTGGAGTGGACCTTCCTGGACTTCGAGATGGTGCTCTGGGCCTACACGGTCCTCATGGTCGTGCTCGGTGTCGCGTTGGGCTGGGGCCTCAACGTCCGCCGAACGAAGAAGAAGGCCGCCAAGGCCAAGAAGAAGTAGGGGCACCTCGCTTCAGCCGCGCCGGGGCCGGAGCTCCGGCTACAGCAGAGAGATCGTGTCGAGGATGGCTGCGGCCACCTCGTCGGGGGCGTCCTCTTGGATGAAGTGGCCGGCACCCTCGATGGTTCGGTGCGGCATCCCTTCGGTGCCCGGGACCAGCTTCCGGAAGGCGGCGTCGGCGCCGGCCGTGATCGGGTCCGAGTCCGAGAAGGCCGTCACGAAGGGCTTGTCAAAACCTGCCAGGGAGGTCCAGGCGATGCGCTGGTCCTCGGCTGCCGGGTCATCGGGGCTGGCTGGGACGAGACTCGGGAAGGCCCGGGCGCCGGCCTTGTAGGAGTCGTCCGGGAATGGCGCGTCGTAGGCCGCCAACTCCGCCTCGGCGAGTCCGTCGACCGTCCCGTTCCCGACGATCCGCCCGATCTCGAAAGCCGGTGCGCTTCGGGAGAACTCGCGCCACGCCAGGAACGCCGGCGGCATCGACTGGTCCCCGGTGGGCAGGCCCGTGTTTCCCACCACCACCGCAGCGAAGCGGTCGGGATCCGCGGCCACGAGGCGTAGCCCGACCAATCCACCCCAGTCCTGTCCGAAGAAGACCACGTCACCAACGCCGGTGGCATCCAGCCAAGCCTGCATCCATGCCACATGCCGGGCGTAGGAGTAGTCCTCCTGACGAGTCGGCTTGTCGGACCGGCCGAACCCGACGAGGTCAGGCGCCAGCACCCGACAACCTGCACCGGCCAGAGCGGGAATGACGGCTCGATACAGGTATGACCAGGTCGGCTCGCCATGCATGAGGAGCACCGGTCGGCCCTGGCCCACCTCGACGTGGGCGACCCGCAGGCCGCCGCCCTCCCCATCGGGGATGTCCGTGTACCGGGGCTCGTGGGCGAAGTCGTCGATTCCGGCGAAGGCAACATCCGGAGTGCGGAGGGTGTCCATGCCCGGAACCCAGGTCGCGCCGACCGGGCCCCGACTCGGGCTGCTCGCCGGTGTGAAGTGGATGGGGGGACCGGTAGCGTGCCCCAGATGCCGGAGACCTCCAACGAACAGCGACGGCGCCTGTGGCCGGTGGGAGCCGCCCTCGCCATGGCCGTCGGCGCCGGGATCGCCGCCACGGTCTTCTCGGCTGTCGTCATCCTCGTTGCCCGTGCCGGCTCGTCCTTCTTGGACCGCGTCGACCTGGTCGCCCCGGTCGTGCTCGAGCGTTGGGAGGGTCGCCTGGTCTGGCTTCTCGCCATCGTGGTGGTCGCCATCTCGATCCGAGCCGGCATCGTCCTCGGCTCCGACGTCCCCGCGGCACGCGTCTGGTCGGCGATGCTCATCGGGCTCGGCTTCGGGCTCGTGCTCTCGTCCAGCCCCCTGTGGCCGGCTGCAGCCGCCGGTGCCGGTTGGGGTTTCGGCATTGGCCGCAACCCCGTCGAGATGGCATCCGCCGCCGGGGCGGGCCTGGTCGTGACGCTCTTCGGGTACGGCGTGGAAGAGGGCTCGTTGACCGACTCAGCCGTGCAAGGTGTGATCGCGATGGCGATCGTGGCCCTGCTGCTCACGGCCGCCGCGATGATCCGGGACCGGTGGTTCGGGCCTAGGACCCCGGCCTGACCTAGCCTCCGTCGCCCTTCCCACCGGAGACCCGTGCCCCGCGACCGCCGCCTCCTCACGATCCTCCTGGTCGTGCTCGTGCAGATGCTCGGGGCGTCGATGATCCTCCCGATCCTCCCGCTCTATGCGAAGAACGAGTTCGGGCTGAGCCCCCAGATGGTGACGCTGCTGGCGGCGTCGTTCTTCGCCGCCCAGTTCATCGCCGGGCCGATCCTGGGCCGCCTTTCCGACAAGGTCGGCCGGGTGCCGATCCTGCTGATCAGCCAGATCGGCACGGCGCTCTCGTTCCTCATGCTCGCCTTCGCCCCCTCCGCATCCTGGCTCTTCGCCGCCCGGGTCTTCGACGGGATCACCGGCGGCAACATCGTCGTCGCCCAGGCCTACCTCACCGACATCGCCCCCCCGGCCAAGCGCGCCCAGTACCTGGGACTCGTGTTCGCCATGTTCGGCATCTCGTTCGCCATCGGGCCGGCCATCGGCGGCTTCGTCTCCGGGATCGGGCTGCAGATCCCATACGTCATCGCCGCCATCGCGGCCACGATCGCCGTCGTCATCACGTGGCGGGTACTCGACGAGAGCCTGCCCCGCGAGGAGCGCGAGGCCAGGAACCTCGACCGGATTCCACTGACCGCCAAGATGGTGCTCGCCTCCCGCCCGCTGCTGCTCACGCTTGCCCTCGGATTCCTGGCCCAGTTCGTGCTGGGACTGCTCGTCTCCACCTACGCGCTCATCGGCGAGGCGTACTGGTTCGCCGGCGAGGACGCCACCAGCGTGAACATCAGGATCGGTCTCCTGCTGACGGGAGTCGGAGTCGCCCAGGTCATCACCCAGACGAGGATCCTCGGGCCGGTGATCGCTCGTATCGGTGAGGTGAAGACGGCGATCGTCGGCACCCTGACCCGTGGCGTCGGACTCGTGGTCGCCATCGTCCTCCCCAGCGGTGTCCTCGCAGCCGTGGGCGGCGCCCTCTTGGCCGGCGGCGGCGGACTCTCGCTCCCCCCTGCCCAGGCGATCGCCACCCGCGCCCTCCCGGACCGATTCCGCGGCGGCGTGCTCGGGTTGTTCAACTCCGTGGCGTCGCTCGGGACAATCCTCTCCACCGCCCTCGGGGGAGTCCTGTTCGCCATGTCCGTCACGCTTCCCGCCTGGACCGGCGCCGCCCTGTCGGTCGTGGCCGTGGTGCCGGCCCTCTTCCTGTTGCGAACTCCCGGCGTCGCCGTGGGCCCCGACGCGCCCACCGAGGAAGCCGCGTAGGTTCGGCCCCCGGTCGACCCGGGAGAGCCATGGACTTCGCAATGAGCCCGAAGGGCTCCGAATACCACGAGCGCGTCACTGCGTTCATGTCCGATCGGGTCTTCCCGAACGAGGCCACCTACGAAGCCCAGATGGCCGCGGCCGGTGATCCCCACCACTACCCGGCGATCCTCCACGAACTGAAGGCTGAGGCCAAGGCGGCCGGCCTGTGGAACATGTTCCTGCCCGACCCGGTCGACGGGGCCGGGCTGAGCGTCACCGAGTACGCCCCGATCGCCGAGCTCACCGGGCACGCCGTCGAGTTCGCACCGGAGGTCTTCAACTGCGACGCCCCGAACACGGGCAACATGGAGATCCTCCACATGTTCGGCACCGACGCCCA
>JAHEFX010000150.1 GCA_024639975.1 bacterium
GCCTCCAAGGCCTGCGTTCTTGCTTGCCCACAACGTATGGGGCAACGCCGGCGGTGCGCCTCCCCCATCAGGACGTTGGCTGGTCACCCGATCGGGGGAGTCGAGATGCTCCGCTCCCCCACCTGGGGGACCCGATTCGACCCCTGCGGGTGAGGCGAACGCTGCTCTCGTCGGGCACGCTGCGAACATGACTGACATGACCAACCCCACGACCCGCAAGAGCCGGGTCGCCCTGACCGACCCGCTCACCTACAAGACGTGGCTCTACCTGTTCATCGGGCTGCCGTTCGGCGTCCTCTGGTTTGCCCTCCTCGTAGCCTTCTACGCCACGAGCGTGGCCCTCGTGGTCGTCTGGGTGGGCCTCCCCCTCCTGGTGCTCACACACTTGTTTTCCCGAGGTATCGGGCATGTCGAACGAGGCCTGCTCAATGGTCTCCTCGACGCAGGCATCCCCGCCCCGCGGCGGCTGGCGCAACTGACCCCGAAGACTGCCTTCTCCACGGTGATGCGGGACGGGTTCGGCTGGCGCAACCTGGGGTGGTCGGCCATGCGACTCCTCCTCGGACCAATCGGCTTCGTGCTCGCGGTCGTATCGTTCGTCGTACCGCTGTCGCTCATCGCCGCACCGATCTCGTTCTTGTTCGACCAGAACAGCGACCTCGGAGGGTGGGAGAACCTCTTCTGGCTCGGACCAATCGTCGGTATCCCCCTCTTGTTCCTCATGCCAATCGTCGTCCGAGGAACCGGCGAGCTCATTGGCCGCCTCGGGAGACTCATGCTCGGCCCAACGGCCGACGAACTGGCCGACGAACTCGACGAGCGGACCGAGCGGGTCGAGGCAAGGCTTCGTCTCGACCAGGAGCTCCACGACTCCATCGGCCACGTCCTCACCATGACCGTCGTCCAGGCCGGCGCAGGTGTCCATGTGTTCGACTCCGACCCCGAGTTCGCTCGCACCGCCCTCTCGACGATCGAAGAACAGGGACGTGAGGCACTGGATGAACTCGACCGCATCATCGCCTTGGTGCGTTCCGACGACCTCGAACGGCTTGAGGTGCCCGGCTACGAAGCCATCCCATCCCTCGTGGACCGAACGCTCAGGGCCGGCATCGACCTGCAAGCGTCCATTGCCGAAGCGAACGTCCCCCCCGTCGTCGGCCGCGCTGCGTACCGCATCGTCCAGGAGTCGATCACCAACGCAGTCAAGCACGGCGGCTCCGGGCGCATGTCGATCGAAGTGGCAGCCACGGACAAGTCCATCGAGATCGCCGTCGAGAACGCACTCCGGGAATCGTCAGGCCGGCCCCGGGAAGGCCGCGGCATCCCCAACATGGCCGATCGAACGGCCCAGCTCGGCGGAACGCTGTCAGCCGGCCCAACCGAGGCCGGTACCTTTCGGGTGAAGGCCACCTTGCCCACACCTGTCGGAGCCACCAGTTGAGGATTCTCCTCGTCGACGACGACCCACTCGTTCGAGTCGGGCTCCGAGCCGTCCTCCAGTCCGAGGACGGCTGGCAGGTCGTGGGCGAGGTGGACGACGGGGCACAGGCCGCCGAGGCTGCTGTCCGGTTCGCTCCAGACGTCGTACTCATGGACGTCCGGATGCCCGAGGTCGACGGCCTCGCGGCCACCAGACAAGTCCTGGAGACCGCCAAACCCCCACCGAAGGTCATCGTCCTCACCACGTTCGAGGTCGACGAGTACGTCTATGAGGCCCTGAGGGTCGGCGCTTCCGGCTTCGTTCTCAAACGAGTCCCGCCGGCAGAGCTCATCGAGGCGGTCCGGGTCGTCGCTGCCGGGGACTCCCTCGTCTTCCCGGCCACCACCCGCAACCTCATCGAGCAGTTCTCCGGTTCCGACGAGGCGAGTGCCGACCTCCCCGACCTGTCGGAGCGGGAGCAAGACGTACTCCGTCTCCTCGCCAGGGGTCACTCGAACCGCGAGATTGCCGACGACCTCTATGTCTCTCCGGAGACCGTCAAGACCCACGTGGGCTCGATCCTCCTCAAGCTGGGGGTGCGGGATCGGACCCAGGCGGTGATCGCCGCCTACGAGTCCGGCTTCGTGGTCCCCGGCGAGTAGGTCTCACTCGGTCGTTGCGACCGGCTCCGGTAGGGCGCCCAGCAACGTCCTGGCGGCATCCAGGAGGCCCTCTGCCGCTCCGACCGGATCGTCATCGGCGAGGTCGACTTCTGCATCGCCCACACTCGCTTCGAGGCGGTAGGCCGCGTCCCGGAGCTGCTGCCAGGCGTGGTCGGTGACCAGCACACCCCCGATCCCCAGGCGTTCGGCCTCCTTGCGGGCCTCGTAGTGCCGCTGCCGATGGCTCCTCCGGCAGTACTTCGGAGGACGGCCCACCCCTTCCCACTCGAAGGACCTCCCGCACCAGGCGCACTGTCGCTTCATCGGACCGACGCTAGACCCGCAAGGTCACTCCAGCGGGTAGCCCGGGCGACCGCCGTCGAGCCAGCGGACGAAGGCCTCTTCCGTGGAGAGCGAGGACTCCTGATTCGTCGACTCCTGGAACCGGAAGACCAGCAGGTCGCAGTAGGCCTGGATCGGATCGACGACGTCGTCGAGCGCCGACAGCCGGGTCACCCAAGGATCGAAGACCTCGATCCGGTACCGCAGCGCTGCCGCCTCGCGTGTGCCCACCATCTCCGTGGCGATGAAGTAGTTGACGTCGGAGAGGATCTGGCGTGCCTGGAACTCGAGGGCAGAGATCCCGGTGAGTTGGGCGAGGCGATCGGAGTGGAACTCACGCCCCGCCACCACCGGACGCATCCGGAGCCTGCTCAGGTCCGGGTCGGCGACGACTTCCACCTCGTCGACCTCGAAACCCAAGGCGTTCAGGCGCTCGACCCGCCCATTGAATCGCCATCGTTCCTCGGGCAGGATCCGATCGACGCTCGTCAGCTCCTCCCAGAGGGCGTGGTAGCGCGCCCTGATGTCGTCTCCCAGTGCGAGGTCGGCGTCGTCGAGGTCCCCGCCCTGGGAGAAGGCGATGTCCGCCATCCCGCCGGCCACGTTCTCCTCCATGATCTGGAGGTCATGCTCCCGCTGGCCATCGGTCAGTTCGTCCCACAACGAAGACGTCTCGGCGTCGACCATGATCGCCATCACCATCTCGGCGTCGAAGCGGTAGAGCACATTCGACAACGAGCAGTCGCCCCAGAAGCAACCGGTGAGGTGCAGCTCGCAGAGGAGACCGGCGAAGGCATCGAGCATCTGGGTCCGGCGGCTGCCGAATCCGGAGCCCTGGACGAGGCTGCGGAACGAGAAGCTGTAAGGCTCGAAGGCCGTGATGAGGGCGGCCGATGCCTCCTCGGTCGGATCGTCGGTGCGCCCGAGCACGATGCCCACCGGGGTCACGGCCGGCACCTGGAGGTCGACGAGGCGTCGGAGCACGCTGTAGTCGTTGGAGGCCGGTCGACCCGGCAGCTCCTTGATGGCATAGAGCCGACCGTCGCGCTCGTGGAACCGGACCTCGTGACGGGAGATCCCCTTGGGGAGGTGGACGAACAGCTCCCCCGGCCACTCGGTGATCGACGTGTCCCACGGGAGGTCGAGGAAGTCGGGATAGCCACCGCGTACCCGGAGATCGGGCACCTCAGGTCCCCCAGGACGGGTTCAGTGCGTCGAGGGTCGCCCTGGCCGCTGCTTCGGCGACCGTGCGATCTGCCATGGAACAAGAGCCTTCGTAGGCGGTTCCGGCAGCCCGAACGGTCACCTGGAGGAGTTGGACGGGCCCGGCCGTGAGCCGCTCGACCGATGCGGAGGAGCCGGACGGCGCCAGC
>JAHEFX010000009.1 GCA_024639975.1 bacterium
CGCACGGCGACGCCATGCTCGTCGAGGATGGTGGCGACGTCATGGGCGTGCACGCCGTCGACGGCGAAGGAGATCACCCCGCCGCGATCGGGCCCGACCGGGGGGCCGAACACGGTCACCCCGTCCACGTCGTCGGCGAGGCGTTCGAGGGCGAGCTCGGTCAGCCCCGCCTCGTGGGCCGACACCTCGGTCATGCCCAACCCGGAGAGGTAGTCGATGGCGGTGGCGAAGCCGACGGCCTCGGTGATCGGGGGCGTGCCTGCCTCGAACTTGGCGGGGATGGGAGCCCAGGTGGCGTCGGTCAGCGTCACTTCCCGGATCATCTCGCCCCCGGTCTCGAACGGCTCGATCGATTCCGCGAGCGACCGTCGCATCCAGAGGGCACCGATGCCGGTCGGACCGAGCATCTTGTGGGCCCCGAAGGCGATGGCGTCGATACCGAGTCCGGCGACGTCGACGGGGGAGTGGGGCACGAGCTGGGCACCGTCCACGATGGTGGCGGCCCCGAATGCACCGGCGAGCGCCGAGATCGCCGGCAGGTCCGGCTTGGTGCCGAGGACGTTCGACATCCCGGTGACGGCGACCACCTTCGTCGACTCGTCGACGCGGGAGGCCAAGCCCGCCATGTCCAAGCGGTGGTCCGGGGTGAGTCCGACCACCCGCAGCTCGGCACCCGAGCGCTTCGTGGCCCGCTGCCAGGGAATCAGGTTGGCGTGGTGCTCCATCTCGGTGACGACGACGGAATCCCCCGTGTCCAGTAGGTCGGTGATCCCGGCAGCGACGAGGTTCAGACCGGTGGTCGTACCCCGGGTGAAGACGAGCTCTTCGGGGTCGGCGACGCCAATGAACCCCGCGACGGTCGACCGGGCGTTCTCGTATGCCGTCGTGGCCACCTGGCTGAGGCGGTAGGCGCCGCGATGGACGTTGGCGTATGCCGCAGCCTGGAACGAGGCCATGGCGTCGATGACCGGCCACGGCTTCTGGGTCGACGCCGCCGAATCGAGGAAGGCGAGCTGTGGGTGAGCTTCCAGGAACGGGAAATCGCCCCTGACGTCGCGCATCAGGTGGTGGCGCGGAAGGCGTCGTAGCCGTCGGCCTCCAGCTGCTCGGAGAGCTCGATGCCGCCGGAGGTGAGCACACGCCCATCCATGAAGACGTGCACGATGTCGGGCTTCACATACTCGAGGAGGCGCTGGTAGTGCGTGATGATCAGGAAGCCGCGCTCGGGGTGGACGAGTGACCGGACACCCTCGGCGACCGTGCGGAGGGCATCGATGTCGAGACCCGAGTCGGTCTCGTCGAGGATGGACAAGGCGGGCTCGAGTACGGCCATCTGCAGGACCTCGTTGCGCTTGCGCTCACCGCCCGAGAACCCTTCGTTGAGGTACCGGTCGGCGAACGTGGCGTCCATCCCGAGGGACTGCATCGCCTCCATGACCTTCAGCCGCAGCTCCAGGACCGTGTAGTCGATGCCGGTCTTGTTGGACAGCGCCTGGCGGAGGAACTGGACCACCGATACACCGGGGATCTCCTCGGGGTACTGGAACGCAAGGAACATGCCGGCTGTGGCCCGCTGGTCGGGAGCGACCTCGGTGATGTCCACCCCGTCGAACCAGATCGATCCGCCGGTCACCTCGTAGGAGGGGTGTCCCATGAGGACGTTGGCGAGGGTGCTCTTGCCGGACCCGTTCGGGCCCATCAAGGCGTGCACCTCACCGCGTTCGACCACGAGGTCCACGCCATTGAGGATCTCGACGCCGTCGGCCGAGGCGTGCAGGTTCTCGATTCGGAGGAGTTCGGGCATGTGAGACGTCTGGGGTCGGGGCTGTCGATGGTACCGGCCGCGGGCCGCCTATTCGGAGGTGCTGAGCGGGTGAAGCGATGCCCCGCTGCGGGCCAACAGTTCGTCACGGGAGATGGGAGCGACCGTGTTCGGTGTCCCGGCGGCGATCCAGAGGGTGGCGCTCCCGTCGAGGTCCTGATCGGCGACCACGGGGACCTCGGTCGCATGGCCGAACGGTGGCGTTCCCCCAGCGGCGAAGCCGGTCGCCGCCCGGACCGTCTCCAACGGCGCCCGTGTCGCTTCCCGCCCGTCGAACGCTGTGGCGAGGGCTCCGGTGTCCAACCGACGATCACCCGGCACCAGGGCGACGACCGGCTCCCCGTCGACCTCGAACACCAACGACTTCACGATGTGGCGGACCTCGCAGCCGACCCCGGCTGCAGCGTCGGCTGCCGTCTTGGTGCCCTCGGGCACCAAGACCACCTCCGGGGCGAATGGGGCGACGGCGGCGAGCCAGCGCACGGTGGCTGCCGGCAGCGAGCTCAAACGAGCGGCCCGGCAACTCGCTCGACGTTCTCGAGGTCATGCGGGATCACCTGCACGTACCAGCGATCGACGCCGACCGCTTCGAGGGCGGCGAGCTGGCTACGCACCTGGTCGACCGTGCCGTGCAGGGTTCCGCGTTCGGCGAGCTTCGCCTCGAACTCGGACGGCTCGAGGTCGCGCTTGGCGGCAGCTGCACCGAGCTCTTCGCGGTAGGCGGCCTCGTCCTCGCCCCAGAAGCCACCACCCATCACCGAAACGCGGATCTGTGACGGATCGCGACCGTGCTCCTCGGCGCTCCGGCGGAGTTCGGCGATCCGGGGTGCGAGGGTCTCGGGAGGGGCGGTGAAGGCGTTGTACTCGTCGGCCCACCGGCCGGCGAGGCGAGGCGTTCGCTTCGGTCCGCTGCCGCCCACCAGGAGCCCGACGGACGGGGCCAAGGGCCGGACGGAGGCATCGATTCGGTAGTACTCGCCGGAGAAGGTGGCATGGTCATCCCGTAGGGCCTTACGCACGTAGGGGAGGGCCTCCTCGAGGCGCTCGAAGCGCTCCGACCAGTCCGGGAACGGCAGGCCGAACACTTCGTGCTCCAACTCCATCCACCCGGTACCCAAGCCCAGGTCGAAGCGCCCACCGGACATCTCGTCGAGCGATGCGGCCGACTTGGCGATCACTGCCGGGTGGCGGAAGGTCAGCGGGCTGACCAGCACGACCAGCCGAATCGTGGACGTCTCCCGGGCGATACCGCCGAAGGTCGTGAAGGCGTCGTTGGCGTCGGCCGGTCCGCCCGACCAGTAGTAGTGGTCGGAGCGTGCGAAGGCGACGAATCCGTGGTCCTCGGCCCACTTGGCGGCATCGAGGAGGTCTTGGTAGGTGCCGCCCAGCTGCGGCTCGGTCATGAGGGCGAGTTCCATGGGGCCAGCCTACGACGACCCCGAGAAGCGATAGCCTCGCCCCATGGACTTCGCATTCAGTGAGGAGCAGGAATTCCTGCGTGACACCGCCCGACAGTGGCTGGCCGACCGGAGCCCGTCCTCCGTGGTCCGGGAGTTGATGGAGACGGACGAGGGGTTCGACCGCTCGCACTGGAAGGAGATCGCCGACCTCGGCTGGCAGGCGATGGCCATTCCCGAGGAGTACGGCGGGGCAGGGTTCGGCTTCCTGGAGCTCGCCGTCATCGTCGAGGAGATGGGACGCTCCCTGTTCGGTGCGCCGTTCTTGTCGTCGGTGGTGCTTGCGGCGAACGCCCTGCTGCTCGCCGGCTCCGAGGAGCAGAAGCACCATTACCTCCCGGCGATAGCGGCGGGCGAGCTCGTCGCCACCGTCGCCTTCCCCGACGGTGCCGGCCCGTTCGGCGCCGACTCGGCGACCGTGACAGCGACCCACGCCGGAGACGGCTGGACACTGGAGGGCAGCGTGGCCCACGTGCTCGACGGAGGTTCGGCGGAGCTCTTGCTGGTCCCGGCCTCGATCGACGGGGAGCTGGGGTTGTTCGCGGTGGCGGCGGGGACCGACGGACTCACAACGAAGGCCCTGGACACGATCGATCCGACTCGCAAGCTCGCCGAGGTCACCTTCGCCGGAGCCGCGGCCGATCGTGTCGGTGGAGACGCCGCCGACGTGCTGCGAACCGTGCACAGGATCGGTTCGGTTGCGCTCGCCCTCGAGCAGGTCGGTGGCGCCTCACACGTCCTCGACGTCACCGTGCAATACGCCAAGGACCGGGAGCAGTTCGGTCGACCGATCGGCTCCTTCCAAGCCGTCAAGCACATGTGCGCCGACATGTACGTCTCGGTCGAATCGGCCAGGGCCGCGGCCTACTACGCCGCATGGGCGATCTCCGAGGCGAATGACGAGGTGGGCACGGTTGCCCCGCTCGCCAAGGCGTACTGCTCGGAAGCGTTCTTCCAGGCGGCCGGTGACAGCATCCAGGTGTTCGGTGGCATCGGATTCACCTGGGAGCACGACGCCCACCTGTACTTCAAGCGGGCCAAGAGCGGGGAGATCCTCCTCGGGTCCCCGAGCGAGCACCGGGCCATCCTCGCCGGTCTCGTCGGCTTGTAGGCGGTGTCGGGCGGAGCCGCCGTCGTCCTCGGAGGATTGCTCTTCGGGGCCTTCCTCCTGATCGTTGCCGCCCTGTTGTGGCAGGAGGCCCGGGAGCGGGGGAACCCGTCCGAGTCGGTGTTCGGGATCGAGGACGCGACCGATCACATCCTCACGGTGCTGGGCGAGCCCGTGGCTTCCCGGCTGGGTCGCGACAACGTGCGCCGGATCATCGAGTGGCAGGTTCGCTTCCTCCAGGACCTGGCGAAGGAGGACGAGGACGTCCCCATCGTGGTCGGCACCACCCGGGGAACCGTGGAGTACATCCGGGTCCGCCTCGAACAGGCCGGGCATCCTCTCCCGGAGGACGACGTGGCCGCGGTGCTCGATGCCCAGGGCGAGTACCTCGCGGGGCTCGGGGTGATCGGCGAAGCCGCCGACGAGAGTGAGGTCTTCGGCGACGAGGACTCCATCGGCGACACCTCCTAGGATGTCGACCGTGCGTCATCGCAGACTGGAACACCATCGATTCGTCGGTACCCGGGATGACATGGTCGTCTACGACACCGACGACGTGGAACAGGCCGAAGCCCTGATGGGCCGCCTTGCGGACGACGGTCTCCTCGATCGCAATCTCGTCTCCACCTTCGGTCCGGACTCCTTGGCGGAGGCCGCGAACAGGGGCTTTCGGCCCCTCGCCTAGGCCGCCCGGAGCCCGTCGGCGACGAGGGTCGCCACCCGTGGCTCGCGGAAGTAGAAGAAGTGATCCGAGCCCGGCATCACGTGCAACTCCGCACCGACGGTCGCCGCATAGGCCGCCAGTTCGGCAACCGGTACGAACTGGTCCCGGTCGCCGACGATGATCGACTTCCGGCCCGATCGCGCCGGGCTTGCCGGCAGGTCGGGCGTCAGCTCCGAAGCCACCGGCGGGGCGATCCCCACCCAGGGCACGGCTCGGGCTTGCCGGTCGACCCATACCAGGGAGGTGGCAGCGCCGAACGACCAGCCGACGATGCCATGTCTCGCCCCTGGCGCCTTCGCCGTGAGTGCCACCCACGCCGCATCGATGTCGAGCAGCTCGCCGACGCCGCCGTCGTGATCACCTTGCGAGGCGCCGACGCCCCTGAAGTTGAAGCGGAGCACCCCGATGCCACGCTCGTTGAGGTGGCTGGTGACTTTCCGCAGAAGTGGGGCCCGCATGGAGCCGCCATGAAGTGGGTGCGGATGGCAGAAGACGATCGCCAGCTCCGGGTCGTCGGGCCCGTCCCAGAGAGCCTCGAGCGTGAGGTCGTCACTGGTCCTCAGTGACTCCGTCATCGCGCGGACCCCGAGGCGACAAGCCACCGGGTGGGCCGAAGATCTGCGAGACGTTTGGTCAACGAGGCTCCGAGGGTGGGGACGCCGAGGCTAGGAGGCCCCCGTGGCGATCCGGAGCTCCCTCGCATGTGCGTGGCGCAGCCAGGGCGGTATGCGTCGGTCGTATGGAGCCGACACCGGCGGGATGGGGATCGGGATCACGACGACGCCTGCCTGGTGGCGCACGAGCCCGGCCCGAACCAGACCGTTCAGGCCCAGCGGTCGGCTGATGGTCCCCCCTTCTCGGGCGGCTCGGACCAGGCGCAGGAGGTCGGCCACCGACGTGGGGCCGAGGACGCAGGTCCACCAGCGCCGGACGTACGGGTCCTCGGGGGCGAGTCCGGGGCGATCCGTCTCGGCGATGAGCGGGAGGACGGGCGGACGCTCACGCAGGCAGGGAGTCGTGCCGGTCGGAGGGGTGGCATGGCCGACGGGAGGACAGGTTCCTTGCATCGATCCCTCCGACACGACGACGACTCTCGTACATCGTTATATATCGTCGAGCATCGATCGTCCAGCAGGACGTATGGACGGTTTTCGCGACCCGTCGGCTCAGCTGTCGCCGTCGCCGGGTGGCGGCCCCTGGCCCTGCCGGCCGACGACGAGGGTGATGGTCGCCTCGTCCACGATCAGGTAGCCCGGCGCTGTGTCCTGGCCGAGCACCCGGCCGACCTCGGCGGGCGTCCAGGTGTCCTTCCACTGGATGAGGTAGGTGATGGTGACACCCGTCTCCTCCTGGATCGTGATCAACTGGTTGTCCACCTGGGCTGTGGTGCTGCCCACGAAGTTCGGGAGTGCGATCTCCGGCGGGATGCCGTTCGAGATCTCGATCGACAGCACCGTGCCCTGGGCGACCTTGCTCCCCGGGGCGACGGACTGGCCGAGGATCGTGCCGACGGGTTCGGTCGAGTTGACCTCCGTGACGGCGGGGCGCAAGTGCGCCGCCCAGACCAACTGGTTGATCTGGTTGACGTCGAGGAGCGCCGGATTGCCATCGGCGTCGAGGCTTACGTCCGGTACCTCGGTCGATGGCGTGGCGAAGTAGTCGCTCACGCCCGACGGGTCCGGCGGGAACTGGCCTGCGTCCTCGTCGGCGAGGACGATCTCCATGAACTCACGCCAGATCGGGGCGGGCACCGAGCCACCGAACACCCGGCTGTAGTACTCGCCGTTGATCGTCACGTCGCGCAGCGGGTCCTGCTCCTCCGGGAAGCCGACCCAGACCGCCGTCGAGTAGTTCGGGACGTAACCCACGTACCAGGCGTCGTTGTAGTTCTGGTGGGTGCCCGTCTTGCCGCCTTGGGGGATGTCTCCCTCGAGGTCGGCTCGCCAGGCGGTACCGGCCGAGGTCGGGACCTTCAGCATCGGCTGGCGGGCAGCGGCGAAGATCGCCGGGTCGAAGTGCTGTTCGGGTACGACCCGATGCTGGTAGACGATCTCACCCGACTGCGTCGTGATGTCCTGGATCAGGTACGACGGTGCCCACTGGCCGTTCGTGGCAAAGTTCGTGTAGGCGGAGGCCATCTCGAGTGGCGAGACGGCACTGGCACCGAGGGCGAGGGCCGGCACCGGGGCCAAGGGAGCTTCCTTGATGCCCATGAGGCGGGCGGTGTCCACGATGTTCTGCGGTCCGACCTCGAGCGAGACACCGGCGTAGACCACGTTGACCGAGCGGTAGGTCGCCTCGGTCAGCTGCATGAGTCCCGCACCGCCACCGCCGGCGTTCGAGACCTTCCACTCGCCATCGGGGTAGCAGAGGTCAGGGCACTCGAATGTGTTGGGCGAGGTCGAGTTCCACCAGGTCCCCAGCGTGATGCCCTGGTCCAGGGCGGCCACCAGGGCGATCGGCTTGAAGGACGATCCCGGATTGCGGCGTCCCTGCACGGCGAGGTCGAATTGCTCCTTCTCGAAGTCGAGCCCCGATGCCATCACCCGGACGGCGCCGGTCCAGTTGTCGACCATCGCGATGGCGCCGGTGGGGGCCTTCACCTCGGGGTCGTCGGGGGTGGGGAGCCACGACTGGAGCATGTCGGTGGCTTCCCGCTGCAGGTCGAGGTCGATGGTCGTGTGGATCTCGAGCCCGCCACCACCGGTGCAGGCGGTGTCGTCGGCGGGACAGCCGAACAGGGCGATCTTCCGCGCCTCGGCGGTGGTCCCGAGGGCGTCGAACGTGGGGTCGGAGAGGTCCAGCAGGCGCCGGCGGACCTCGGCGACGACGTGCTCGGCGATCGAGACCTCCTCGCGGTGCTCGATCACGCTGAGGGGCTGGTCCCAGGCCTGCTCGGCGGCCGCCCGGGTGATCCACCCCTCGTCGAGCATGTTGGCCACGACGTCATCGCGACGCTCGACGGCCAGTTGCGGATTGCGGCGGGGGTCGTAGGAGCCGGGGGAGCGGAGCAGCATGGCGAGGGTGGCTGCGTCGGCCACCGTGAGCTCGTCGAGCTCCTTGCCGAAGTACTCGTCGGCGGCGGCAGTGACGCCGTAGGCGCTGTAGCCGAAGTAGACGGAGTTCATGTAGAACTCGAGGATCGTCTGCTTGGGGTAGCGCCGCTCGAGCTCGATGGCGGTCAGGGCTTCCTTGATCTTGCGCTTGTAGGAGATCTCGTCGCCCACGAAGCTCTGCTTGACGACCTGCTGGGTGATGGTGGAGCCACCACGCTGGGTGTCGTAGACGATGTTGTCTGCAGCGGCGGAGATGATGGCCTGGAGGTCGACGCCGTCGTGGGTGAAGAAGTCCTCGTCCTCGGCGGCGAGGATGGCGTAGGTCATCTGGAGGGGGACGTCCTCGAAGGCTGCGGGCTCGGAGACCCGGCCGTCGTGCAGCGTCGCCAACAGGGTGCCGTCGGAGGAGTAGATGTTGCTCACCCGCGAGAGGTCCGGGAGGATGAGCTCGGAGCCGTCGACCTCGGGGATGAACGTCTCGTCCAGGGCCTCCCAGGTGCCGGCGGCGGCGCTGGCGGTCATGAAGGAGAACAGGCCCATCCACGACGCGCTCAGTACGGCGATCGAGAGCAGCATCGCGAGGGCAGCGAACCAGCGACCTCGGCGGTCGCGTCGCTCGACGTGGTGGATGGGGGAAGCCATGGGAGTCCAATGGGTAGAACGGACGGGGCAGAGAACAGGTTCCTTGTATCCTCCGCCCGTCCTCGGAGAAGATTACAAGTGCCGGGGCTATGTGCCAGCACCCCGAGGTCACGGTGGACGCCCGACAGACAGCATCAGGAATTCCGATCGACCCGGTGTACGGACCCGGTACGCCCATTGAGACGGTCGGGGAGCCCGGACGGTTCCCGTTCACCCGCGGTCCCTACCCGACGATGTACCGCGGTCGGGTCTGGACCATGCGCCAATACGCCGGGTTCGGGACCGCGGCCGACACCAACGCGAGGTTCAAGACGCTGTTGGACGCCGGCCAGACCGGCCTGTCGGTCGCCTTCGACCTCCCGACCCAGATGGGCCTGGACTCCGACCACGACCTCGCGTCGGGCGAGGTCGGGCGGGTCGGCGTTGCCATCGACTCGATCGACGACATGCGCACGCTCCTCGACGGGATCCCGCTCGACGAGGCGACGACGTCGATGACGATCAACGCCACCGCCCCGATCCTCCTCCTGCTCTATCAGCTCGTCGCCGAGGAACAAGGGGTGCCGGCCGACCGCATCCGTGGCACCGTCCAGAACGACATCCTCAAGGAGTACATCGCCCGCGGGACCTACATCTACCCGCCGCGGCCGTCGATGCGCCTCGTCACGGACCTCTTCGCCTACTGCGCCGAGGAGCTGCCGAATTGGAACACCATCTCGATCAGTGGGTACCACATTCGGGAGGCGGGATCCACGGCGGCCGAGGAGGTCGCCTTCACGCTGGCCAATGCGATCGCCTACGTGGAGGCCGCGGTCGCCGCCGGTCTCGACGTGGACGAGTTCGGGCCACGGCTCAGCTTCTTCTGGAACGGCCACACCAACTTCTTCGAGGAGGTTGCGAAGTTCCGGGCCGCCAGGCGGATGTGGGCAGGGATCATGCAGGACCGTTTCGGCGCCACCAATCCAAAGGCGATGGCGATGCGGTTCCACACCCAGACCGCCGGCTCGTCGCTCACCGCCCAGCAGCCGGAGACCAACATCGTGCGCACGGCGCTCGAGGCGCTCGCCGCTGTCATGGGTGGCACGCAGTCACTGCACACCAATGGATTCGACGAGGCCCTCGGACTGCCGACCGAGGCATCGGCCATGCTCGCCCTGCGCACACAGCAGGTGATCGCACACGAGTCCGGAGTCGTCGACACCGTCGACCCCCTCGGTGGCTCCTGGTTCGTCGAGGCGCTCACCGACGAGGTCGAGGCCAAGGCGAGCGAGCTCATCGCGGAGGTGGACGGTGCCGGCGGTGCCGTGGCGGCCATCGAAGCCGGCGTCCCACAGCGCCGCATCGAGGACTCCGCCTACATCGCGGCCCGTCGTCTCGAGCGGGGTGACGATGTGGTGGTGGGCGTCAACCGGTTCGTCATCGACGACGAGGACCCCATCCCGGTCATGAAGCTCGATCCCCAGCTGGAGCGCGACCAGCTCGGCCGTCTCGCCGACCTGAAGGCCCGGCGCGACCAGGAGCTGGTCGAACGGCTACTCGCCGACGTCAGGGCCGTCGCCGACGGGGAGGGGAACCTCCTGGCCCCGATCAAGGCCGCACTCGCCGCCGAGGCGACGCTCGGCGAGGTCTCCGATGCCCTGCGCGACGTGTTCGGCACCCACCGTCCCCGATGAGAGGCAGCATGGACGACGACCGCACCCATTTCCTGGTACTCGGCGGCGGCCCGGCCGGCGTCGCCGCCGCGATCCGGGCCTCGACCCTCGGGGCTCGCGTGACCGTGGTGGAGAAGGACATCATCGGTGGTGCCGCCCACCTCTGGGACTGCATCCCATCCAAGACCATGGTGGCGTCGGCACACCGACGCCGGAACATGCGGACGGCGCCGCAGCTCGGGGTCCCGGGGGTGGCCCGTGACGTGGACCTGCCGGCGCTGAACGACCGGATGGAGCGGATCTCGAACGACATCTCCCACGGCGAGGTCGGCATGCTGGAGTCACTGGGCGTCGAGCGCCTCGAAGGCTGGGGGAAGTTGACCGGCCCGAAGTCTGCGGTGGCATCGACGGCCGACGGGGATGTCCGGATCGCCTTCGACCTGGCCGTCGTGTCGACCGGGTCGGCACCCCGCGTGCCGGACTGGGCCCAACCCGACGGCCGACGGGTGCTGACGACGAGGGACGCCTACGGCCTCGACGAGCTGCCCGAACACGTCGTGGTCGTCGGATCCGGTGTCACCGGGGTGGAGTTCGTCAACATCTGGGCCTCCCTCGGGTCGAAGGTGACGCTGGTGGTCTCCCGACAGCAGGTGCTGCCGCACCGCGATCCAGAGGTGGCGGCGGTCCTCGAGGAGGACTTCCTCGAGCGCGGTGTGCGGTTGTTGAAGGGTGCGAGGGCCGTCGGTGTGGAGACCACCGACAGTGGGGTGGTCGTTGCCACCGACGACGGGCGTCGCGTCGAGGGCTCCCACGTGCTTCTGGCGATCGGATCCGTCCCCCTCACCGAAGGCATCGGTCTGGACGCCGCCGGCGTGGAGACCGATGGCGGTTTCATTCCGGTCGACCAATTCAACCGGACGAACGTGCCGCACATCTATGCGGCGGGCGACGTCACCGGGCAGCTGCCCCTCTCGTCGGTGGCGACGGTCCAGGGTCGAAAGCTCGCCCACCACGCCATGGGACGTCCCACCCGGCCGCTGGACTACCGGCGGGTGGCCCAGGCGATCTTCACCGAGCCGGAGATCGCCTCCGTAGGGCTCGACGAGGCCGATGCCGCGGCCGAGGGCCGCCGGATCCGGTCGACGAAGGTCCCCTTCGCATCGAACTCGAGGTCGGTCATCCAAGACGCAACCCGAGGGTTCGTGAAGCTCATCTCCGACCCGGCCACCCATGAGGTGCTGGGTGGAACCATCGTGGGCTACCGGGCGGCAGACCTGATCGGGATCGTGGCGCTGGCCGTGCAGGCTCGGGTCCACGTCGAGGACGTGGTGGATACGATCATGGTCCATCCGAGTCTCTCCGAGTCGATCGCGCACGCGGCCGACTGACTCACCCCTCGTCGGCCGGCCCCACCCTGAGGACGATCTGCTTCTCCGGGATGATCCGGATCCGCACCGTGACTTCGCGGCCCACCTCGGAGGCGATGTCGGCAGCGAGGGACCCGCCGTCGAGGTTCTCGGAGTCGAGCGGTCCCGCCAGCACCACTTCCACCGTTTCCGAGGACAACCTGACGGCAATCGCTTCATACGGGGTGTCTTCGACCGCCTCGGCGGCGATCCGCTCGAGTGCGGCCTGGTTCGAGGCGGACGTGACGAGCTCCTCACCGCTGAGGGTGAGCGGGATGGCGATGATCGCGAGCGCCAGGATCGACGTGGCGAACGTCCTTGCGATCGATCCTGCTTCCGCCTCGATCCTGTTCCAAGGGGTGAGACCGAGGAGGAAGAAGACGGTCGAGGCGGCGACGATGATGCCGACCAGGTTGGTGGCGAAGAGCAGGAAGGCGCCGAGCGCAAGTCCGGGCTCGCCCTCCTGGAAGGTCGTGCCAACGACCGAGAGCGGGGGGACCAGGGCCACGGCGATGGCCACGCCGGGCAAAGAATCCGAGACATCCCGACGCGCACTCGCGTAGGCGCCGGCCGCTCCTGCAGCGATGGCGATGGCGAGGTCGACGAGCGTCGGCGCCACCCGCGAACTGATTTGGGTGTTGGTGGCGACGTTGATGAAATTCCCGACGTACCTCGACAGCACATAGGAGAGGGCGATCGCCACCACCATTCCGAGGCTGATGAGCCCGAACGATCTCAGGAACCTGCTCGTCCAACCGCTCACGATGGAGGCTGCGGAACCGAGGATCGGTGTCATCAGCGGGGCGATGAGCATGGCTCCGATGACGACGGCGGTGGAGTCCGAAGCGATACCGAACGTGGCGATGGCCGTGGAGAAGGACATGAGGGCCACGAAACGCCAGACCCGCTGGACCGATGCGCTTCCTTCGACAAACAGGCTGCCTTCGACCTCGGCCCTGGTCTCCTCGCCGACGTCCCGTCGGCGAAGGAAGTCGTAGACAACCGTGCTGCTCTCGGCCAAGGACGCTGGATCGGCGGCCGGGTCGGCCCACGCCCGTTGCAGGTTCACGAGCCCTTGGGCGAGCCACAGGAGGGCGAAGGCGATCCCGATCAGCGCCAAGACCTCCGGACTGAACCAGATGAGGCTTGCCCCGAGGATCTGGGCAGCCGGCGAGAAGTAGGCCCACGCCTCCCGTCGGCGATCCCGGTCGCGCAGCAGGTGCCAAAGCTCGGATAGTCCCCTCGCCGCGAGGATCAAGACGAGTGCCGTCACGAGGGCGTCGGGGCGTCGGGCCCGCAGGACCATGAAGACCGTGCCGGCGGCGATGATCAGTAGGTCGCGGAGGAGTTCATGCCAGTCGATGGAGTCCCGGCGTACGGTTCGCCACGCCCCGCTGAACCCGATCACCATGAGGGCAATGCCGGAGATGGTGAACAAGAGCCGCGTCGTCGCCGCCGGGTACAGGAGTGCGAAGGCCACCACGAGCAGCGATGTGATGGCGCGGACCCCGGCCTTGCCCACGAGCGCGGCCTGAACGCGTTCTGATCTCGGGGCCTCGGTCACTTCCTCCATCCGCGCCGCAGGCTATCGGCCGTCAGCGGACGATCGCCAGCACGTCCCCCGGGGCAACCGTGTCGCCCGCCTGGACCCGCAGCTCTATGACCTCACCGGCAGCCGGGGCGGAGATCTCGTTCTCCATCTTCATGGCTTCGAGCACCAGAAGGGAGTCACCTTCGTCGACCGAATCGCCGGCCGCGACGGAGAGCTTGACGATGGTCCCCTGCATGGGTGCGGTGATGATCCCGTCCGAGGAACCGGAGGGCGCATTGGTCGTCTTGCGCGAAGGCGGCCGTCGCCGCTGCGCTCCGGGCCCGCCGGGGGCGGGTTCGGGTGCCCAGAACTTCACGGAGAACCGACGTCCGCCCACCTCGACTGTCATGTTGCGCTCGGCGAGTGCCTCGTCCTCTGGAATCGCTTCGGCTGGAGCGACACCGATCCTGCTCAGGTCGACGGCATCCTCGACCCACTTCGTGTAGTGGGTCCCGGCGATGAAGTCGGGATGGCTGAGGACCACTTCGTGTGCACCGAGCGTCGTGGCGACTCCGCCGACCTCGTACTCGGCCACCGCGCGCTTGGCCCGGGCGATCGCCTCCTCCCGGTTGGCGGCCCAGATCACGACCTTGGCGATGAGGTTGTCGTAGTACTGCGAGATGGTCGAACCCGCCTCGACCCACGAGTCGACACGGACCCCGTATCCGGCCGGCTCGCGGTAGCGGGTGAGTGTGCCGGGCGTCGGTACGAAATTGCGCGCCGGGTCCTCGGCGTTCACCCGCAGCTCGATGGCGTGGCCGTAGGGAGTCACCGAGTCGACCGAGAGCGGCTCGCCGGCCGCGATGCGGAACTGCTCGCGGACGATGTCCACACCGGTGACCATCTCGGTGACCGTGTGCTCCACCTGCAGGCGGGTGTTCATCTCGAGGAAGTAGAAACTCTCACCATCGGCGTCGAGCAGGAACTCGACCGTGCCGGCGTTCCGGTAGTCGCAGGCTTCGGCGACGGCGAGGGCAGCTGAACCCATCTCTTCGCGGACCTTCGGGGACAGGCCGGGCGAGGGGGTCTCCTCGACCAGCTTCTGGTGCCGTCGCTGCACCGAGCAGTCACGTTCACCCAGGAAGAGCGCATTCCCGTGGTCATCGACGAGGATCTGGGCCTCGACGTGGCGGGGGCGTTGGAGGTACTTCTCGACGTACACCTCGGCCGAGCCGAAGTAGGCGGCCGCTTCTCGTCGAGCCCCATCGAAGGCATCTTGCAGCTCGTCGGGGGATCCCACGACCCGCAGCCCCTTCCCGCCGCCGCCGTGGGCTGCCTTGATGGCGACCGGGTAGCCGAAGTCTTCGGCAACGGCGACGATCTCCTCCACGGAGGTCAAGGGGGACGCCGTACCCGGGACGGTCGGCACGCCCGCTGCCTGGACGGCGACGCGGGAGGCGATCTTGTCGCCCATGGTCTCTATGGCCGACGGGGGCGGGCCGACCCAGATCAACCCGGCATGGATGACGGCGCGGGCGAAGCTGGCGTTCTCGGCAAGGAACCCGTAGCCGGGATGCACCGCATCGGCTCTCGACTCCCTCGCCACCTCGAGGATCTTCTCGGCGTCGAGGTAGGACTCCGTCGCCGGTGCCGGGCCGATGTTCCAGGCTTCGTCGGCTAGCTCGACATGGAGGGCGTCGCGGTCGAGCTCCGAGTACACGGCGACCGTCCGAAGCCCCATCTCGCGTGCCGTTCGGATGATGCGGACCGCGATCTCGCCCCGGTTGGCGATGAGGACGGATTGGATGGTTCGGTCGGTCACAGCGGGATGTTCCCATGCTTCTTGGCGGGCAGGGCCTCGCGTTTGGTCCGGAGCATCCGCAGGGCGGCGACGAGCTTCGGTCGGGTCTGCCTCGGCTCTATTACCTCGTCCACCAGGCCGAGCTCGGCGGCCCGATACGGGTTGTTGAACTGCTCCTCGTAGTCGGCCACGAGTTCGGTCCGGCGCCCCTCGGGGTCGTCGGTGTCGACGAGCTCCCGACGGTGGATGATGTTGACGGCGCCCTGGGCGCCCATCACGGCGATCTGGGCCGACGGCCATGCGTACACGAGGTCCGCTCGGATGCCGCGTGCGTTCATGACCAGGTAGGCCCCGCCGTAGGCCTTCCGGGTGATGATGGAGATGCGGGGGACCGTCGCCTCGCAGTAGGCGTAGAGGAGCTTCGCCCCGTGTCGGATGATCCCGCCGTGCTCCTGGGCGACGCCGGGAAGGAAGCCCGGGACGTCCACGAAGGTGACGAGGGGGATCGAGAAGGCATCGCAGAAGCGGACGAACCGCGCGCCCTTCTCCGAGGCGGCGATGTCGAGCGTCCCGGCGTAGGAAGCGGGCTGGTTGCCGACGATGCCGACGGTGTGGCCCTCGACCCTGGCCAACCCGACCACGATGTTGGTGGCGAACGACTCGTGTACCTGGAGGAACTCGCCGCCATCGACCACTCGCTCGATGAGCTCGACCATGTCGTAGGGCTGGTTGGCCGAGTCCGGGATGATCAGGTCGAGGTCCTCGTCGCCCCGGTCGGGCCGGTCGGCCGGCGGGTAGAAGGGAGGGACCTCCATGTTGTTCTGGGGAAGGAAGGAGAGGAGGTAGCGGACGAGGTCCAGTGCGGCCTCCTCGTCGGCGGCGACGAAGTGGGTGACCCCGGATCGGCCGGCATGGGCGGCGGCGCCCCCGAGCTCGTCCATCGTCACCTCCTCGCCGGTGACGGTGCGGATGACGTCGGGGCCGGTGATGAACAGGTGCGAGGTCCCGTCGACCTGGACGACGAAGTCGGTCATGGCGGGGGAGTACACGGCACCGCCGGCGCACGGCCCCATGATCACCGAGATCTGGGGGATGACCCCGGAGGCCTGGACGTTGCGCTCGAAGATCCGGCCGTAGCCGTCGAGGGCTGAGACGCCCTCCTGGATGCGGGCGCCGCCGGAGTCCTTCAGGCCGACCACCGGGGCGCCGACCTGCATGGCGAGGTCGAGGACCTTGCACACCTTGTCGGCCACGGCCTTTCCGAGGGAGCCGCCGAAGACGGTGAAGTCCTCGGCGAAGACGAAGACCGGTCGGCCCTCCACGGTGCCATAACCGGTGACGACGGCGTCGCCGGGGGGTCGCTGGTTCTCGATCCCGAAACCCTGCGACTGGTGTTCGACCATTTGGTCGATCTCCTGGAACGAACCGGGGTCCAGGAAGAGGTCGATCCGTTCGCGGGCGGTGAGCTTGCCCTTGTCGTGCTGGCGGTCCACGGCGCGGCCGGTACCGGCGTGGAGCGCGGCATCGCGACGCTCGCGCAGCTCTTCGATCCGCCGTTTTGTGCCCACCTGTCCTCCGCTACGGTGATTGGCAAGGCCCTCCGGTGGGCCCGTCTCCCGTCTTTCGACCCACGCAGGAGCACGGTGGCTACACGAATCGAGTTCTTGGAGGAGACGGACTCTACGCAGGACGTCGCGAAGTTCCGATTCACGTCGGACCCGCTGCTCGTGGTCGCCGGGCACCAGCTCCGTGGCCGGGGGAGGACGGGCAAGCATTGGGAGCAGGCACCGCGGGCCGTCGCCGCATCACTCGCGTTCGATCCGGGTTGGCCACGAGATCGCCAGCCCCTCCTCGCCCTCGTCGCCGGTCTGGCCATCACGGACCTGGTCGAGGCGAGGCTGAAGTGGCCCAACGACCTGGTCGCAGAAGCGGGGAAGGTCGGCGGCCTGCTCGTCGAAGGCATCGAGGGTGGCGTGGTCATCGGGCTCGGGATCAACCTCTACTGGCCGAGTGCCCCGGACGGATTCGCGGCCCTGCACCCGGAGGACCCGGGACCGGACCCCGTCACGGACCTGCCGGCGCGGTGGGCCGAACGGTTGCTCGAGCGTGCCGGCGTCGGCCCGGACGCGTGGGGTCGGGACGAGTACCTCACCCGCTGCAGGACGGTCGGGCGCCACATCACGTGGGAGCCCGACGGGGCCGGCACCGCCATCGGCATCGCGCCGGACGGCGGGCTGGTCGTCGAGACGGCCATCGGCACCGAGGTGCTCCATTCCGGCGAGGTCGCCGAGGTCAGGCCGAGCACATAGCGGCCGCGTCGGTATCCTGACGCCGTTCACCCGCTTCCCTCGGAGAGTCCGTGGTCGTTCCCGCCAACGAAGGCAGCTACTCGATCATCTACAAGCCGATCGGTGTCCCGATCGGTGCCGGTGAGTTCGACGCGTACCTGGCACGACCCGACGGCGCCGGTCCGTGGCCCGTGGTGGTGGTCCTCCCGTCGATTCGAGGGCTCGGGTCCGCCGAGAAGGCGATGGCGCGCCACCTCGCCAAGCATGGCCGTGCCGTGCTGGTGGTGGACACCTACCGCGGGGCTGCACCCGGCCCGAGGGCCTCGCTCGAGGCGGCTGCCGCTGCCCTCGCCGGTGTTCCCGATGCCCGGGTACTGGCCGATCTCGGCGAGGTAGCCGAGTACCTGGCTGCCCCGACGACGCCGTGGGCCGACGGTCTTGCGCCGATCCTGCTCGGCTTCGACACCGGCGGGCGTTTCGCCCTGCTGGCCGGACTCGTCCGACGGGACGTTCGCGGCGTCGTGGCGATCTCGGCCCCATTGGGTGCCACCGAGGGGCGCTTCGACGTGCTCGGGCACCTCGGTTCGTTGGCCGTCCCTGCCCTCGGCCTCTATGGCGCCGACGACGAATTGATCGACGTCGCCGATGTGGACCGAGCCCAGGAATCCTCACCCTCGAGCCGCTTCGTCGCCTACGAAGGTGTCGGACACGACTTCATGGACCCGGCTTCGGACGGGTACCACCCCGGAGCCGAGGGCGATGCCCTCGCCCGGATCCGCGGATTCGTCGAATCCCTAGCCCCCATCCCCACCTGAAGCCCGGAAGACATGACTGACCAACAGCATCGCCAGCGCAAGAGCCGCCGGCGCTGGTTCTGGCTGATCGCCACACTCACGGTCCTGAACCTGGCCGTGTTCGGCGCGTACGCCTATGCCCGCAACCTCCACACCATCGTGGTGGAGGAGGTGACCCTCGCCCCCGAGGTCGACGCCGCCCTCGACCCGGCCCCGGAAGCCGCATCCGACCCGCTGACATTCCTCGTCATCGGATCCGACTCGCGGGAGGGACTCCCCGAGGATTGGACGGACGATTTCGGCGAGTTCGGAGGCGAGCGTGCCGATGTCGTCATGCTCGTCCAGGCCCTGCCCGATCAGGGCCGTGTGCAGATGCTCTCCATCCCCCGTGACCTCCGGATCGAGATCCCGGGGCGAGGTGCCGACAAGATCAACGCGGCCTTTGCCTTCGGGGGAGCCGAGTTGGTGGTCGACACCGTCCGCGAGAACTTCGACGTGCCCGTCCACCACTACGTCGAGGTGGACTTCTCCGGTTTCGCCGCAATCGTCGACGAGGTCGGTGGGGTGACCCTGACGTTCGAATATCCGGCCCGGGACCTGAAGTCGGGCCTCTCGGTGGATGCCGGGACCCAGAGGCTCGACGGCCGACAGGCCCTGGCCTATGCCCGATCCCGCTCGTACCAAGAGCTCCGGGACGGGTCCTGGGTGCACGTCGACGCGAACGACTTCGGTCGGACCGAGCGCCAGCAGGAGATCGTGGTGGCGATCCTCAGCGAGCTCGCGGGTCCCAGCATCGTGCTCGACGCCCCGGGCGTCGTGAGTGCGTTGGCGAGGCACATGGTCGTCGACACGGCGTTCGTCGACATCCCCTTCGGCGAGGTCGCCTGGCACTACCGGACGTTCACCTCCGCCGACGTCGACCAGGCGACGATCCCGGCGGAGGGGCGCACGATCGACGGCGTCTACTACGCCATCTCCGTCCAGCCGGAGACCGATCGCCTACTCGATGCCTTCCGATCCGGTGGCTCCCTCGAGCTGGCGGCCGGCGAGGAACCGCTCGCCGTGGAGGTCCTCAACGCAAACGGGTCGGACGGTCTGGCCGGTGCTTGGGGCGACTGGCTGTTGGAGCGGGGCTTCGTGGTCGAGCACCTCGGCGATGCCCCGGTGACGCCGATCACCGTCGTCACCGCCACCGACGGTGAGGTGGCCAAGGCGACCCAGCTCGTGGAGCTGCTCGACTTCGGCACCGCCGGGACCGGCTCGCAGCGATCGGGGGTCGATCTGACCCTCGTCCTGGGCGAGGACGCAGACTTCCCCGAGGGTTGACGAACCCCGTCGGCTCCGATGGTCGCCTCAGAGCAGTAGGTCCAATCCACCTGCGGCGGACAGTGCCAGGACGACCACGAGGAACGCGCGCTGGGGAATCACGCCAAAGATCGCACGCCCGACGAATGCACCGATGATGACGGCGGGGATCAGCGCCAGGTCGAACAACAGGCTCTCTGCCGTGAAGAAGGGACCACCAGCTGCCAACGCCCCGATCGCGAGGTAGAAGGGGATCTTCGTCAGGTTGACCACCAGGTAGAACCATGCCTGGGTGCCGACGAGTTCGTGCTTGGGCAGATGCAGTCCCACGAGGTAGGTGTTGATCACCGGCCCGGCCGCGTTCGCCACGAACGTGGTGAAGCCACCGGCCGAGCCGTACGAGGCGGTCGCTGCAGTGCTCGGCTCCTGCGGGGCGCCGCCTCGGACCAAGCGGACCGCTTGCAGGCCCACGATGAACAGGACGATCGCCCCGATCGTGATCTCGAGCGAACGCGACGCGGCTCCGATGGCGACGAAGAACACGGTCCCGGCGACGTACCCGAGCCCGACCCAGGGAGCGATCGGTCTGAGCAGGTCCCAGCGGGCATGACCGTGGTACCAGGCGACGGCGAAGAGGTCGGCGGCGATGAGGACCGGCAGGGTCCCTCCGGCGATGAGCCGCCCGTCGAAGATCAGGGCGAAGATCGGGACCGCGACCAGGGAGCCGCCCGGCAGTCCGGTCTTGGAGACACCGACCATGAATGCGGCCGACATCCCGAGTGCGAGGTTCGCAACCGTGAACACGGACGGACGGTAGCGGTCCGACTCGGCGGTCCCCCTAGAGGAACAGGTCCTCGTCGGGCGGCCGGACGAGGTCCGTGGCCCGGTCCTCACCAGGCGGGACCACGAACCCGCGCACGACCGCTGCCGGGATGCCGGAGGCCTTCCCCATGACCAGGTCGGCGGCGGCGGCCAGCTCGTCGACGACGGCCACCTCCGTGACCACCAACTCATTGCCATGGGAGTCGAGCCGTCCTCGGTGGTCGTCGACCGCAGCCAGCCCACTGAAGCCGATCGCCACGTCCACGAGGCCTCGCCGCCACGGCCGACCGAAGGTGTCGGAGACCACGACGGCCACCGGGACGCCGAAGCGGCGTTCGAGCCGGAGCCGGAGGCGGTGGGCGGACCGGTCGGGGTCCTCGGGCAGCAGTACGGCCCAGCCCGCCTCCACGTTGGACCGGTCGACGCCGGCGTTGGCGCAGATGAAGCCATGTCTGGTGCGGGCGATGACGAGGTCGCCCCGCCGCCGGATGACCTCGGCCGCCTCGGATTCGACGAGCACGCGGTGGGCGTCGGGGTCGTCACTCGGTAGCTCGACCACTGCCCCCTCGGCCTTGGAGACGACCTTGTGGGTGACCACGACCACGTCGCCGGACTCGAGACCCGGTCCGGCTGCGATGGCATCCGCCAAGGGCTCGGCGAGATCGTTGCCCGGCCGTACCTCACCGATGCCGGTGACGGCGATCACCGAGAGACGAGGTGGGTGATCCATGATCCGAAGGTGGCAGCTTTGTCCTCGTCGGCGATCCGTGTCGCCGTCACGTGGACGTGGAGGTCGGGTCCCGACAGCCTCTGGCGATCGGTGGCGTCCTCGTGATCGACCACGAGATCGGTGACGAGGCCGTCGTAGGCGGCGAGCACGCCCTCGTTCCCTGGCGGCAGGCCGAGCGCCGCCATCACCTCGGCGGCCGGTCCCTTGAGCGCCTTGCCGCCGAAGAGTGGGCTGACGGCTATGACCCGATCGGCGTTCGCCACGGCATCGGTGACGCCCGGCACGTTCAGCACCGGCCAGATCGACAACGGCGGGTTGGAGGGGGCGATCACGACGACGTCGGCTTCCCCGATGGCCTCGAGCACCCCCGGGGCCGGCCGTGCCTCACCGCTTCCCTCGTAGACGAGGTCCTCGACCGGGTCCTGGTGGCGCCGGTGCACGAAGTACCGCTGGAACGAGATCGGGCCATCGGCGGTGTGGACGATGGTTCGTACCGGGTCGTCGGAGACCGGCAGGATGGATGCTTCGACGCCGAACGACTCGACCAGGGAGGCCGTGACCTCGGACAGGGTCCGGCCGGCCGACAGCTCGGCGGTGCGGAACAAGTTGGTCGCCAGGTCGCGGTCACCGATCCGGAAGGTCGTATCGGCACCGAGCCACGCCATCGTGTCCATGACCTTGTGCTCGTCGCCGGCGATCCCCCATCCGTGCGGCCCCTCGATGCGGGCGAGCGTGTACAGCACCGTGTCGAGGTCGGGGCTCACGTACACGCCGTGGGTGAGCGCGTCATCGCCGACGTTCACCACGACGGTGAGGTCGACGTCGCCGACGAGATCGAGGGCCCGGGCCATCCGAGCGCCACCGACCCCACCGGAAAGCAGGCAGACGCGAAGGGGCATCCGGACCGAGCCTACGGCCCCGCCGACCTCTTCGATTCCGGAGGTGATTGCGGGTACGGGGTCTCCCGCTGCACAATTCAGATGCATGCCCGACGACCAGGCCTCTTCGAACGTCATTGCGGCCGTGCTCGTCGAGGACCCGGACCGGCTCGACGACGCGGTTCTCATGGTGCGTCTGCAGTCACTCGAACCGTCGAGCATCGTCGCGGTCGGTAGGGGCTCGGGCGTCCGGGAGGCCGCTGCTCGCCTCGATGTGGGGTGGGTGGCCGGTGCCGACGACCTCGACCTCAACGACGAGGTCACTCACCTGTGGTTCGTCCGCGACGACTGCGAGGCGCGGCCCGATGCCCTGGCGGCGTTGGTGACCGAAGGCGATCGGGTGGAGGCATCGGCCTCCGGTTCGAAGGTGCTCGACGACGCCGACCGCGATCACCTGCTGTCGATCGGTGGTGCGACCGACGTGTTCTGCACCCCCGTCCCGTTGCTGACGGAAGACGAGCTCGACCAGGGTCAGTACGACGTCATCCGAGACGTCGCCTACATCCCGTCCCAGTCAGTGGTCATCAGGCGCGACGCGTTCCGAGGGCTCGGTGGACTCGACCGGTTGATGGCTCCCGACGCCGCCGGCATCGACTTCTCCCAGCGAGCCCGGCTCGCCGGTGGACGGGTCGTCATCGTTCCGTCGTCCGAAGTGTTCTCGGAGGAGTTGTACGCCGCCGGCCTGCCGCCATGGCGAGAAGAGGCAGGCGAGCTCCGGGCGATGCTGAAGTCCTACTCGTGGGTGAGCCTGCTGTGGGTCTTGCCGCTCTGGGTCCTCACCGAGATCGTGACGGTGCTCGGCTGGGCCGTGATGGGCCGTCCGAGGGCCGCTGCCGACTTCGTGAAATCGATCGCCTGGAACGCCAAGCACGCAGGTTCCCTGGGTCGTGAACGCAGGCGCGTCTCGGCGGCCAGGCAGGCGGGTGACGAGGAGCTGTTCAGGTTCCAGACCTCTGGCTCGCACCGGTTCGCAACGTGGTGGTCCGCGCTCGTGGCAGTCGTCAGGCGACCGGTGGAGCGCGGCGAGGAGGCCATCGGACGCGTGGAGGCCGGGGGGCCCGGGCAGGGGATCCTCGTTTGGCTCGTCCTGCTGACGGCCTGGTTCCTCGCCACTCGGGGAATCCTGGCGACCGGCCTCCCGCTGGGGGCATGGACCGGTGGTCTCGCAGATCCAGGTGGCGTACTCGCGACCTGGGCCGGGGGCTGGAATCCCGCATCGATGGGATCCGACGGGCCTCCCCACCCCGCATCGGCACTCCTCGCCGTGGTCGGCGTCGGCCTCGGTCCGAGCGCGGCCACGTGGGGTGTGGCATTGGCCGTCCTCGTCGGCATCATCGGGGCCGAACGCCTGGGACGGACCCTCGGCCTCGGACGCTGGCCGGCCCTCGCCGGAGCAGCCATCGCCTTCCTCGGCCCGGTCGTCGCTGCCGCCGGCACCGACGGTGGCTACCAGTTCGTCTTCGCCCTCGCCGCCCTCCCGTGGGTCGTCCACCATCTGGACAGCGAGATCGGGAAGGGATGGCGGGAGCGACTCGGGCGAGTGTCCAGGCTCACGGTCGGTACGGCGGTGCTCGCAATGGCCGTGCCGGTGGCGCTCGCCGTGCCGATTGCGGTTGCACTGGTACTCGTCATCATTCGCGGACGGCTCGTCCCGTTGGCGCTCGCCGTCGTGGCCAGCGCCCTGGCCATGCCGGCGCTCGGTCCGTGGCTCCTCTGGTACTCGCCCGAGCGACTGCTGGGACCCGATGGCGGGTTCTGGGACCCCGCCCCGTGGATCGCCGTCCCACTTGTCGCGCTCGGGGCGCTCACCCTCGTTGCCGGCGAGCGTTGGCAGGCGGCAGCGCTCGGTGCCGTCGCAGGAACGGCCGGGTTCGTACTCGCCCGTGGTATTGCGCCCGGTCGGGACGCCTGGGTCCTCGGCCTCGTCCTGGCCAGTCTCGGATCCGGCTTGTTGTTGGCCGGTGCTCTCGACCGGGCCGGCCGTCCGGGCCGCATGCGCCTCGCCGGCGTGCTGGCTTCTGTGCTGGGTCTCGCGTTGTTCGTGCCGGTCGTACTAGCGCTGGCCGACGGGACGATCGGGATCGACCAGGACGAGGGCGTCGCCGAGGTGGTCGACTACCTCGCAGCTCGCTCGATCGGGCTCCAGGAGCGTGGCTACGTCGACGGCGCCGACCATCCGGGATCGGCTTCCCTCGAGGGCCCGGGTCGTGTCCTCGACGCCGCCGACTGGACCTTCGATCGCGCCTGGCTGGGATCCGGTGGATCGACCGAGGCTGCCTTCCATGCATTCATCGCCGAGCTCGAGGCGACCCCGATCTCGAGGCCCGGCGCCGAGCTCCGCGAGTTCGGGGTTCGCTGGGTGCACACGACACCGGGTTCGCCGCTGGACGTGGCTCTGTCCGGGCGCCTGGACATCTTCCGTCTCGTGACGCCGGAAGGAGTCGTCTTCGAGACCGTCGACCCGGCACCCGTCGCCGGCGGCGCCGCGGGCCCCTGGGTCGTCGGCCGCGAGGAGGCGTCCGGGCCACCTTCCGACGTGGTCGCCGCCGCGATCAACCCGACCGACCGGTGGGCCGGCGCCGAGCAGGAGAATGGCGTTGCCCTCGCCGGCGGTGCCGGGCGCCTCGAGCCGGCCGCAGATGACGTGCTGCGACTCGCGGCCCTGGCGGCCGCCGCCTGGTTCGCCATCGTCTCCGGTCTTGCGTTGTGGGGAAGGAGGTCGTTCTCTTGAGGCAAGCGATCATCCTGATCATGGCCGGCGCGCTCATCGGTCTCGGGCTGCTCCTCCCTCCGCCGGACGACCCGGTCGCCCCCGAGGTCGTGGTGCCGGTCTACCCGGGAACGGCGACCGGCGTCGCCTTCTGTCCCACCTGGACCACCGACGAGGTGACCACCAGTGTCCTCGCCTTCGGCGTGCTCGACGAGCTGGAGCTCACGGTCGCGTTCCATGCCGACGATGAGGCCGTGATTGTCGATGTCGCGAAGTCCTCCATCGGGACGCTGGTCGCCGATCCCGGGCTCGCCCAAGGACCGGTCCCGGCCCTGGCCGAGGCCGGAGCGGGCCAGCAGGCACCGGGTGGGGTCGTGACCACGGCCGCCGGCGTGCTGGCCGCATCGGAGTGCGCTCGGTGGCCGGCCAACCGCTGGGTGGTGGGGGTCGGCGGGACGGTCGCCGAGGAGACGACGACGCTCCTGTTCCACAACCCGACGGCCCAGGCGGCGACCGTGAGCGTCGAGGCCTATTCCGAGCAGGGCCTCGAGGTGGGGGAGGGCTTGGGCTCGATCACCGTCCCGCCCCGTGGGTCGGTCCGTCGTGAGCTGACGGGCGACCTCCGGCTTCGTGATCGGCTCGTGTTCCTCGTGGACGATCCGATCGGTGCCGTGGTCCCGGCTCTCCAGCACACCGGGGCCGGGACCGATGTGGCCATGACGGTCGGCGTTCCCGAGTCGACCGATCCCGATCGGTCCGAATGGTTCTTTCCGACGACGGGTGGCGGCTCGGCGGAGCTCGTCCTGGTCAACTCCGAGTCCTTCGACGTGGCCGTCGAGATCGACGTCTTCACGGCCGACGGTGCAGACATCGGGGCGGAGGCGATCCTGCTCCCGGCCCGCACATCCGAGTCGTTCGTCTTCGACGGCGGTCCTGCCCTCAGGGTCCGTGCCGATGCCCCCGTCGGAGCCGCCGTCAGGTCGGAACGGGACGCAGGTCTCGCCATCGCGATGGGGGTGCCGACCGAGGTGGGCCGCTGGGTGGTGGTCGGTCCGGGCCTCGATGGCGGCCTTGCGATACTCGACATCCTCAACACCGGTCCCGACCCCGTCCCGGTGACCTACCGCATCCTCGGCCCCGGGGGGGCGACCAGCGGCCGCACCGTCATCGTCCCGGGCTCGGCGCGTCTGAGCCAGGAGCTGCAGATCGAGAATGCCACTGCGGTCCTGGTCGAGGCCGAAGACCCCGTCACCGTCGGTTGGTGGTCGGCCCGGGTCGGCGGCGGTCTCGGTATGGGTCAGGGTATTCCGGTTGACTGATCTCCTGCTCGCCGCAGCGGTCGCCGCCCTGCTCGTCGCCGTCGGCCTGGTTGCCCGCCGGCGCGCATCGGCCACGATCGACCGGCGTCCCGTCATGCCCGCCGACCTCGGTCCGTTCCCGGCGATCGTCTTCTTCTCGTCCGCATCCTGCGAATCCTGCCCGCCCGCTCGCGCCGCGCTTGCCGGGGCGACCGGGGGCGACTTCCGCGAGTACTCCTGGGACGTCCACCCCGGCATCCTGCGCCGCCTGCGCATCGAGCGGGTGCCGACGACCTGGGTCGTCGACGCGTCGGGGAGAGTGGTCGAGGTCGTCGAGGGCGAGCCGAAGCGGTCGGTCATCGAGGAGGCGAGACAGACCGCCGCGGACTGAAATCCGACGCAAATGCTTGTCGGCGCGCGCGCCCTCTCGTATCGTGCCATCCATGTTCGACAGTTGCGCCAGGTGTGGAGCCCCTTCCGGGGCATTGATGGTCTTCGACTATTCGGCGAGGTCGGTCTGGCTCGAGGACCTGGACGGCGACGTCCAGCCCGGAGCCGGTCACGCCCTCTGCGCCGACCATGCAAACCGACTCACGCCCCCGTTGGGGTGGACCCTCACCGACCGGCGCACGCTCTCTCGGCTCTTCGCCCCGCTCTCCGTCGCCTAGGGGCAGGCCCGAATGGGGCTCGACCGAGACCTGCTCGACGCCGTTCGGGACCTGGACGAGCACGAGCTCCGGCGGCTCCACATCCTCACCAGGACCCGCCTCGAAGCGTCCGGCGCCGTTGCCGCCGGTGAAGATCTCCCCGACGTCTCGATCCGCTCCCAGATGATCAAGTGCGGCAAGGACTCATGCACGACCTGCCCGCACGGGCCCTACTGGTACGCCTACTGGCGCGAGGACGGCAAGCGTCGGAGCCGGTACCTGGGTCGACTGCTGGACGAGGACTGAGGGTCGCGGCGAACGACCGATCCACCGATACACTGCCGCTCACCCATGCAGTGCCCAGTCTGCTCAGCCGATGACGTCATCGAGATCCACCACGTCCTTCCCGACGACACGGAGGTGACGTTCTTCTCGTGCCACAAGTGCGAGGAGAAGTGGTGGAACGAAGACGGCGAGCGGCTCCCGCTCGAAGAAGTACTTCGACGCGTTCGGGTCGGCTGACCCAGCGACGATGCGACGTTGGTTCGTCGTCCTCGGGGTCGGCGCCCTCACCCTGGTCATCCTCGGGATCGTCCGGCCCGACCTGATCGTCATCGCCAACACACCGACCGGTGGCGACATGGGCGCCCACGTCCTCGGCCCGGCCGAGCTGCGGGACACGCTGCTGCCCCAAGGACGCATCTCCGGGTGGTCGAACTCCTGGTTCGCCGGGTTCCCGCTCTTCTACTTCTACTTCCCGCTGCCGTCGCTCGTCATCGTCGCCCTCGACTTCCTGATGCCCTATGGCGTGGCGTTCAAGCTGGTCACGGTCCTGGGACTGCTGGCCACACCTGCCTCGGCGACGTTCTTCGCCAAGACGCTCGGGTACGACCGGGTCACCTCCCTGCTGGCCGGGGTGTTCGGTGGCTCGATCGTGCTGGTCGAGTCGTACACGATCTACGGGGGCAACCTCCCGTCGACGATGGCGGGGGAGTTCTCGTTCTCGTGGTCGTTCGCGCTCGGGCTGTTCGCGCTCGGCATGCTCATGAAGGCGACGGACAAACCGAGCCTCCGCCCGTGGGCGGCGCTGCTGCTCGCGCTGGCGGCCCTCTCGCACGTGTTGACGACGCTGATGGTCGTGATCGGGTCGTTGGCGATCCTGTTCAGGCGCGGGGGCGCCGCTTCGACGTTCATCACCTGGGTCTGGGGGTTCGCCCTCTCGGCGTTCTGGGCTCTCCCGCTCGCGCTCCGGATCGGGATCACGGCCGACATGGGCTGGCGCCCGCTCCGGAGCTGGGACGAGCTCTTCCCGACCGAGCTCCTGTTGGTCATTCCCTTCGCACTCGTCGGCCTGTACCTGTCGGTGAAGCGGAAGATCTTCATCGCTCCGGTCGTCCTGATGGGCGTGGTCCCGGCGGTCTATTTCTGGCTGGTGACTGCCCTCCCCGAGCTCTTCCCCGACGTGGTCGGTACCGGCTCATGGAAGCTCTGGAACGGCCGGCTCATCCCCTACTGGTACTTCTCCTTGTTGTTCCTGGCCGGTGCAGCGATCGGTCTGGGCTGGCAATGGATCTCAGAGCGGATCCCCGAGCGGACCCGCCTCTGGGTGCCGCTGGGGGGCCTGGCCGTGCTGGCATGGGCGTTCGCCGGCATCTCGGAGGCGACCGGCCGGGGCTATGTGCTCCAGGGCAGCACGGTCTCTGGTTGGAGCTCGGACGTGTCGTTCGACTTCTCCTGGGTCTCGGTGGGGATGTGGGAACTGGCGGCGATCATCACCGTGGTCGCGCTGGTCCTCGGCATGATCCGGGCGTTCGAAGCCCCCTCGGCCGAGACGGGGGCGCTCGTGCTTGCCGGGGTGGTCATCGTCGGCTGGGCGGCGTCGGTCTCGTTCGCCGGCGGATGGGTCGCCTGGAACTTCAAGGGCTACGAGGCCAAGGAGGCCTATCCCGAGTACCGGGCTCTGCTCGAGGAAGTCGACCAGCTGCGCGATGGGACCCGCATCCAATGGGAGTCGAGCTCTGAGCTGAACAAGTACGGCACGACGATGGCGCTCATGCTGTTCCCGTACTGGACGGACGGCGACCAGCGTTCCCAGGAAGGCCTCTACTTCGAGTCGTCGCTGACGACCCCCTTCCACTTCGTGAACCACTCCGAGATGAGTGCGAGCCCCTCCAATCCGATTCCCGGCCTCCCGTACTCGACCTTCGACATGGAGAAGGGGCTCGAGCACCTGGAGGTCTACGCCGTCGACTACTACGTGTCGTTCACGCCCGAAGCTGCGGACAAGGCTCGGTCCCTCGGACTCCCCGAGGTGGCAACGCCCGAGCCGTTCGCCATCTTCGACCTCGGTGGCCAGGAACTGGTAGAGGTACTCGACTACACGCCGTCGGTGTTCGTTCCGCCCCCCACCGACTTCCTCGGGCAGTTCATCCCACTCCCCGGCGAGGAGGAGGACGGGACCCCGCCCGCGTCGTTCAGCGACTTCGCCATGGATTGGTACGCCCCCGACACGCGCTACCTCGACCACATCGTGACCTCCGATGGCCCGAGCGAATGGCCGCGCATCGACGGGCTCGACGAGGTCCTGTCGGCCGAGCCGGTCGTCGCGGCGGGTCAGGTATCGAACGTCGAGCTGACAGACAGCCGTATCTCGTTCGACACGACGGCGGTCGGCGTGCCACACCTGGTGAAGGTTTCGTACTTCCCCAACTGGCAGACCGACGACGCCGATGGCCCCTACCGGGCGACTCCGTCGCTGATGGTCGTCGTCCCGACCGCGGAGCACGTCGACATCGAGTTCAAGAACACGTGGGTGGAGTGGGCGGGCCTCGGTCTGGCAGCGCTCGGGTTCCTCGCCTTCGTGGCGGCCATGGTCGCCCGACGGGTGGGAAACGACGCATGAGGAACTACGTCCGCTCCTTCATGAACGGCGAGTCCGCCAGGCAGTTCGGCGTCATGGCCGTGGTCGGCGTCGTGAACACGGTCGTCGACTTCGGCCTGTTCAACCTGTTCCGCGGCGGCTTCTCCTGGGGGCTCTACTTCAGCCTGTCCCTTGCGTTCGTGCTGGCCTCGTTCATGTCCTACCTGCTGAACCGCCGCTTCACCTTTGGAATGAGGGCGTCCGGTGCCCGGGCCGACGAGGGGGCCGGTTTCATCCTCGTCAACGTCATCGCCCTCGGTCTCACCAACGGGATCATGTGGCTGGCCGAGCTCACGTTCGGTCCCCTGACACCGCTCGGAGAGAACGTGGCCAAGGTGGTGGCTGCGTTGATCATCCTCGCGCCGAAGTTCGCCGCACTGCGCGACGTCGTGTTCAAGAGGGCCCTCGCCGAGAAGGCCGAGGACCAGGCCTAGAGCAGCCCCTCGGACCGGAAGTCGGCCCGGATCTCCCGGAGGCCGGCCAGCGTGCGCGGCACCCGCTTGAGGAACGACGACCGGGCCTCGCGCTTCTCCTCCACGACGACCGGGAGCTCCACGACGGAGGCCCCGGCTCGCTCGGCCCTGAGGACCAGCTCGGTGTCGAACAAGTCACTGTCGTGCTTGACGGCGGAGGAGTGGTCCTCGACGACGGCTCGTCGGAAGACCTTCATGCCGTGGGTGTCGCCGACCTCGCTCGACAGGAGGGTCCTGAGGAGCAGGTTGAAGCCCCACGTTCCGGTGCGCCGGAGCAACGAACGCCGGTCGTCGGATCCCTCGGCCCGTTTCGAGGCGATGACGATGTCGGCTTCGGCGGCGAGCGCGGACTCGACGAACGCTCCGGAGAAGTAGTCGATGTCGAACATCACGATGTGCTCGCCGATCGCCTGCGCCATCCCGGCTCTGAGTGCCGCGCCGTAGTCGGGGGTCGCCAACGAGACCACCCGGCCCATCGGCTCGCCGGCGAGGAGCTGCTCACCCCGTTTCGCCGTGTCGTCGGTGGAACCGTTCTCCATGAGCAGCAGCTCGAACGCACGGTCGAGCGCGCGAAGCTCCTCCAACAGTTCGGGAACTGCCCGGGGGAGGAATTCGGCCTCGTTGTGGACCGGGATGACGATCGAGAGCTCGGGGCCCATCCGGGGCGAGTGTAGGAGGGGCCGGGCGCTCCCAGAGGTCGTGAGTCTGCGAGACTCGGGGCAACGAACCCGAGGAGGAACATGGGCTTGGTCGACGACACCCTCGCCGAGATCCTCGTGTGCCCCGCCGACAAGGGGGCGCTGCGCGAGGACGAGGAACGCTCGGTGCTCTGGTGCACGGATTGCGGTCTGGGCTACCCGGTCCGAGATGGCATTCCGATCATGCTGATCGACGAGGCCGTCGAGGCTTGACCGAGGCCGAAGTCCGTTTCGCTGCGTCGATCGCCGCCGTCCTCGGCGACGATCCGGTGGCCGTGGTGCCCATGGGACCGGCGGCTGAGGACGCTGCCGCGCACTGGGAGTCGATCGGCATCGGCGGGGGCGATCCGTCCTCTGCCGGGGTCGTGGTCCTGGTCGACGGCGACGAGTCGGCTCCACCGGACAACGCCGTGGCCGCGGTACGGTCCCGAGGCACAGACCCGATCTCCCGACGCAGCTCCCTGGAAGCCATGGGCGACCTCGTCGCCCGGGCACTCGGTGCCACGTCCCCCGATGCAGAGGCAAGACCATGAAACACGACATCGCGAACCCACACCTCTCCGAGCTCGGCGACCGCCGGGTGGAATGGGCCGGCCGCCGGATGCAGGTGCTGGCCGGCATCCGGGAGCGCTTCCGCGAGGAACGACCGCTGGACGGTAGGACGGTGGTCGCCTGCCTCCACGTGACCGCGGAGACGGCCAACCTCATGCTTGCCCTCCGCGATGGCGGAGCCGAAGTCGCGCTGTGTGCCTCCAACCCCCTCTCCACCCAGGACGATGTGGCAGCCTCGCTCGTCGCCGCCGGCATCCCCGTGTTCGCGATCCGGGGCGAGGACGACGAGACCTACTACGAGCACATCGACGCGGTCCTCGACATGGAGCCCGACGTGACCATGGACGACGGTGCCGACCTCGTCTCCGTCCTCCATACCCGCCGAACGGACCTCACGCCGCTCGGTTCCACGGAGGAGACGACGACGGGCGTGATCCGACTGCGGGCGCTGGCCGAGGCAGGCGACCTCCGGTTCCCGGTGCTGGCGGTGAACGATTCGGACACGAAGCACCTGTTCGACAATCGCTTCGGCACCGGCCAGTCCGCCATGGACGGCATCATTCGTGCCTCCAACGTGCTCATCGCCGGTCTCAACGTCGTCGTGGTCGGCTTCGGGGACTGTGGCCGCGGTGTCGCCTCGCGGGCCGACGGCCTGGGTGCCCGGGTGGTCGTCGTCGAGATCGACCCGATCCGGGCGCTCGAGGCGAAGCTCGAGGGCCATGAGGTGATGACGGCCGATGATGCCGCGGCGGTCGGCGACATCTTCATCACGGTGACCGGCAACAAGCACGTGCTGCGACGCCGGCATTTCGAGGTCATGAAGGATGGGGCGATCCTCTCGAACGCCGGTCACTTCGACATCGAGCTCGAGCTCTCGGCGCTCGACGAGATGGCCGAGTCCCGGCACCCGATCCGGGAGCACCTCGAGGAGTACCGCCTCCCCGACGGCCGACGGGTCCTCGTGGCCGCCGAGGGCCGCCTCGTGAACCTCGGCGCGGCCGAAGGCCATCCGGCCGACGTCATGGACCTCAGCTTCTCGAACCAGGCCTTGGCCGCCGAGTGGCTGATCCAGAACGCCGGGAAGCTGGATGCCACCATCCACCGGCTCCCCAAGGAGCTCGACGACGACGTGGCGGCCACGAAGCTCGAGGCGCTCGGAGGTGGCCTCGAGGTTCTGACCCCCGAACAAGAGGCCTACCTCGCCTCTTGGACCGAAGGCACCTAGGGCTGAGGATGGAGGCGATCCCCTGGGCTGCGATCGTACCGCTCCTCGTGCTGGCGGTGGGGTTCGTCGGCTATTGCCTGTTCGACCTGTCCCGGAGCGAGGTGCGCCACCTCCCCAAGTGGGCCTGGGCGCTCGTCTGCCTCCTGTCGATCCCTGTCGGGGGCATCGTCTACCTGCTGGTCGGTAGGGAGACGTCGGCCGACCGATGATCCAGACGACCGGTCTCACGAAGCGCTACGGCGAGAAGGTGGCGGTGGACGCCGTCGACCTGGTCGTCGAGGACGGGTCGGTGCACGGCCTGGTCGGTCGGAACGGCGCGGGGAAGACCACGCTCCTCCGCATGCTGGCCGGTCTGCGCACCCCGACATCCGGGTCGGTCTCGATCGAGTCGCGTCGAGAGGAGCTGGCGGTGCTGCCGGACACGCCGCGTTTCGATCCTTGGCTCACCGGCCGGGAGGTGGTGGAGCTCGCTGCGAGCTTGGTCGGGGGGGCGGATCGGATCAACGAGGTGCTCGGCGGGGCCGGCCTCTCGGATGCGGGCGACCGCCGGGTGGGTGGCTACTCGAGGGGCATGCTCCAACGGCTGGGTATCGCCGCCGCCTTGGTGGGCTCGCCGCGACTGTTGCTGGCCGACGAACCCGCATCTGCGCTGGACCCGCAGGGCCGCCGTGAGGTGCTCGACGTGATCGGCCGGATGCGAGGAGAGGCAACCGTCCTCTTCTCCAGTCACATCCTCGCCGACGTCCAGGAGGTGTGCGACTCCGTGAGCATCATGGAAGAAGGTCGGCTCCTCTTCCAAGGCAGCATCCGGGACCTTCTCATCGGCTCGGCCACCCCGCGGTACCTCGTGCGAATCCGACCCGACTCGCCCGATCCCCGGCCGGCCCTCATGGAGCAGTCCTGGGTCTCAGGGGTCGAGGCGCGCTCCGACGGGGTGCTCGGCGTGTCCGTCCGCTCCCTGGAGGACGCAGAGCTCCATCTGGCAGGCGTGCTCGCCTCGGCAGGTTCGGGTGTCATCTCCCTTGGTCCGGAGGCGGTCACGCTGGAACAGGCGTTCCTGGAGCTGACCTCGTGAGCCTCTGGCGACTCGAGTGGCTCCGACTGACCCGTACACGTCGGCTGGTCGCGCTCGTCGGGGTCTACCTCTTCTTCGGGCTCCTGGGACCGCTGTCGGCCCGCTACCTGGGTGAGATCCTCGACCTCGCCGGCGGAGAGCTCGAGGGAGCCGTCATCGAGCTCCCGCCGCCGACCCCGGTGGATGGCATGGCCCAGTTCGCCAGCAATGCCGTACAGATCGGCACCCTCGTCGCCGTGGTGGTCGCCGCCGGGGCCCTGTCGATCGACGCGATACCGGAGATGGGGGTCTTCGTCAGGACCCGAACCCGAGGGCTCGGCCGTGTGCTGCTGCCCCGGTACGCGGTCACGGCACTGGCCGCCATCGTTGCCTACGTCGTCGGCACGGGTGCCGCCTGGTACGAGACGTGGGTTCTCATCGGCCCCCCGGACGCGGCAGGGGTGCTCTGGGGTGCGGTCTTCGGCGCGCTCTATCTGGCCTTCGCGGTTGCCGTGGTTGCCCTGGTTGCCGCGCGGGCGAGCTCGGTGCTCGGGTCGGTCCTGATCTCCCTCATCGTCCTGCTGGTGCTGCCGATCCTCAGCGTCGTCGGGTCGGTTGGACGGTGGACCCCGGCCCCACTGTCGGTCGCCCTGGCCGAGCTGCCCGCCGGTGGGTACGAACTCGCCGACTATGCCGCGGCCGTCGGCGCAACACTGGTGGCGATCCCGGCCCTGCTCTGGATGGCGGTTCGCCTCGCTGAGCGTCGCGAGCGCTAGGCCGTCACAGGTGGCCCGTACGTTGGCCGCATGCCCTGCATCTCATGCGCCCGACCCGGCGGGCCGATCTGTGAGCCTTGTCGCACGCGGCTCCGGTCCGTGCCCGATCGCGTGCTCGGTGATGTCGTCGCAACGGCGACCTGGGCACATTCGGGACCGGCTCGCTCGCTCGTCCACCGGCTCAAGTACGACGGCGTGACGGCACCGGCGGATCTGGCCGCCGCCGAGGGTCGCGTGCCGGACGATGTCATCGCCCTGGTCCCCGTCCCCCGAGTCTCGGCCAGGACGGTCTCCTACGGCGTCGATCCAGCCAACGCCTTCGCCCGGGCCCTGGGGGCGCGTCTGGGGCTGCCGGTCGTGAGGTGCCTGTCGGCGCCGGCGTGGTCGCGCCGCCGTGCCGGGAGGCGGCGCCGTCCCGCCCCGCCGCGCTTTCGGATGGCGGGTGACCCGATCCCCCGGGCGGTGGTGGTCGACGACGTCATCACGTCGGGCGCGACGGTCGAGGCCGCCGCCGCGCTCGTCGGTGCCCATCGGGCGGTGGCGATCACCATGGCCCCCGGGGTCAAATCCCGCGGCGGGACCGGTCTCCCCCATACGATGCGTGGACGGGACGTCGATTGAGGATGATGTGGACACAGGAGGGCGGAGTGGTCCGGATGTGGTTGCCGCGCTCGGCAGTGCGTGGACGACGGCCGGTCTCTATCCGGACGTCTCCAAGCAGGAGCCGTTCCGGGTGGCTGCGATCAGGATCTCCCGATATGCCGGTGCCGAGCTGCGGGTCCGAGCCGGTGGCTTCGTCATCTCCGGTGACCCGGTTCCGGGTCCCGATGCGGCAGGTCGGCTGGCAAATGCACTCTTCCTGCACGGGACCGAGTCGCTCGGCTTCACCCAGGACCTGACCCCTGAATCGCTGGCCCACCTGCTCAAGATCGTCGCCCTCGCCCCCGAGGTCGTGGACGACCAAGGAGGACTGGAGGGCATGGTCGCTGCGGCGGGTCTCGTGGGCATCCGCCTCACGATGCGCAACCAGCTCGCCGGACTCGGCGGGGACACCCCGGAGGCGTTCACGGTCCCGGACGAGCCGGACATCCCGCTCGAGATGTCGTTTCTGGACCAGCTGGAGCTCGTGGCTGCCCAGCCGGACGCCGATGAGCGAACGGCGGCGGTCATGGGACTCATCGACGAGTTCACCGGGCTGGCGCCCGGTTCCCAGGCCGAGCTGATCGACCGGCTCCTGGGGACGTCGCGGGCCGACCTCAGGGACCTCTTCCTCGACCAGCTCGCTCCCAACGACCTCGCCCGGGTCGTGGAACACCTCGACCCCACCGCCTTCCGGGTCCTCGGGGAGTACGTGTCCTACGTCGAGGGGCCTCGCCGAGGCGAGCTCACCGAGGCCATCGGCGACCCTGCCTCGGTGCTGCGCTTCAGGGCCCGGGTGGCCGAGTCCGTGCGGGAGCGGATGACCGGCATCCAGCTCGCCCGGCCGACGTCGGCGGCAGCGCCGAGCGCCGACTTCGCCGTCGACCACGAGGGATGGTTCCAGGCCTCCACGGAGGTGATGCAAGGCGTGGCGCTCGTCGAGGACCGCCCGGACCGTCAGGGTCGCGTCGCTGAGGCTTGGAAGACGAGGGTCGATGTGTCATTGGCCGGCCAGGAGGACGAGCAGGCACTCGCCTGGTACAACTCCATCATCGACCTCGATGACCCGCCGGACCCGCTTGCCGAAGCCGTCGCCCAGGTACCCGACACCGAGCAGATCAAGGGGCTGTTGGAGCGTCGCCGGGCCGCCGCCGGGATCGGGGCCCGAGAGTTCGTCGAGCTACTGATGGGATCCGACCCCGGTCGGGTCATCGGTCCACTCGCCGACGCCGGCGAGGACTCGACCCACCTCGCCGCACTGGCCGGTGACGACCCGGAGACACTGCTCGGCGCCATAGCGTCGGTCGACGACCCGCTCCCCGTCATCGTGGCCCTCAAGGCCGCCGGATACCGAGGGGCCGACCCCCGCCTCATCGAACTGCTCGATTCCCCGGAGACCCACGGGCGCGCCGAGATCCTCGTCCTGGTCGGGCCCTCGCTCGGCGTCGACCGACTCGGCCGGCTCCTCCTGGAGGAGGACGAAGCGGTCAGTCGCCAGGCCGCGGAGATACTTCGCCGAGGGCGGACGACAGCGGGGTTGAACCTTCTGTTCCAACGCTTCGAGTCCGAGGACGCCGACGACCCGGAGCGGGAGTTCCTTGCCCACCTGCTGGCCGGCACCGGCGACGGGGCGAACCTCCTCAAAGGGGTCATGACCGCCTCCAACCTGCTGACCGGTCACGGCCGGAGCCTTCGGGCAGCGGCACGATCGGCGCTCGGTTCGGCCGAGGAGCCGCGATGAACACCCGCTCGGTCCTCGTCTCGTTCCGCCAGGCCAAGAACGCCATGGGCCTCTACCCCCAAGAGCACCCGGCGGTCGTATCGGGGGTACTGGGCACCCTGAAGGCGCTGCGCGACACCATGGCCGAATCGGACATGACGCTCACGCTCGTCCAAGGGCACCTGTATCGGGAGCGGGAACCACAGCCCCACGAGTCACTCGAGTTCTCCGACCTGCTCGCCGGGTTGCGTGGTGCCGGCATCGAGACCGTCACCTTCACCGCGCCGGTCCAGGTGAACGATCTCCGACAGGCCATCGCCTTCTCGGCCGGACTCAGCCCCGACCCGCCCGAGCAATCGGTTCGGTTCAACGAGCACCCGTACTCGCCCGAAGACCTGGGCATCGCCGACGACGACAGCCCACGGGTCAGGTACGCAGCGGCGATGGACACGCTCAAGAAGGCGATGCTCTCGGTCGGTCACGACGACCGGATCCCGATGGCCGACGCGACCGTCGCCGTCGAGCGATTGCTCGAGGTGACCGTCGCCCAACCGGCGGCGGCCCTCCTCCTCGCAACACTGAAGAGCCACGACGGCTACACCTTCTACCACTCGGTGAACGTGGCCATCCTGAGTCTGGCGATGTCCCAGAATCTCGGAATGGATCCGGAGGCGTCGAAGACCCTCGCCCTCGGCGCTCTCCTGCACGACGTCGGCAAGGCGCGGGTCGACGCGAAGCTCCTGAACACGGCCGGCCGACTCGGCCCCGACGAGTGGGCGGAGATGCGTCGCCACCCACAGGAGGGGGCCACGGCGATCCTCGCCTCGGCGGCCCCGGGGCAGGAGTTCGCCGCCGTCGTCGCCTTCGAGCACCATGCCCGGTACGACCGAACCGGGTACCCGCTGCTCGGCTACGCCCGACGTCCCCACCCGTTCAGCCGGCTCGTGACCGTCTGCGACGTCTACGACGCCCTGACGACCCGTCGCTCCTACCGCCGGGCCGAATCGCCGACGCGGGCCCTGCTGACACTGGCCAAAGGGGCCGGGACCGAGTTCGACCCGGCCATGGTCGACCTCCTGGTATCGATGGTGGGCGTCCACCCGGTCGGCGCCGTCCTCGAGCTCGAGGACCAGTCGCTCGTCGTCGTCACGGCTGCTCCCAACACGGAGCGGATCGAGGCACTGCTCGTCCAGACCGCTTCGGGAGAGCGCCTGACGACGCCGGAGCCGGTGATCGTCGACGAGAAGCGGGTGGTCGAGCAGCTCCCGGCGGACATCGTGGACGTCCAACCGTCGGAGTTCCTCGACCTCGTCGGGTAGGGGATACACACCCGGCGCGGCGGTACCATGCGTCCCGCATGTCGCTCTTCTCCCGCATCCTGAGTGTCGGGGAGGGCAAGAACCTCGAGAAACTCGAGGCGTTCGCCGCCGAGGTGAACGCCGTCGAGGACCGGTTCACCTCCCTCGACGACACGGCCTTGATCGCCAAGACGGATGAGTTTCGTCGCCGACTCGCCGATGGGCAGACCATCGATGACCTGGCGGTCGAGGCGTTTGCCGCCATCCGATCAGCGGCCCAGCGCACGCTGGGCATGCGCCACTTCGACGTCCAGATAGTGGGTGGGGCCGCCCTGCACCAGGGCATGGCCATCGAGATGCGCACCGGTGAGGGCAAAACCCTCGTCTCGACGCTCCCCGCCTACCTGAACGCGTTGGAGGGCAAGGGCGTCCACGTGGTGACGACCAACGACTACCTGGCGGCCCGCGACTCGGAATGGATGGGTCAGGTCCACCGGTTCATGGGATTGTCCGTCGGACTCATCCAGTCGGAGATGGACTCGGCCGCCCGACGAGGCGCCTACGGGGCCGACATCACCTACGGGACGAACAACGAGTTCGGGTTCGACTACTTGCGCGACAACATGGCGATGCGTCCCGAGAACATGGTCAAGCGAGGTCACCACTACGCCATCGTCGACGAGGTCGACTCGATCCTCATCGACGAGGCCCGGACCCCGCTCATCATCTCGGGCCGGGTCAGCGACGCTGCCAAGTGGTACCGCGACTTCGCCCGGATCGTCGAAGGACTGCGCCGCGATGAGGACTATGAGGTCGACGAGAAGAAGCGCCAGGTCATCACGACCGAGGAAGGCGTGACCCGGGTCGAGCGGGCGCTCGGCGTGGAGAACATGTACGACCACACCGCCACCGACCTCGTCCACCACCTCGACGCGGCGTTGAAGGCCAAGGAGCTCTACCGCCGGGACGACGAGTACCTGCTCGACCAGGGCCAGGTCAAGATCGTCGACGAGTTCACCGGTCGGGTGATGGAGGGGCGCCGCTACTCCGAGGGCCTGCACCAGGCCATCGAGGCCAAGGAGGGGGTGGAGATCAAGGAGGAGAACCAGACGCTGGCGACGATCACCCTCCAGAACTACTTCCGCATGTACGACAAGCTCGCCGGCATGACCGGCACGGCCCTCACCGAGGCCAGCGAGTTCAAGGAGATCTACGACCTTGACGTAGTGGTCATCCCGACGAACCAGCCGATCCAGCGCATCGACGCCGACGACCTCGTCTACAAGACCGAGTCGGCCAAGTTCGATGCCATCGTCGCCGACATCTCCGTACGGCACGAACGGGGCCAGCCGGTCCTCCTGGGCACCGTCTCGATCGAGAACTCCGAGCGGCTTTCCCGGGCGCTGAAGAAAGCCGGGATCTCCCACGACGTGCTGAATGCCAAGGCCCATGCCCGTGAGGCGGAGATCATCGCCCAGGCCGGCCGCAAGGGCGCGGTGACGGTGGCAACGAACATGGCCGGTCGCGGTGTCGACATCATCCTCGGCGGCAATGCCGAGGGCCTCGCCCACTCGGCCGCCCGCCAGAAGGGCCTGGTCGAAGGCAGCCCCGAGTTCGACGAGGTCAGGGACGCGGCGATGGAGCGCTTCGCCAAGGAGACCAAGGCAGAGCAGGGTGACGTCCTCGGGGCCGGCGGCCTCTACGTCATCGGCACCGAGCGACACGAATCCCGCCGCATCGACAACCAGCTTCGTGGCCGGTCCGGTCGTCAGGGCGACCCGGGCGAGTCCCGCTTCTACCTGTCCCTCGATGACGAGCTCATGCGTCGCTTCCAGGGTGATCGGGTGGCCTCGATCATGGAGCGGCTCCGGGTTCCCGAGGACCAGCCGATCGAGGCGAAAGTCATCAACAAGTCCGTCGAACGGGCCCAGAGCCAGGTCGAGTCCCAGAACTTCGAGATCCGCAAGAACGTCCTGAAGTACGACGAGGTCATGAATCGCCAACGCGAGGTGATCTACGAGTGGCGGTCCGGGATCCTCCTCGATGACCGTGCCGGCGAGCTGGTGGCGGAGTGGACGGACGAAGTGGTCGAGTGGACGGTCCTCGACGCCCTCGGCGAGGCGGGCCCGATGGCGTGGGACGAGGAGGAGTTCGACAAGGAGCTCCAGGTCGTCTTCCCGAACGACAAGAACCTGCTCGAAGGCGCCGGCTCGGCCGGCGAGGTGGTCGAGCGGGCCATCGACGAGGCCCACACCGTGTACGAAGCACGTCGGGAGGAGCTGGGCGAGCCGGTCCTCAAGGAGGTCGAGCGCCGCATCGTCCTGTCGGTGATCGACAACAAGTGGCGTGAGCACCTTGCGGAGATGGACTACTTGCGGGCTGGGATCAACCTGCGGGCCATGGGCAACCGGGACCCGCTAGTCGAGTACCAGAACGAGGGCTACGACCTCTTCCAGGACCTGGTCGACAGCGTGAAGCGGGACTCGGTCCGCTACCTGTTCCACGTGCAGGTCAACCGGCGCACGCCCGAGCCGATCGAGGCTCCGAAGATCACCGTTGCGTCATCCGGCGCCAGCGTGTCCGGTGCCAAGAAGCCGGTCAAGGTGGGGGAGAAGATCGGACGGAACGACCCCTGCTACTGCGGATCCGGGAAGAAGTACAAGAAGTGTCACCTGCTCCAGGAGCAAGGGGCCTGAGCGCACGGAATGGCTTCACCCATGTGCGGCCTCCAACCGTTCCGCAACCCGGTCGGCAACGCGAGCCGCGTCGGCATCGACTCCTGCGATCACACCCGAGCGGCGGTTCGAAGTCCAGCCGAAACCGAGGCAGTAGACCCCGGGTGACTCGGTCACGCCGTTCGAATGCCGAAGGCGACTCTCGTCGTCGAGGATCGGGAGGTCGACCCACGAGAAGTCCCCGCCGAACCCGGTGGCCCAGATGACCGTCGAGACGCCCGCATGGTCGAGGTCGAGCTCGCCGAGGATCTTGATCGGCTCGCCGGCGTAGGGCCCGTCCGCGGGATCGTCCTCGGGTGGTGGGGCTTCCAGGCCGTTCGTCGTGATCCAGGAGTCGATCTTCTCGTGCCAGTCTGCCGAGAACCGGTCGGCTGCGGCGATGTACTCGGCTGCTCGCCCGTCGGTCACCAGCCTGTGGTGGTCAACCCGCTCGAAGCGCCCGAGGAGCGTCGCACCCTTGGCCGCCAGCCACTGGAAGCTGATCGAGTGCCCGTGCTTGCCGAGTCCCGAGATGAGTGGGTTGGTGGCCCTGAGCATGGCCGGGTCCTCGACCTGGTCGGGGGTGATGTCCCAAACGCCCATGTCCTCCCACCAAGCCATGAAGTCCTTGCCGCGATATCGGCGGGGCAGGCGCGGTGCCGCGCTGATCGAGAAGTACACCGATCGGCCCGCCCTGAGCAGGTCCTCGACTATCTGGGCACCGGATTGGCCGCCACCGATGACCAAGACGGCGCCGTCACGGAGGTGTGTCGCCGACCGGTACTCGGCGGCATGGAGCTGATCGATGTGGGCCGGCATGGTCTCGGCGGCAGCCGGGATGCGGGGGACGTTGAGGTTGCCGCAGGCGAGCACGACCGTCTTTGCGCGTAGCCGACCGTCGCTGGTCTCCAGGAGATAGCCACCCTCCCCTCCGGCACCGAGGCAGGAGACCTCCACACCTTCTCGCACCGGTAGCCGTTCCGCCGCTTCCTCGAACGACCGGAGCAAGGTCGCCGTGGGCGCGAATCCGTCTTGGTCGTCTTGCTCGAAGGTGGCTCCCGGGAGGTGGTTCATCCAGTTCGGGGTGTTGAGCTCGAAGGACTCCCACCGTTGCGTTCGCCACGTTTCTCCGACACGGCCTCGCTCCAGGATGAGGACGTCGATGCCTCGCTCGAGGAGGTGCCATCCCACTGCGAGCCCCGCCTGCCCGGCTCCGACGACGATGGTCTCATACACCGGCTGGAGGCTACG
>JAHEFX010000010.1 GCA_024639975.1 bacterium
CGGTTCCCAAGGACGAACCACCGGTCGGCCTGGACGAGTTGACCGGTGCGCTCTCGGCCATCGGGGCAGGGGCCGTCGACAACGCGACGCTTGCGGTCATCTGGCAGGTCCTGGAGGCAGCAGGCCCGGATCCGGACCCGCTGCCCGCAATTGCATGGGAGGCTGCCGAGCAGGCGACGGTCGGTGAGCTCGAAGGAGAGGCAGCCCGCACCCGGTCACGTCTCGAACGAACCGGGCGGCGACAGGCGCTGCTGGGTCGGTTCCACGCCGAGCGGCCCGCCGCCGGGTCGGTCCCTGCTGCCCCGCCCGGGACATGGGACACCGAGACCCCGGTCGGGTCGTCCGCGGTCGAGCACTGGGACGCCGCCGCCGCCGAGCTGGCGGGAGCGATGGAGCATGCCCAGCTCCTCCTCGCCCGGGCGACCGTCCGTAGCAAGCGCTGGTGGGTTTGGGTCCGGTGGGGAATGCTCGTCGGATCCGCGGCCCTGGTCGGCCTCGCGGTCGTGGCGATCGTTCTCCCCGGTCGCCTGCCGATGCCGTGGTGGGTCCCGCTCCCCGTGGCTGCGCTGCTGCTGGCCGGCGGCGGGTATGCCCTCGCCGCCTCGGGTCGTTCGGAGGGCCAAACGGCTGCCGAGACGGCGGTCGGGGACGCCCGACGACTCGTCTCCGGAGCCCGCTCGGGAGGCGCGGTCGCCAACCAGCGGGATCGCTGTTCGGACCTCGGTGAACTCATCGCTGCCAAGCATCGGGTCCTCTCGCAGTCCGGACTCGATCCAATGCCTTGACACTTGTCGTGGGGAGCGGGCATACTCGGCGGTGGAACGCTGGCGAGACGAGCTCCCTGGCATCAAATCGCACCCAAACGGCGTTCTTGTCCCGCAACACGAAGAGGCCCGGCTCCCCCCTTGCCGGGCCTCTTCTCATTCCGGATCGGGAACCAACACTTCGAGTGGGGGGCCCATCGAGACACGCAGTCGAACGACCTCGCCCAGTGGTTCGCCATCGATCTGCAGCCGGACTCCGTGCTCGGTGGCGACCTCCGCCTCGGTCGCTTCGAAGACGTCCACCTCGGGTCGGCCCGCCAGACCGTCGGCGCGTTGCGTCGCGAGAGCCAGTGGGATGACCGATGGCCCGGAGATCCTCCGCCAGACGGCGAGGGAGAAGCCTGCCTCGGCCGGTGGCCCGATCCGCATGTGGAGCGGCCCGGCGAATGTATAGGAGTCCTGGACCTGGACCTGGATGGCGGTGGCGAGGTCGTCCTCGACCGGAGGACTGGTGTGCACGACGAGGTCCGGGAGCCTTCCCACCTCGCGTCGAAGCTGGCGGATCGCCGCCCTCGCGTAGAGGCGGACGCCTCCGCGCGCCTTGCGGTAGGGCTCCGTCTCGGCGGCTGCGACCACCTCGGCGTCCCAACCGACGCCGAGGGAGAACAGTGCGGGGCGTTCGACCTGCTCACCGTCCAGTTGCTCGTAGCTCGCGAGCGCGGTCCGAATCGCACGCGGTACGCCATCGGCGACAAGTGATGCAGCATCAGCCGTGTCGGACGGGACGCCGAGTAGACGGGCGAGGACATTGGTGGTGCCGACCGGGATGATGGCGAGTCGACCGGGGGTGCCGATCAGCCCCCGGGCGACATGGTGGACCATGCCGTCGCCACCCATCGCCACGACGGTCTCGCCCTCCCGGCCTGCTTCGGCCGCGGCGAGCGTGCTTCCGGCGGCGTCCTTGGGCCAGACGGCCCGGGCCTCGTCGCCGAGGGTGTTCAGCACGGTCCGAAGGGAACCCCCGGTGAAGCCGGACGCCGAGGGGTTGGCGAGCACGACCGTCACGTGCCCGCAACCCTGGGAACGCCCCCGAGGACCCATCGGGCGGCGACGAGGGCGATGATCAAAGCGCCCATGGCGACGGTTCTTGGAAGGGAGAAGCCGTCCACGATGATCGCCCAGAGCGCCGGCCCCAGGAGCGTGGCGAAGCGTCCGACGGTGCCGTAGAGCCCGTAGAACTCCCCGTAGAGCTCTGCGGGGGAGAGGGCGGCCATGTAGGGGCGGTCGGCTGCCCAGAGGCCGGCGAGGGCGACACCACCGACGCCGCCGATGATCGCCGCTTCGAGGGGCATGCAGGCCTCGGTACCGGGAAAGCACACGGGTGCCGTCCACTTGGTGACGGCGATGACGATGCCCGTGGCCATCGCTCCCATCCACAGGTAGAGCATGGCGTGGAGGTAGCGACGGGGACCCACCCTGTCGACGAGGCGGGAGGCGATGAGACCGCCGAAGATGGCCGTGACGATCGAGGCCGAGAGCAGGTTCCGGACATCGCTCGCCGAGTAGCCCAGCTCCCGGGTGGCGAAGATCGCCAGGAAGCCGCCGGTGAGGGTGTTGATGGCGTCGGTGTAGAGGAATCGCCCGACGAGGAACCGGGCCACCCCGGGGACCGCACGGGCCCGCTGCCAGGAGTCCCACAGGTGGCGAAGCACGGACCGGAAGGCGGGTGGGGCATCCTTGCGCCGCGCTTTCGGGCGTTCGACGACCAGGAAGAACGAAGGCAGGGCAAAGAGCAGGAATGCCGCAGCGATCATCGGGAAGATGGACGTTGGTGCCCATCCGAGGGCATCCACCCCGATGCCCAGGGCTACGGCAATGAACGAACCGATGTATCCGACGCCGACGCCGACGCCCGAGACACGCCCGATGTCGGCGGGTGCGGCGACGTCCGGGAGGAGGGCGTCGTAGGCGATGCCGGCGATGTTGAAGCCCATCAGGGCGACGGAGAAGAACATCAGGGAAGGCACGAGGCCGACGGTGCCCAGCATGGCCGTGGCGGCGATGGTCACCAGCGTGCCCCAGACGAGGACGGGCATCCGTCGGCCGCTGTGGTCGGTGAGGGCACCGATCCACGGGCCGAGGACGATGACGACGGCCATGGCCACACCGTTGGCGGCGGCGAGGTTCCAGTCCGGTGCGTCTTGCTCGGTGATCCAGACGGCGAAGTACAGGCCGCTCACGCCGAGCGTGAAGATCGTGTTGGCGAGGTCGTAGAGGATCCAGCCGAAGGTCGAGAACTTCGGCGGGACCCAGGTGTCCGACTGGGCGGACTCGCTCAGAGGGTCACCGCCACCGAGAAGAGCTGGTCGCGCCCGAGCATCCCATCTGACGCCTGGATGGCCCGGTCGGCCTCGTCGAGGGGGAACTCGTGGCTCACGAGCTCGTCGAGTCGGTCGTCGGTGCCGATCTGGCGGGTGGCCCAGTGGTACGCGGTGGAGGAGGCGCCGAACGCCCCCCGCAGGCAGAGCTCCTTGAGCACGATGATGTCGGAGAAGAGTTGGTTGATGGCGTTGGTGCCCTTGGTCGAGGCCAGGACGACGACACCGCCCGGACGCACGAGGTCGAGGGCGGAGAGGATGACTTCGGAGTCGTTCGAGGTGACGTCCACGATGACGTCGGGTCGGGTGCCGAGTGAGTTGCCGACGGCCGACGCCAGGTCTTCTGTCTCCACATCGACGACGAGGTCGGCACCGAGCTCCTTGGCCAGGCCGAGTCGGTCGGCGTCGTGGCTGAGTCCGGTCATGCCGACCCAGCCGGCACCGGCTGCCTGGGCGGCGATGAGTGAGGCGAGACCCCTTGGTCCGGGACCGAGGATCAGTACGGATTGGCCGGGCCGCAGCTGGGGGGTCTCGACCGCCCAGGTGAAACCGGCGGCCAGCGCATGGGCGAACGAGCCGACTGCGGCGGGGACGTCGTCGGTCACGGCGTGGAGCCGGGCGCTCGGGTCGAGGAACAGGTACTCGGCGAGACCGCCCCACAGGCCGGGAGCCTCGGTGGAGGGGACCTGGCCGTAGGCATTGGTCGGCTTTCGCCCCGCACAGGACGACAACCCGGCCTGACAACGATGGCAGCGGCCACATCGGATGGATGACTCGACGACGACCCGAGTGCCGATCGGCAGACCGAACGAGCCGTGTGGGTCGTCGGCGATCCGACCGACCACCTCGTGACCGGGAACGAGGGGATAGCGGACGAGTCGGGAGGTTCCCTTCCATGCCTGCACCTCGACCCCCGAGATCCCGGTGGCCTCGATCGCCAGCCACCCGCCGTGGTCGAGCTCGGGCACGCGCATGCTGGTCCGCGTGAAGTGGCGCGGGCCGACGAGCAACATCGCCGACGCCGTCAGGGGGGGAGCCATTCGGCGAGTGTAGGACTCGCTCTGGGCTGGCAGATCAGCCGCCGAGCGCCTCCGCGATGCGCTCCACGCCCTCGATGAGATCGTCGTCGGCGAGCGCATAGGAGAGCCGGGCGTAGCCCGGCGCGCCGAAGGCCTCTCCGGGCACGATCGCGACCTGGCACGTGTCGAGGAGGGCATCGGCCAACTCGAGCGTCGTCGTGGGCGTCCTGTCGCCGATCGGCCTGCCCAGGGCGCCTTCGAGGTGGGGGAAGGCGTAGAAGGCCCCTTCCGGCTCGAGGCAGTCGACGCCGGGGATGGCAGCGAGGTCCGACACCATGCGTCGGCGTCGTCGATCGAAGGCTTCTCGCATCTCGGCGACGGGTTCCTGGGGTCCGGTGATGGCGGCGAGAGCGGCCCTCTGGGAGACGTTTGCGACGTTCGATGCCAGGTGGGACTGCAGGTTGATGGCCGCCTTGGCGACGTCACCGGGGGCCACCAACCAGCCGACCCGCCAGCCGGTCATCGCATAGGTCTTGGCCACACCATTGAGGATGACCGTGCGGTCCTGTAGGTCGGGGACGGCCGTCACGATCGAGGTGAAGACAGCATCGCCGTAGACCAGGTGGTCGTAGATCTCGTCCGTGATGACCCAGATACCACGCTCGAGCGCCCACTCACCCACGGCCCGGACCTCCCCGGGCGTGTAGACGGCACCAGTCGGGTTCGAGGGTGAGACGAAGATCAATGCCTTGGTCCGGTCGGACACGAACTGGTCGAGCATCTCCGGTGTGGCCTTGAAGCCGCTCTCGATGGACGTCGGGACCTCGACGGTCGTGGCCCCGGTGAGATGGATGGCCTCTGGGTAGGTGACCCAGTACGGCGTCGGCAGCAACACCTCGTCGCCGGGGTCGAAGAGGGTCGCGAACGCCGAGAAGACGGCCTGCTTGCCGCCGTTGGTGACGAGGATATTGGACGATTCCACCGGCCACCCCAGGTCGCGTGAGACGCGGTCGGCGACGGCGGCGCGGAGGTCCGGGAGGCCTGCGGCCGGCGAGTACTTGTGCATCGCCGGGTCCTGGGCGGCAGCAATGGCGGCATCCACGACATGTTGAGGAGTCGGGAAGTTCGGCTCGCCGGCTCCGAAGCCGATCACCGGCTCACCGGCGGCCTTGAGAGCCTTTGCCTTGGTGGTGATGGCGAGGGTTGCGGACGGGGCGATGCTGCCGATGCGGGCGGAGACGCGAGCCATGTGGGTTCCTCGTGGTCGTTGGTCGCAGCGTACCGACGCCTCGGCCCCCCGAACCGGGGCTCAGGGTCGGTCGGGCCGGAAAGGGACGGTCCAGCGCTCGTCGGCCGCCTCGTCCACCCAGGCCTCGGGCCGGAAGGCAGCCCTCGCACGGTCATCGAGGTGGGCGAGTGGTCGAGCGTGTACGACCACGGCGGTCGGGTCGAGTCGAGTGGCACGGGCGGCCATCTCGAGGATGGCCGCGGACGACCAAACCCGATGTTCATGGATGGCGACGGCGGGGAGCAGCAGCCGGTCGGCGGTTGCGGGATCGTCGAGGATCGGGTGGGCGCCGAGTCCCACCAGTCCCCGGGCGACGGATGGGCGGTCGGTCACGAGGGGGAGGAGTTCGTCGGTCCGTTGGAGGACGGCGGTGAGCACCTCGATGGTCAGGGGCCCGTGGGAGAGGACCCCGATCGAGTCGGCCGACGCCAGGTGGTCGGCCGCCGCCAACGGGACGCGGACGTCGTCGTCGAGTGCCAGCAGGTGGCCGAGCCGGTTGACGATCGTTTCATCCTCACCGTGGACCGCCGTGCAGGCGGTCACGAGCTCGGGGTCGGAGGCGTTGCGCTCGAGGAGATCGTCTGCTTCGGCGCGGATGCCAGCCAGATCACCGGCTCGGACGGCGTCGCGCCACCGTCCGAGGCGATCCGGGAGTGGCTCGTCGATCATGTCCCGTAGGACAGCATGTCGACCGTCCGACCGGAAGCATCGAGCAGGAAGATGGTGTCCCCGGTGTTGTTCCAGACCGGGTAGTCGGAGCACCAGTACCGCTCGGAGTTGGTCTTGGCGCCACAGCCGGTGAACACGGTCATCGACGTACCGGGTTCGAGCAGGACCTCGTCGAAGGTGTAGCGATTGCCGGTCGACTCGTCACGGAGCGTCCAGCCTTCGAGCCTGGCGGTGTCGTCCCCGACATTGGAGATCACGATCCATTCGCCGTTGAGGTCGTCCTCGTCCGGGCCCGGCGGGTTTGTCTCGTAGTCGGTGATGCGAACCGTCTCGGCCGTCCCGGCGGTGGTACAAGCCGACCAGAGGCCGGCCCCGGAGTCCTTCGCCTCGACCTCGGCCGCCTCCAGGTCCTCCTGTCTCATCGTGTTGGGCTCATAGGCCCTGGCGAGCGCGTGGCCCCCGGCCACCATCGCCTGGTTCACGAACGCTCCCTCGGCCGTCCAGACGTAGGCCAGGAGGCGGCCATAGGGATCTCGTCGCTCCACGTCGAACGTGAGGACCACGGCCTCGCCGAGCATGTCGGAGAGGACATCCGTCGATTCCTCCCCCCAGCACTCGTCCGACTCGGGTGCGTTGATGCCGATCAGTCTGATCCGGTCGCCTTGGATCTCGAAGGTGTCGCCGTCGGTCACGGAGCGGACCAAGACCTCCTCACCGACAACGGCTGTCGTGGTCGTGCCGGCCGACGGCGCGCATGCCCCGACGACCAGAGCGATGAGGAGGAGACGCCTCAAGCCTTGGCTGCGGTGTCGGCTGCCCGACGAGCGGCGATGGCCACGGGGTCCCAGGTGCCCGAGAAGGGCGGCGCGTACGAGAGGTCGGCCATGGCGAAATCATGGCCGTTCATCCCGGCCCAAATCGCCGTCGCCAGGGTGTCGATCCGCTTGCCGGCCCCCCTGCCCCCGACGATTTGGCCGCCGAGGAGGGTGCCATCGGCCGAAACGGTCACGGTGACCGTCATCGACTGCTTCCCGGGCATGTAGCCGGCGGTGGTCGACGAGTCGACGGTTCCCTGGAAGACCTCGATGCCCGCCTCTTCGGCTTCGGTGCGGATGAGGCCGGTCCGGGCCACCTCCTTGTCGAAGACGCGGGTGATGGCCGTGCCGAGGACCCCCGGGAACGTTGCGTCGCCACCACCGATGTTGGTGCCGGCCACCCGACCGTGCTTGTTGGCGACGGTCCCCAGTTGGAAGTTGACCGGCCGCCCGGTGAGCCGATGGATCGACTCGGCGGCGTCCCCGGCCGCCCACACGCCGGGAACACCCGTGCGCATCCGTTCGTCGACGGCGATGGCGCCGGTCGGACCGAGCGGGATGCCGGCATCTGCCGCCAGGTCGACGTTCGGCGATGCGCCACCGCCCATCACGATGAAGTCGGCGTCGAACACCTGGTCACCGGCTCTGGCTCCGACCGCACGGCCGTCTTTGGTGAGGATCTTCTCGATGGTCGTCCCGACGGCGACTTCGACGCCGTTGGCTTCCAGCTCGGCTTGGGCCAGCGATCCGAGCTCGGGGTCCATGGTGCGAACCAGGACCGAGTCGAAGATGTCGACGACGGTGACAGCGAGCCCTCGCATGGCGAGGGCCTCGGCGACCTCGACGCCGATGTAGCCGGCGCCGATGACCAGTGCCGATGACGAGTTGCCGGCGCGCTGCGAGATGGCAGCCGCGTCGTCGAGGGTGCGCAGGACATGGACGCCGGGGGAGTCCAGGCCCTCGATGGGCGGCCGGATCGGAGACGCCCCCGTGGCATAGACCAGCTGGTCCCACGGTTCTTCCAACCTGGACCCATCCGGACGCTTCACGGTGACGGTGTGGCCTTCGGTGTCGATCGCGACGACTTCGTGGTGGATATGGACGTCGATCCCCGATTGGGCGAACTTCTCCGGCGATCGTGCGAGGAGGCTCGTCAGCTCGGGCACCTCCCCGGAGATGAAGTAGGGCTCGCCGCAGGCGGAGTATGAGATCCAGCCGCTCTTCTCGAAGACGGTGATGGAGAGGTCGTCCTGGGATCGGCGGCGGCGGGCCTGGGAGGCGGCGGTCATGCCCCCGGCGTCGCCACCGATGACGACGAGTCGTTCGGTCATACCCGCAGGCTATGTCGCCCGACGAGGCACATCGTCGGGGTCAGCCCCCGCTCAGCTCCCACTCGTTCTTCGACGCACGCGCTCGGTCGATGTCGACCCTCGAGAAGAGCACGAAGCCGACGATGAAGAAGATGATGATCGAGAGGATGCCGAGCCGCCCGTTGCCGTTCGCCGAGACGATGGCGAACACCAGCGGTCCCCAGATGGCCGAGAACTTCGCAAACACCGAGTAGAAGCCGTAGAACTCGGCCGAGGCCTCCTCGGGGATCATCGAGCCGTAGAGGCTGCGGCTGAGCGCCTGGATCCCCCCGAGGACGATGCCGATCACCACCCCCGTGCCGAGGAACGGGAGGAACTCGCCCACCGGCAGCAGGTAGGCGGTGATGGCGATGCCCACCCAGACCACGAGGTTCACCTGGATGGCCCGTCGGATGTTGGTCCGGGCCGAGAACCAGCCGAACAGGAGAGCACCGCCGAAGGCCACGAACTGGACGACCAGGAACGTCAGGGCGATGTCGGTGACACTCAGCTCGAGCGTGCCCGACGCGTAGGCCGACGAGATGTTGATCGTCGTCTGGACCCCGTCGTTGTAGAACATGTAGGCGACGATGAACAGCAGGAGCTGTGGGAAGTTCCGCAGCTGGGCAGCTGTCTTGAACATCCGACTGAAGCCGATACCGGCCATCTTCCCGAACGACGAGGTGAGCGAGACGGTGTCGGTCGAGGCGTCCGATGTCGCCACCCGATAGACAAGCCACGCCAGGGCGACCATCCACAGGGCGAGGCCGACGTTGAACCAGAGGAAAGGAACGGAGGCGACCAGGGCGATGACGAGGACGACGAGTCCGACGACGACCACCGACACGAGTGTCCAGACACCCCGGTGCCAATTGTGGGGGAAGGCGAACGTGGCGGGGATGTCCTGCCCTTCGCCGGTCTCGGGGAGTCGCTTGAGGGCGAACCAGGTGAACCCGGCCCACCAGACGCCGGTGGAGGCGATTCCGATCCTGGTGACCAGTTCGGTCGAGTCCTCCGGGGCCAGGAAGATCCCCGCCAACACCAGGGCGAGCCAGAGGCCGCCGCCGACGTAGCCGAGTGCGAAGCCGCGGGAGGAGACCTTGTCGATCGTGTCGGGCGTGGTCAGGTCGGGGAGGAAACCGTCGTAGAAGACGTTGGCACCCACGAATCCGAGCTGGGCGAGCAGGAAGAACCCGAGGGTGAAGAGGACGTCGCCGCTGCCGGCGAAGATCAGGACGGAGATGAAGAGCGAGCCGCCATACGCGAAGGTGCGCAGGAATCGCTTCTTGGACGCCGAGTAGTCGGCGACGGCGCCCAGCACCGGCATGGCGATGAAGAGCAGCAGCGTGCCCAGGGCCAGTCCGAGCGCCCAGAGGGAATCGCCCGAGCGTCCCTGCCAGCCGTCCTCGCCCACGACGCCGCTGACGAAGAAGGCGGGGAGGACCGCGCCTGCGATGACGGTGGAGTAGGCCGAGTTGGCCCAGTCGTACATCGCCCAACCGAAGAGGGCGCGCTTGTCGTTCTTGATGGCAGTCACCCGGACACGCTACGCGAACACCGTTCTGGTAGCGGTTCAACGGTCGATCGATGATGCCGTTTCGATGGGTACCGGTGGGCCTAGACCTGGTCCGGGCCGTGGCGATTCGCCACGAACCACACGGCTTCAACGGGCACGTCACCGGTGTTGAACAGCCGGTGCGGAGTGGTCGAGTCGAAGGCGATGGAGTCGCCGGGGCCCATCTCGAACTCCTGGAATCCGATCTGGATTCCGAGGGTCCCTTCGAGTACGTAGCCGTACTCGCGCCCCGAGTGGCGCATGAGCGACTCGTCCGTGGTGGACGAACCCCCGACCTCGTAGATCGCTCTCACGAAGTCCACCCCAAGTTCGTCGCCGGGAGAGAGCTCCTCCCACATCACACCTGTTTCCAGCCGAACCGAACGGCGTTGGTCAGACCGAACGACCGGCCCGTCCGGCTCACTCTGCTCGCTGGACTCGACCTGGGGAGCCGTGGCTTCGCCGCCACGCATGACGGTGTCCAGCGAGAGATCGAGCTCCGTGACTATCGACCAGAGCGTGGCGACCGAAGGGAGCGTCTGGCCGCTCTCGATCTGGGAGATCATGCTCGGCGAGAGTCCCAGCCGCCGAGCCAGCTCGCGCTGGCTGATCGAGGCCTTCGATCGCTCCTCACGGATCCTGTCGCCGATCCCGATCAATGCCGTGTCGTCGTTCCGGCCGGACCTCGTGGTCGTCACAGGAGCATCCAACCGCCGTCCACGTACAGGTTCACGCCGTTGATCGCCGGGTTCTCGAGCAGGAACTCGGTCGCTCCGACGACATCGTCCATGGTCGCAAGCTTGCCGGTGGGCGTTCGGTCGATCACGGCGTCGAGGGTCTTTCCCTCCCAGTAGGGGCTGTCACCCACGATGCCCGGGTGGATGGCGTTGAACCGAATCGGCGCAAGCTGGATCGCGAGCGTACGGATGAGACTGCTCACGCCGCCATTGACGGTGGTGACCGTGGTCGATCCCGGGTAGGGGCGATCCTTGGCGCGCCCGCCGAACAGCACGACCGAGCTCTGGTCGGACAGTCGGTCCAACAGGACGTTGATCGTCGCCGTGTAGCCCACGAGCTTCATCGTCGTCAGGTAGATGGCTCCGTCGATGTCGTAGTTGCGGATCGGGTTGTCGTCCCGGGCGATGGACGAGAGGATCAAACGGGATACCGGGCCGACGTCGGCAAGGGCGGCTTCGATCGTGTCGGGGTGCGCCAGGTCGAAGCCGAGCCCCCGGACGCCGCGCCCGACATCGGCAGCGATGGCCGCAGCTCGTTCGGGGTCGCGTCCGGTCAGGACGACGTCGGCACCCTGCTCGTGATAGCGGCGGGCCACTTCGCGCCCGATACCGCCGGTGCCGCCGACGACCAGCACTGTTCCCTCACTCATGGTGTAACTCCTACTGGACGACCACTGAACCAACACTAGACAGGGTTGGGCTTGGTGTGAACCAGAAATGAACATACGCAGGATTTCGTGGACAGGGGCAGGTCGAATGTGTACTGTCGCTGAACAGTGGTAAACGAATCGATGTCGATCGCCGTCATAGGGCTGGGCCGGATGGGGGCTGCGATGGCTCGCCGACTCGCCGGTGCCGGCCACCGTCTGACGGTATGGAACCGGGACGGGAAGAAGGCCGCGACGATCGCCGCAGAGACCGGCGCCACCCCGAGTGACTCCGCCGCGTCGGCGGTGGCCGGTGCCGAACTGGTCATCTCGAGCCTCGCCGACGATGCAGCGCTCCGATCCGTCTATCTCGGCGATGGCGGCGTCGTGGCCGGCCTCGGCACCGACACGGTCGTCGCCGATACCAGCACCGTTGACCCCGAAACGGTCTTCGAAGTCGGCCGAGCGATCGACGCCGCGGGCGCCGCCTTCCTCGATTGCCCGGTGTCGGGGAGTGTCTCGACCGTGGATACCGGTGCCCTGACCGTGATGGTGGGCGGCGACCCCGCCCAACTTCCCGTCCTCCGACGGGCATTCGACTCGATCGCCAAGACGGTGCTCCACGTCGGGCCCCGTGGGGCCGGGGCCGCAACCAAGCTCGCGGTCAACGGCCTGGTCCATGGCCTCAACGTCGCTCTGGCCGAGGCACTGGTCCTCGCCGAGAGGGCTGGCGTCGAGCGTTCGACTGCGTACGAGGTCTTCGCCAGCGGCGCCGCAGCGGCACCTTTCGTGCTCTACAAGCGCGAGGCCTATGAGCGGCCGGACGAGGCGTCTGTGGCCTTCACACTCGATCTCGTCGCAAAGGACCTCGAACTGATCACCGGCTTGGCCGATCGCGTCGGTGCGCCCATGGCACAGGCGGAGACGGACCTCGGGGTCGTCCGATCGGCGATCGACGCCGGTTTCGGTGCCAGCGACATGAGCGCCGTGGCCGTCCATCTTCGTGGAGGAAGACCCTGATGGCCGAGCACATCGTCAAACACCGGGAGGGGCTTGCCTTCGAGGTGCCCGCCGAATACGAGCCCCGAAGCACCGGGTACACCGCCGACCCTGTCGTCTCCGAGATGGGTGGGGCAGTTCAGATGGGCTTCCGCGTGGCGCGAGTTGCCGCCGGGGGCAGCGTGGACACCCATCTGCATTCGTTCGAGGAATCGATCTACGTGGTCGACGGGGAACTGGTCTTGGACACCCCCGAGGGGAGCTACGAGCTCGTCACGGGCGACTACGGCCTCATCCCTGTCGGCATGCCGCACGCCTTGAGGAACCGGTCGGGCCGGCCCGTCGAGTTCGCGGAGATGCAGGCACCGCTGCCCAGGGCTCGTTTCGACCATGACACCAGGTTTCCCGAGCCCATCGTCGCCGCCGAACCGGTCCGGATCGACGTGCGCGATCCCCGCAACCGCTACTTCGGGCACATCGACCGCGAGTCGATGGACCCGGCCGGCCAGACCCAGGACCGTCTCGCCGTGTCGGCGAGCATGCGGACGGCGTTGCTCGTCTACTCGGGGATCAGCGTGAAGATGATGGTCGACTCGGACCTCGGTGCGGACCTGTCCACGATGTTCATGGTCCAGTACGAGCAGGGGGGCTTCGCCGGCGCCCACGACCATCCCCTCGAGGAGGCCTACCTGATCCTCGACGGCGAGGTCGAGGCCTTCTTCGACGGCAAGCGATACGAGTTGTCGCCCGGCGACGTGGCCTGGGCGGGAGTCGGTTGCGTGCATGAGTTCCGCAACATCGGCGAGGGCCGCGTCCGGTGGCTCGAGACACAAGCGCCCCAGCCACCGCCACGCCATTCCTATCGCTTCGCCCGTGACTGGGAGTATCTCGACGGAGTGCTCGAAGGGTGAGAGTGTTCGCCACCAGCGAGCCGGGCCCATGAGCCGCACACTCATAAGGGGCGGGACGGTGTTGACCATGGGCGGGTCCAACCACGTCGAGGCCGACGTCCTGATCGAGGACGGCTGGATCAGTGAGATCGCCCCCGGTCTGCGTGATCGCGGCGCCGAGGTGATCGATGCTTCCGAGGCAATCGTCATGCCCGGCTTCGTCGATGCCCACCGACACCTGTGGCGGACCATCGCCAAGCACTTCGCCGATCCGTCGGTGGTCGAGGGCCTGGCCAGCCACCTCGAGCCGGACGACGTCTATGCCTCCACCCTTCTCGGGCTCCTGGCGTCGGCTGCTGCCGGCACCACGACGGTGGTCGATTGGTGCGATGTAGCCGTCTCGGACGCCCATCTGGAAGCGGCCCTCCAGGCCCACGCCGACTCCGGTCTCAGAACGGTCTTCGCTCCCGGCTCCCACATTCCCAAGGCTTCGTGGCGGACCGCCCTGGACCGGGTTGCGGCCATGTCCGCCGAGCCGTTGCAGACCCTCTCGGCCGGGCCGCCCGACCCGGGTGTGAACGGGATCGATGCCGTCGACGACGGTATCGGGCACGCGCGCGAGCTCGGGATACGGTCCCACGTCCATGTCGGGACATCCGACGAGCAGCGTGGAGTCGTCGCCGAGATGGCTCGGCGACGATTGCTCGGCGACGACGTCACACTCGTCCACTGCACCAAGCTGGATGGGTCCGACCTTGACGCCCTTGCCCAAGCTGGTTCGCCGGTGGTACTGACTCCCTCGACCGAGATGGCAAAGGGTGTGGGCATGCCGCCCGTGCAGGAGTTCTTGGACCGTGAGATAGTCATTGGCCTGGGCGTCGACGATGAGAGCCTCGCCCCCGGAGATGTCTTCGCACAGATGCGGGCGACGATCTCGCTCCAGCACGCGATGTACTTCGACCTCAAGCTGGTCGGCAAGGCCGGGCTCCCCAACCTCATGTCGACACGCGAGGTCATTCGTTGCGCCACCATCGACGGGGCACGTGCCGCAGGCTTGGCAGACCGGACTGGGAGCCTCGAGCCCGGCAAGCGTGCCGATCTCCTCGTGCTGCGCACGGATCGCCCGAACATCCACCCGATCAACGATCCGATCGGGGCCGTGGTGTGGGGAATGGACTCTTCGAACCTCGATTGGGTGCTTGTGGCGGGGAGTCCGGTGGTCGAACGCGGCGAATCGGTTGCCGACGTCGCCAAGGTCCGGGACCTGGCCGAAGCCGCACTCCTTCGGGTCGGCGAACGGGCCGGACTCGTGACGGTTGGGGAGGCGGGAGCATGACCGACCGGCCCGCCAGTTCGAGCTTTGTCACGTCCTTCGTGGTGGCGTCACGGTACCTGCCGGTGTACGTGGCGATCCTCCTGCTCGTGGCGGTGGCCGCCATCTGGGTGCCCCAGGTCCTCAGCCCAGTCGCCCTTGCGGCCATCGCCCCCTTCGGGGCCCTGCTCGGGATCACCGCCCTCGGGCAGATGCTCGTTGTGATGACCGGCGGCATCGACCTGAGCACCCCAGGAACACTGACGCTCGCGGCCATGATCATGGTGGGGGTCGGGCAGCAATCCGACGATCGGATCTGGCTGGCCGTCGCAGTGGCGGTGGGGGTCGCGGCCCTCATCGGCCTGGTAAACGGCATCCTCATCGGCGGCATCAAGCTCAATCCCCTCATCGTGACCCTCGCCGTGGGCCAAGTCGTCGTCGGGGTCGTGAACCGGTACGCCAAAACCTTCCCGGTGCAGAGCGCGGTCCCATCGGCCTGGTCGGACTGGGCCTCCACCAGGATCCTTGGGATCAGCCCCATCTTCTGGGCGGGTCTGGCAGTCACCGGCTTGCTGATCGTCGGCCTGCGCTACACATCGTTCGGGCGCAGGTTCCAGGTCGTCGGAGCCAACCCCGTGGCGTCCCAGGTCGTGGGTGTCAGAGTCACCTTCAATCAGATCATGGTCTACGTCGCTGCCTCCGCCCTCTACGCCGTGGCAGGCGTGGCCCTCGCCGGCCTCCTTCGCAACCCGGGGGTGAACATCGGCAGCCCCTACCTGCTGGGGCCGATCGCCGCAGTCGTGATCGGCGGCGCCTCCCTGACCGGTGGGCTCGCTTCGCCGCTTTCCACGTTCGCGGCGGCGGTCTTCCTCACGGGTCTCAACCAGATGATGTTGGCTCTCGGTCTCCCGACCTCTCTCCAGTTCGTGGTGTTCGGCGTCGTGATCATCGGCGGCATGCTCGTGTCGGGGGATCGGATCATCAAAGGAGTCGAGCGGGTCCTGCGCGATCGGCGAAGACCTGTCTCGAGTTCATCGGCCGGGACTCCGGCCGGCCCTGGTTGAGGAGGCGTACGACGCAGCTGATGACAAAGACACGCATGAGAAGAAAGCTCAAGGAGGAAGCACACACATGAGGAACTATCTGAAACTGATCGGACTGGTGGCCATCTTTGCGATGGTGCTCGTCGCCTGCGGTGGCGACGATGACGGGTCGGACTCGACCGAGGCAGCCCCCGATACCACCGAAGCCGCCCCGGATACCACCGAGGCTCCGGACGAGACCACCACGACTGCCGTTGACGATGGCGGAGACGACGGCGACGAAATGGGTGACAACCCGCTCGCCGACTACGGGGAGGATCCGAACGCTGCCGACCCCGCCCTCGTTGCGAAGGCACTGGGTCCGGTGACGCCGTCCGACGACGCGAGCTGGAACATCATCCTGGCCTCGATCGCAAGAGCGGGCCAGGACATCGACCAGGCGACCATCGACACGGCGATGGATTGCTGGGCGAACCAGGAGTGCGATACCGGCAGCGGCGGCGAGCTCGTCATGGGCTACGCCGATGGTGGCGGCGACTCCGTCAACGTCTGGCGTGGGGTGAGCCACATGGAGGCCATCCTCCAGGCGCTCACCTATCCCGAAATCGGCACGATCGTCTCCACGGCGGCCAACTTCGAACAGGACCCCGCCGTCCATGAGCAGGGCATCCGGTTCCTCGTGCAGCGTGGCGTCGACTTCATCGTCGGCTACCCCGACTTCGGTGTGGCGCTCTCCGGCGTGATCGCCGAAGCCGAGGCCGCCGGCATTCCCTATCTGTCCTTCTCGGCGGGCTACGTGGGCCTTCCCGGTCAGGACGGTGCCCTCGTCCCGGGAGAGGACTACACGTCGGTGATCGGTGAGGACCTCTGCGCACTTGGCGAGAGCTTCGCCGACGTCCTGAACACGGGCATCGGCGAGGGCGAAGCCGGCATGCTCGGCGGGACGCCGGGCAATGCCCTGACCCTCGGTTGGCAGCAGTGTGCCGTGGACGCCCTGTCGGACACGGTCACGCTGGTGAACCCTCCGGCGGACGAGAACTCGACGACGGGTGACACCTACTGGGTGAACACCTTCGCGCTCGATGCCGTCCGTGGCCTGCTCACCACCAACCCGGAAGTCCGCGGTTGGGCCTACGAGTACTCCGACGGGCTCTTCACGGCCCTCCAGGCCTACGACGAGCTCGGCATCCCGGTGGAGAACCTGACCATCGCCCTTCGCACCGACGAGCAGACGCTCTTCTGCGACTGGGCCGAGCGTGGTGAGCCGACGTACAACATCTTCTACTCGGCCGGAGGGAACTTCCAGTCCCGGACGGCCGTCACTGCGGCGATGTTGGCCCTCCAGGGCGCCGAGGTACCCGGCCAGGTGGTCGTGCCGCACGTGATGCGGCAGGTGACGGCCGACGACTGTGACCCTGATCGGGTGAACGCGGTTGTCTCGGGCACGTCGCTCGTACCCAATGCCGTCCTCGAGGTGATGTACGGCGGCTGAGCCGATCCACGAGTGACCCAGTAGGAGTGTCGATGACCCAAGAACTCGTACTCGAGATGGAAGGCGTGTCCCGCCAATTCGGGACGGTACGGGCGCTGACGGATGTCAGCTTCCAGTGCCGTGCCGGAGAGGTGCACGCCCTCGTCGGAGAGAACGGTTCGGGGAAATCGACACTCCTCGGGGTCGCTTCGGGGTTCGTCGACCCGGACCGTGGCTCGGTGATGATCGGAGGAGTCCCACTCAGGCGTGATTCACCGGCCCAGGCCCGCAAGCTCGGGCTCTCGATGGCCTATCAGGATGGTTCGTCCGTCGGGGCCGAGCCGGTCAAGAACAACCTCTTCTTCGCCGCGCCGACCGACCAACGTCCACCGTTCTGGAGGCGCAAGAAGTGGGCCCGACGCCTTCTCGCCGACTTCGACCTCGACCTCGAGCTCTTCCCGGACGCCCCGGCCGGCATGCTCACCATGGCCGAGCGGCAGCTCTTCGAGGTGGCCAAGGCCCTGGTCACCAATCCCAAGGTGCTCCTGCTCGACGAGCCGACCACGGCTCTCGGCCCCGACGAGGTGGACGCACTGCACCGCACCGTGGCTGCCTGCAAGAAGGCGGGCGTGGGCGTGGTCTACGTCAGCCACCGGCTTCCCGAGGTGCTCGAGGTTGCCGACCGGGTCACCGTTCTCCGGGACGGTGAGTACCAAGGCACGTTCGAGGCGGCCACGACCTCCGAGTCACAGCTCGTCGAGCACATCGTCGGACGGCCATTCGAGGCGGCGTTTCCACCAGCGGAGCCGCCATCGCCGGAGACGGGGGAAGTGCTCATCGTCGACGGTCTCCAGGGGCAGTCGTTCGGGCCGGTCAGCTTCACGCTGCAGGCTGGGGAGATCGTCGGCATCGCCGGGGCGGAAGGCAATGGACAGCCCCAGCTGTTCGACACGCTCGCCGGACGTACCCCCCCGAGGGCCGGAAGGGTCGTTTGCGAGGGGGAGGAGCTCAACCTCGTCTCCACCCACGAAGCCGTGGGCGCCGGGATCATGTTGCTGCCGGGTGACCGCAAGGGAGAGGCGCTCATGGGAGTCCTCGGCGTTCGGGTCAATGCGACGATCCAGTCGTTGGGGCGCTTCACGTCTGCGGGCTTCCTGAAGCGGGGCAAGGAGCGTGAGGAGGTCGACAGCCTCGTTGAAGAGCTCGAGATCCGCACCCCCTCGCTCGACCAGCCGGTCGAGTTCCTCTCGGGCGGCAACCAGCAGAAGGTGGTCGTCGCCCGGACGTTCCTGCGGGAGCCGTCGGTGATCCTTGCCTACGAGCCGACCCAAGGCGTCGACGTCGGCTCCCGATTCGACATCTACAAGGCCCTCCGTTCACGCACGTCCGAAGGTGCCGGCATCCTCGTCAAGTCGAGCGACCCGATCGAGCTCTCGGGACTCTGTGATCGGGTGTTCGTCATGTCCCGTGGGACGATCGTCGAAGAGATCCCCGGCGACGAGCTGGACGAGGTCCGGATCGTGGAGGCGATAGTCAGGGGCCCCGGCCTGTCCAAGGAGGCGCGGTCGCCTCTTGGGGTGGCGATGCCCAAGGCGGCGTCCGTTGGAGAGTCCGCATGAGCGAACCCATCTCCACGACACGCACCGACGAGGCGCGTCGGCTCTTTCGCAATCTCCTTCGGGACGCCCGCGACAAGGAGAAGTGGCGCAAGATCGTTCGCGTCCGGCTCTGGATGCCGGTCGCCCTCCAGGCCCTGTTGATCGTCGGCCTGCTCTGGTACACCAGCTCTCGGTTCGAGGGCTTCCTCAACGAGTCGAATCTCTACAACATCCTGCTGCTCGCCATGCCGCTGGCCGTGGCCGCCTACGCCCAGACCCACGCAATCCTCGTCGGCTACCTCGACCTGTCCGTCGGCGCGATGATCAGCTTCGGGGTGGTGGTCGCGTCGTTCCTCATAGGCCCGGAGGCGTCGACCACGGAGATCTTCCTCGGTCTGGGCGTGATCCTCGTTGCGGGACTCGCGTTGGGGAGCGTCAATGCAGGGTTGATCCGAGGCCTGAAGATCCCCTCGATCATCGCCACGCTTGCCACGCTCAGCATCCTCGACGGGATCTCGCTCTCGCTGCGGCCGACGGCCCAAGGCATCATCAGCGGCGACATCGTCGCCTTTCTGACCGCCGGTGTCGGTCCTGTTCCCTACGCCTTCGTCGTCATCGTCGTGGCGGCGGCACTCATGGATCTCTGGTTGCACGCCTCTGGGTCGGGACTGCAGGTCCGAGCGGTCGGGTTCGATGACCGGGCCGCCAAGCGAGCCGGTATCTCGACGATATGGATCCGGGTTCGGGCATTGCTCATCGCCGGCATGCTCGGGGCCGTCGCGTCGTTCTTCGTGATGGCGCGCTCGCCGATCGGCAACGCCCAGATCGGGTCCTCCTTCGCCCTCAACAGCATCACTGCCGCCGTCTTGGGTGGCGCATCGCTGGCCGGCGGGCGGGCCACGTTCGTAGGCTCCCTCGTCGCCTCGCTGTTGGTCGCGCTGATCATCTCCGTTCTCCCGTTCCTCGGGCTGTCGCCGAGCGACGGCACGATGATCGTCGGACTGCTCGTCCTCATCGGCATCGTCCTCTTCCAGGTCGGGGACCTCAAGGAACTCGTGAAGCGCAACTTCCGGCGGGCGAGGCGGCTTGTCCAGGGTTCTCGGGTCGATGAGGTCGCCGAGCTTCCGGATGTCTATCCCAGCAGCACCGACTTCAACGTCGTGCCTTCGGGCCGGATCCTCGTTCAGGGCGGCACGGTGCTGTCGATCGATCCGAACATCGGGGATCTCGCGACCGGCGACGTCCTCATCGAGGGCGATCGGATCGTGGAGGTCGGCCCCGGCCTCCGGGTGGAGAACGCGGAGGTGATCGACGCCGGCGGCATGATCGTCATGCCCGGCTTCGTCGACACGCACCGACACATCTGGGAAGGCGTGCTCCGCAACATCGGCACCGACGTGCCGCTCGAGGGCCGCACGAGCTACATCTCCCACGTCCTCCACAAGCTGGCCCCGGCCTTCAGGCCGCAGGATGTCTACGCCGGAGACCTGGTGTCGGCCCTGGGAGCCCTTGATGCCGGGGTGACGACCCTGCTCGACTGGTCCCACATCCAAGGCTCCCCCGAACACACCGACGCGATCGTCCAGGCGCTGGACGACTCCGGCATGCGAGCGGTCTTTGCGTACGGTTTCCCCTGGTGGGGCAAATGGGAGGAGCGCCAGCCGAGCTGGTTCGTGCGGGCGGCTACCGAGCACTTCTCGACGAGTGACCAACGCCTCACGCTGGCGCTCGCCGCGCCCGGTCCCGAGTTCACCGACTTCGAGGTGTCACGGGACCACTGGAAGCTCGCCCGCGAGGCCGGAGCTCGCATCACCGCTCACGTCGGGGTCGGTTCCTACGGCATGGATCGCAAGGTGCAGGAGATGGGCGAAGCCGGCCTACTCGGTCCCGATACGACGTACATCCACTGCACGACACTGAGCGATACCGAGATCCAGATGATCGTCGACACGGGCGGCACCGTCAGCCTGGCCTCACCGGTCGAGATGATGATGGGACACGGCATGCCGCCGATCCAGAAGTTCCTGGACAGGGGTCTGGTGCCGAGCCTCAGCGTTGATGTGGAAACCAACGTCCCCTCCGACATGTTCAACCAGATGCGCTCCGTGCTCGCTCTCCAGCGGGTGATCGCATTCCGCGACGGCAAGCAGCCCCTGGGGGCACGCGACGTGCTCGCGATGGCCACGATCGAGGGAGCGCGTGCCAACGGGTTGGCTGATCGCACGGGCTCGCTGACGCCGGGGAAGCAGGCCGACCTCGTCCTCCTTCGGACCGATCGGTTGAACGTGATGCCGCTGAACGACCCGGCCACGGCCGTGGTCACCAGCATGGACACCAGCAACGTCGACACCGTCCTCGTTGCCGGTCACGTGCTGAAGCGGGACGGCGAACTGACCCATGTCGACTGGGAGGCGGTGAAGCGAATGGTGAGCGAGTCGCGGGACTTCGTCATCCAGAAGTCCGGCTTCCGCCCCCCGAAGATCTGACCGGATCAGGCGAGTACCCGTTGGGCGATGTGGTCGCCGATGGCCAAGCTTGAGGTCGCGGCGGGCGACGGGGCGTTCAGGACATGCACCGCCCGGCCATGCTCGACGACGGCGAAGTCGTCGAGCAGCTCTCCGTCCCGGGCGACGGCTTGGGCCCGGACCCCGGCCCCTGCCCGTATGAGGTCTTCGGGGCCGAGATCAGGCACCAGGGCCTGCGCGGTCCTGGCGTACGAAGAGGGCCAGGCCGAGTGCCACAGCTCTTCGGTTCCGGTGCGCCAGTAGCGGCCCACGATGCGCCAGAAGCCGGGCCACCCGATGGTCGCAGCAAGGTCTCGGGGCGACGGACGGGTGCCGCGGTAGTGCTCGCGTCCCAGCGCCAGCACGGCGTTCGGGCCAACCTCGACGCTGTCGTCGATCCGTCTCGTGAAGTGGACCCCGAGGAACGGGAAGCGGGGGTCCGGCACCGGGTAGATCATGCCAGCAACGAGGTGGGTGGCTGCTTCCCTCAGGGCGAAGTACTCGCCGCGGAACGGGATGATCCGCAGGTCCGCCTGAACCCCGGCGAGCGCCGCGACGCGATCCGACTGGAGGCCGGCGCAGTTGACGAGTCGGGTCGCTCGAACGGCACGCTCACCGGCGGTGATGGTGAATCCGTCGGTATCGGTGCGGATACTGTCGACGAGGAAATCGGTGACCAGCTCCAGGGGCCGCGCCAACTCCCTTGCGACCAGTCCATAGTCGACGACGCTCGTCTCCGGCACCCACAACGCTGCGACGCCCGTGGCGTGTGGCTCGTGGTCGCGAATCCCGCCCGCTCCGAGGCGTTCTACACCGGTCAGCCCATTGGCTCGTGCGCGTCGGTGCAGTTCCTCGAGGGCCGGCAGCTGGTCCGCCCGCGTGGCCGTGACGATCTTCCCATGCCGACCGACCGGGACGCCCGCTTGGTCGCAGAAGTCGAGGAGGCGGCGGCGCCCTGCCACGCAGAGCCGAGCCTTCAAGGTGCCGGGCCGGTAGTACAGCCCGGAGTGGACGACACCGCTGTTGTGACCGGTCTGGTGGGTACCGACGTCCGATTCCTTGTCGAGAACGACGACATCGAGATCGGGTCGTCGATCCAAGAGGGCCCGAGCCGCGGCCACGCCCACGATTCCCGCTCCGATGACGGCGACGTCATGGCGGTCCATGTGAGTCAGTCCACCTGACCCCTGCGCCGTGGCTCGGGCGGGTGGTTCAGACGAGGCCCTTCTTGACTTCGGCGACGATCCGCTCGACCGATGGGATGGTCTCATCCTCGAGGCCACCCGATGACGGGAGCGGGACATGCGGGGTGGTGATGCGAACGATTGGTGCGTCGAGGTGCCAGAAGGCTTCGTCGACGGCGATCGACACGATCTCCGCACCCCACCCGAGGACCCTCGGGTTCTCCTCGACGGTGAAGAGCCGGCTGGTCTTTTCCACCGAGCCGAGGATCGTCGCGGTATCGAGTGGGATGAGTGACCTGACGTCGATGACCTCGGCGTCGATGCCCTCGCCGGCCAGGATCTCTGCCGCTTCCAGGGCGCGGGGCACCATGAGCGCCAGGGCGACGATGGTGAGGTCGGCGCCCGGACGGACGATCTTTGCCGTACCGAGCTCGTCGAGGATCTCCCCGTCTGGGACTTCGGCCTTGCTCGCATAGAGCGACTTGTGTTCGAAGAAGAGCACCGGGTCGGGATCACGGACCGAGGCCGCCAACAGTCCCACGACGTCGGCCGGCGTGCTCGGAGCGACGACCTTCAGACCGGGTACCGCCATGGCCCAGTTCTCGACGCTCTGAGAGTGCTGGGCACCGAAGCGAGCCCCACCCCCGTTTGCCGATCGGATCACGAGCGGGACCTCGACCTGACCGTTGGTCATGTAGCGGGCCTTGGCAATCTCGTTGACGACGATGTCCCACGCAACGGCGAAGAAGTCGCTGAACATGATCTCGGCGATGGGCCGCAGACCGGTCATGGCCGCGCCCATGGCCGCTCCCAGGATCGCCTGCTCGGAGATCGGTGTGTCAACCACGCGCCGGGGACCGAACCTGTCCAACAATCCGACGGTCGTCTTGAAGACACCACCGGCGCCCGCCACGTCCTCGCCGATGAGGAAGACCCGCTCGTCGCGGTCCATCTCCTGGGCGATGCCCCGGGCGACCGCCTCCCGATAGCTCAGTTCCGCCATTGGTACCCCCCGTCCGCGTAGACGTCGGTGAAAATGACCGAGGGATCCGGTTTGGCCGCAGCCTTGGCGTCTTCGGTCGCTTCGTCGACTCGCTCGGCCACAGAGGTCTGGATCCCGGTCAGGGTCGACTCGTCGACGCCGATACGGAGCAGTCGCTGGTGGTAGAGAGGGATCGGGTCGCGATCCTTCCACGCTTCGACCTCCGCCGAGGGTCGGTACGTCCCGGGGTCGGCTCGCGAGTGCCCGCCGTGTCGGTAGGTGAGCGTCTCTATCAGGGACGGGCCACCACCGGAGCGGGCCTTCTCCAAGGCGTCCCGAGCCGTGAGGTATACGGCATCGGCGTCGTTGCCGTCGACCACGATCGACTCCAGACCGTAGGCCGGGGCCCTGTCGGCTGCTGGGTGCTCCACAGCCGTGATCTGGCCGATCGGGGTGTACTCCATGTAGAGGTTGTTCTCGCACACGAAGACGACGGGGAGGTCGTACACGGCGGCGAAGTTGAGGGCCTCGTGGAAGGCGCCGATGTTGGTGGTCCCGTCTCCGAAGAAGGCCACGGCGACCTGGTCGGTCCCGCGATACCTCGCCGACCACGCGGCGCCGTTGGCGATGCAGAGGTGGGCACCGATGATCGCGTAGCTCCCGAGCATCCCGTGCTCCACACTCGTCAGGTGCATTGACCCGCCCTTGCCGCCGAGGAGTCCCGACTCGCGCCCCAGCATCTCCCCGATGAGGCCCTTCATCGAGGCGCCACGGGCCAGCGTGTGGCCGTGACCGCGATAGGTGGCGAACGAGTAGTCGTCCGACCGGAGGAGTGTCCCGAAGGCTGCTGCAGTCGCCTCCATGCCGGTGTATAGGTGGCTGGTCCCCTGGACGAGGCCCATCACGAACAGTCGATGCAGCTGGGTCTCGACCTGTCGGATCTCTTGTTGGAGCTCGTACATTCGAAGACGATGCTCGAGGGGGATCGGCGCCTGGTCGAGGGTGCTGTCGACGGGAGGTGGAAGCGTCGGGTCGTGGGCGCCATATGGCTTGTCCATGCGGCCCATCGCGGCCTCGGGGGTGGTCATGCTGGGATCCTCTCCGGCGTCCTCGGCCGCACGCCTGGCCCGCAGTCGCTCAAGGGGATTCATGGCGTCGTCCATCTCCGATTCGGCGTCTCGGCGGGGCAACCGCTCGGATGGCTGACCCTATCGAACAGACCCCACAAATGCAAGCGATTGAATCCGGGTTGATCGGTCTATTCGCGAGGCGGTGCGGTGCTCCGACGGGGCACGAATTCAGGGTCGAGGGCGACATCACCGAAGCGGGGCTCACCAGCCGCGAGGGAGAGGGCGACCGTCGCGGCTTCGTGGCCGACCTGCCAGCCGGGGAAGCGGACTGTGGTGAGGGCAGGGTCGAGGTGCTCGGTGAGGGGCATGTCGTTGTAGCCGGCAACCGAGACGTCGTCCGGTACCGACTGGGCGCGTCGGCGCAGCGCGGCCACGGCGCCGACTGCCAGGAGGTCATTGTGGGCGAAGACCGCCGTTGGAAGAGGACCGCGGTCGAGCAGCTCGTCCATGAGCCGAGATCCTTCGTCGATCGTCGGCCGAGCCGCTACGAGCCGGGGTGTGGCCTCTTCGAGTCCCATCTCAGAGGCCCTGGCAGAGAAGCCCTCGGCGCGGTTGGGGAAGTTGAGGACTTCCTCGGGTCCTCGTAGTTGGGCCACCCGTCGGTGGCCCAACTCGGCGAAGTGCTCGGCCAAGAGACGCCCGCCCAGACGAGAGCGCTCCCGGACGACCGGAACGCCTATGTCCTCGAGGGGGCGGGCGGCGACCACCGTCGGGACGAGCCGGCTGGTCGCCTCGATGATCTCACGGTCGGCGCGCCGGGCTGCCAGGACCACGATGGCGTCCACGCGGCGAGCCACCATGTGATCGAGCAAGGCGGCGAGGGTCGAGGAGTCATCACCTGTCTCGGCTATCACGGGGACGGAGCCCGATGAGGTCATGCGGCTCGTGAGCCCATGGATTATCGGCGTCACCCAGGGGTTCCCGAGGTCGGCCGCAATGACGGCGATCGTCGCCGTGCGGCCCTCTTTGAGGCCCTTGGCGGCCAGGTTGGGTCGGTATCCCAGCCGGTCGGCGGTTTCGACGATGCGTCGCCGCGTCGGGGCCTTGACCATGGCGGCCTTGGCTGGATCGAGGGCCCGGCTGACGGTCGAGGGATGCAGGTCGAGCTCGGCGGCGATGTCGGCGAGCGTCGCGTTTCTTCGCTGTCCGCCCGTGTCGGTCATGGGTCCTACTTCCAACGTTCGCGATTGGCGGGACTCCCTTGCGCCCCCCGGGTATTGAAGCCGACGATGCAATCGCTTGCAAGGCGATCGGGAGCCGGATAGGGTCGAAGTGCGCCGCCCTCGAGACACGAGCAGAGGAGACACCGATGGACGACTTCCCGGTCGCAACGACCCCGGCACCCGGCACGATGACGGTCGACTGGGAGGACCGTGTCGACATCAATCGGCTCCGGTCGTACCGGCTCGAGCGTGTCCGCGAGCAGCTCGAGACCCACGGCCTCGGTGCCGTACTGCTCTTCGAGACGTCCAACATCCGATATGCGACGAGCACGACGATCGGCTACTGGGCCTTCAACAAGGGCGAGCGATGGGCTCTGGTGACCCGGAACGGCCGACCGAAGGTGTGGGACTTCGGATCGGCTGCCAAGGCCCATCGCCTCCAACTCCCCAGCCTCTACGACGAGGAGAACTCGATCGGGGGCAACACGGGCCTCCAGGGTGCGATCGGCCCCGAGACCGGCCTTCACGAGCGGGCTGCCAAGGAGATCGCCGCCACGCTCCGCGAAGCGGGCCTCGACAGTGAGCCGCTGGGAGTCGACATGGCCGAGACGGGCGTGTTCCTGGCCCTCCAGAAGGAAGGGTTGGACGTCGTCGACGGCCAGCAGGCCATGATGTTGGCGCGAGAGATCAAGAGCTCCGACGAGATCATGCTGCTGACCCAGGCCTCGGCGATGGTCGATGGCCTGTACCACGAGATCTTCGAGACGCTGCGCCCGGGGATCAAGGAGTCCGAGGTCGTGGCAATGGCGCACTCATACCTCTTCGAGAAGGGATCGGAGTTCGTCGAGGCGATCAACTCCATAGCCGGCGAGCGGTGCTCGCCCCATCCCCACGTCTTCTCCGACCGGATCATCCGGCCGGGCGACCAGGCATATTTCGACATCATCCATGCCTACAACGGCTACCGCACCTGCTATTACCGGACGTTCGCCGTGGGACGGGCGACCCAGGCACACAGGGATGCCTTCAAACAGGCTCGCGAGTGGATGGACGCCGCCATCGACCTCTGTCGGCCGGGGAACACCACCGACATGCTGGCCAGGGTGTGGCCCGAGGCACATGAGTTCGGATTCCAGGACGAGATGGACGCCTTCGGGCTCCAGTTCGGGCACGGCGTGGGCGTCGGGCTGCACGAGCGCCCGATCATCTCGAGGCTGAACTCACTCGACGACCCGATCGAGCTCCAGGCAGGGATGTACCTCGCGTTGGAGACCTATGCGCCAGCCGGTGATGGCCGGTCGGCGGCGCGGATCGAGGAGATGATGGTGATCACCGACGAGGGTCCCCTCGTCACGACGCTCTTCCCGTGTGAGGAGCTGATGGTGGCCGCCGAGTACTAGGACGTCGACCGCGAGCTGGTATCGCCGGTCGCCCGGGTACCGACCTTCAACGGTCGATCGAGGGACGACCGGTGACCTGACGCATGTGGTCGAGGGCGTCCTTGCGGTAGGACCGCTGCATCCAGCGGACCACCGGGAGGCCGAGCCGAGCCCACCAGGCGGTGGGGGTCGACGTGGCGTGGATCCTGAGTCGTACGATTCCGTTGGGTTGGCGCTCCAACTCGAATCGCTCCGTGCCTGCCAGGGGATGCCCCTCGAGGGTCGTTACCTCGATCGTCAGCGTCGTCTCGGACTCCGTGACCGAGGTCACCGCCATCGGCCCCACGGTCCAGAGCCCGAGGCGTCGGCCCACGACCATCGTCCGGGCACCCTCTGTCGCCCTGATCTGCGGCGTGATGTGCGTGCCGGGAACGTTGAACTGCTCCAGACGCTTCAAGGCGTGGGTGGCCCGCTCGAATCGCTTCAGGCCCCAGCCGATCGCCTCATCGATCGAGCCGCGCCTGCCTCGCTTGCCAGGGGTCAGGGCAAGCTCCCCGAGTGCGGCCATGTTCTGGTCGAGTCGGGCGGGTGTCGGTTTCTTCAGGGCGAGCATGCGGGCATAGCCTATGGGCATGCGGCTTCTTCTCGTGCTGGTCTCGTTCGTCATCCTGCTCGTTGCGTGCTCCGAGTCGGCCTCGTCGACGACCGACGCCCAGCCGGCGGCCGGGCCCACGACGACGACGTTCGCGACGGAAACCTCGACGACCTTCGCCGACACGACGACGACCGAGGCACCACCGCCGGCGACCACGACGACGCTCCCGGAGCTGACGGGACTGGCATGGGAAGAGGTGGCATCGTTGGGAGGGTTCGTCACCGGTATCGAGCCCATCGGGAACGAGATGCTCGTAGCCACCAAGGACGGCCTGGTCCGCCGGCTGGGGATGGATGGCAGTACCGCGGTCCTTTTCGATCTCACGGCCCTGGTGCGCAACAGCGGGGAGCAGGGGCTGCTCGACCTGGCCCTCCACCCGGACGGGTCTCGTTTGTTCGTCCACTTCACCGCAGAAGGCGGCGACACGATCCTCGGGGAGCTGGCGATGCCCGATGGGACGGCGCCGGTGGAGCTCTTCCGTACCGGGCAACCGGCCGGCAACCACAACGGCGGCTCGATCGAGTTCGGGCCGGACGGCATGCTCTACCTCGCGCTCGGCGATGGCGGCGGCGCCAATGACCGGTTCGGCAACGGGCAGAGCCTCGACACCCCGCTGGGTGCCATCCACCGGTTCGACGTCTCGACCGAGGGGGCGGCAGTACCGGCTGCCGGGAACCCGTTCATCGACGGGCCGGTGCCGTCGATGTGGGCCTACGGCGTTCGGAACCCGTGGCGGATCTCCTTCACCACGGGCGAGGAGACCGTTTCCGGCGAACCGCAGCTCATCGTGGCCGACGTCGGGCAGAACGCCTGGGAGGAGGTCACCGTGCTCCCCGCCTCGGCCGCCGGCCAGAACCTCGGCTGGCCGATCCAGGAGGGTCGTCACTGCTTCTCCCGGACACCGTGCGACGACCCGGGGATCCAGATGGCCCAACTGGAGGTGGCCCACGGCGATGGCGGGACCTGCTCGATCTCGGGTGGGGAGGCCTACGCCGGTGCCCTCATCCCGGAGCTGTGGGGGCACTACGTGTTCACCGACTACTGCGGTGGCTACCTGCGTTCGGTCGACGTCCGGGCACCGTTGGGGGCACCGGCGACCGTCGTCGAGTGGGACGTCGAGCGGCTTTCGGGCCCGTCACTCATCGTTGCGGGACCGGACGGAGAGCTGCTCGCCTCCGGCCAGGACGGGCGGATTCTCCGACTCACGGCGATCCGCGATCGCCAGGGATAACCCTGAGACCACGTTCGGTGGCAGCCCCCATGACCCCGGGCGGTTGATGCGACATGATCATGGGGAGCTTCCGCTGGGCCATGGGAGTTGGCCCGAGGGGGATGCTTCAGGGGAAGAGGAGCCGGACGTACGTCCGGCTCCTCTTGTTCGTCAGGCGCCTCGCAGGAAGGTGAGGACGGCGAGTACCCGGCGATTCCCGTCGACCTGTGAGAGCCCGAGCTTCAGGAAGATGCTGCGGACGTGGTGCTCCACGGTCTTCTGGGCCAAGAAGAGTTGGCCACCGATGTCGGCGTTGGACCCACCCTCTGCCATGAGCTTGAGGACGTCCAACTCCCGGGGGGTGAGGTCCTCGACGGCGTTACTGGCCCGGGTGCGTCCCAGCAGCCGGCTGACCACCTCGGGATCGATGACGGATTCGCCCGATGCCGTCCGGCAGACCGCGTCGATGAGGGCCGCTCCATTCGCCACCCGCTCCTTGAGCAGGTAGCCGACGCCGGCGCCCTCACCTTCGAGGAGGCGGACTGCGTACTTCGGCTCGACGTACTGGCTGAGCACCAGCACGCCGACCTCTGGATGACGTTCGCGGAGGCGAACCGCGGCGACGAGCCCCTCGTTGGTGTGCGTCGGCGGCATCCGGACGTCCGTGACCACGACGTCCGGTCCGTACGCGGCGACGGCGTCGAGGAGGCCGGTCGCGTCCGGGAGCTCGGCGACGACTTCGACGCCGCCCTCGGTCAACAACGCCGAGATGCCCGCTCTGAGCAGGGATGAGTCCTCGACGATGAGCACGGTGGTCACGGGGGCATCGTACGCAACGTGCCCCAAGGAACGAATCCGTCACACCCCACCGGTACAGTCGCCGCCAGATGCCCGAATCGTCCCCCCGCGTCCACGTAGAGGGCTGGGATCCCAGCTACGGGAGTCCCGTCGCGCCCGACGAGGGCTTGGCGCCGAGCGAGTCGGAGGTCGATACCACCGTCGAGACGGCGGCCTGGGCCCCCATACCCGGAGAGGACGATGGCATCGATGAGGTCTGGTTCGTCGATGGCATCCGACGGGTCGACGCCCGGCTCACGATCGACGATGGGGAGGGCATGCCCATCTCGGGCATCTGCGGCTCGCATGCCGTCGGGGCCGTGCGGTGGGACCGCGTCGGGCGATCATCGTCCGTCGAGCACGCCCGGATCGATCGGCTGGCTGTCTCCGGCGGTGGGCACGCCATCGAGATCGTGGCCCCGCCCATGACCTACCGAGCCGCCTCGGTCGCCGGTATCGACCCGGCGGAGCTGGTCACCCTCTTCCACGGCTCCATGCGCACGGCGGAGGCGCGCCTCACCGCCGGGCTCGCCGACTCCGGTGCCTTCGTCATTGCCGACGGGCCGGTCAACGACACCCGCCCACGGGATGTGGTCGGGTACATAAAGACCCACCGGGTCGCCTACCTGACGGGCCCCGAAGCCGGCACCATCCGCGCGCTCACCCCCGGGACCCGCACCCCGCTCTTCCTTCTGGGCGCGTCCGGGTCGTTCGCCCGCTACTCCTGGTATCAGCGGCTCGCCGTCGGCCCGGAAGGCCATGGCTGGTACGGCATCGTCCGAGCCGAGGTCGCGGCGGCCGTGGGCCTGGAGCAGGCCCGGCTGTTGGCGGATCGCAGTGCCGTCCTGCTGCCCGGGGTCGCCGCCCCCGCCCACACCGACGCACGGGCACCGCAGAACCTGGTCCCGATCGGTGCCCTCGAGCGTGCCCTGCGCCGGGAGTTGGGGGACCAGGCCCTGGTCCTTCGCTCGCTGCGCTCGGCCTCCGTCGCCCTGGGAGCGGTCGCATGACGGATCGGGTCGGACGGGTCCTCGGCACTCAGCGTTCCTCGACGCGGGAGTTCCAGGTTCTGATCGACGACGACGCCTACCTGCAGCTCGACGACCTGGTCGTCGTCCCGATCGAGGTCCCGGGCTTCGGCGAAGTCGACACCTACGGGATCGTCACCGAGGCCGAAGCCGAGTACGAGGGCGCCTCCTTCGCCACCGACACCCGTCGGATCGCCGAGGAGGGCACGCTCCCCGCCGAGACGGTCCGCACGGCCGAGGTGGCCATCACTCGAGTGGACCCGGAGGTCTGGGTGTCGCCGAACCCCGGCGTCTCGGTCTCTCGAGCCACGGGCGATGCCCGCGACAAGGCCCTGTACGCCGACGACATGCGTCGCCCGTTGCCGGTGGGAGTGGGTCGGGACGGCGAGCCGGTCTTCGTCGACCTCGACTTCTTCGACGGGCGAAAGGGCGGCCACATGTCCATCTCGGGCATCTCCGGCGTGGCCACGAAGACCTCGTTCGCCTTGTTCTTCCTCCGCCTCCTCACCGGCCGTCCCGAGATCGTCGGCGAAGGTGCCAACAACCTGCGGGTCCTCGTGTTCAACGTGAAGGGGGAGGACCTGCTCTGGCTCGACAAGCCGAACGCCCTCTTCGACGAGTCCGATCGGGCCGTCTGGGACGCCCTCGGGGTCGAGCCGGGCCCCTTCCCCTCGGTCGGGTTCTGGGCACCCGCTCGCCAAGGTGGCGGCGGTGTCGTCACCCCGGATGCCTCGGGACGGATGACCGACATCAACCCGTTCCGATGGACGCCACGGGAGTTCGTCGACGAGGGTCTGCTCCGCTTCCTGTTCACGGACGCCTCGGACACCCGCAACCAGCTCTCGTTCGTCGAGGAGCGGGTCCGGTCACAGCTGCGCCGTTGGGCGGCGGACATCGCCGGGGAGCCCGGCGCGGTCGTCCTGCGCCAGCCCGGCCCCGGCGGGCATCGGGAGGCCGTCTCCAACGTCGCTGCCGACGAGCTCATCATCCGGGATTTCTCCGACCTCGTCTCCGTCCTCGAACGGCTCCTCGACCCCGGCGACGGCTCGGATCCAGACCTCGCCTGGACCGGTCGGGTGCAGTCGGGGACGGTCGCGGCGTTCGTCCGACGCCTCTACGCCGCCCAGACCCGCCTCGGGCACCTCATTGCGGCAGGTGAGTCCATTCGCATCGACCGCCAGAGGGCCCAGGTCTCCGTCGTCGCCATCCAGAACCTCCACGACCTGGCCCAGCGCTTCGTGGTCGGTGCCCTCCTGCAGGAGGTCTTCGACGAGAAGGAGGAGAGCGGCCAGCGCCTGCCGCTCTCGGTCGTCGTGCTCGACGAGCTCAACAAGTACGCCCCTCGGGAGGGCAGCTCGCCCCTCAAGGAGATGCTGATCGACATCGCCCAGCGGGGACGCTCGCTCGGCGTGCTCCTGGTTGGTGCCCAGCAGAGCGCCAGCCGGGTGGCCCAGGAGGTCATGGAGAATGCAGCCATCAGGGTTGCCGGCCGACTCGACGCAGCAGAGGCGGAGCGGTCCGAGTACGGCTGGATGCTTCCCTCCACGAGGGCTCGGGCCCGACTCCTCAAACCAGGAACCATGGTGGTGAGCCAGCCGGCCATCCCGGTCCCGCTCGTGGTCAACTTCCCGTTCCCGCCGTGGGCGACGCGGGCCGAGGAAGTCGACCACACCGACGACCCGGATCCTTTCGACGTCGTCTAGATGCGGATCCTCCACACCTCGGACTGGCACCTCGCCAAGGCACTCCATCGACGGGACCGGACCCCCGAGTACGAAGCCGTCATCGACGAGATCGTCTCGATCGCGGACGATCGCGACGTCGACGTCGTTGTCCACTCCGGCGACGTCTTCGACCGCGCCATGCCGCCGCCGGAGGCGATCCGGCTGGCACTCTCCGCGCTGGTCCGGCTGACCGGCGGTGGTAGCCGTCCGGTGGTGGTCGTGGCGGGCAACCACGACAGCCCGAAGCTGTTCGCCGCCCTCGCCCCGGTGCTCGAACCGCTCGGCATCCACCTGGTCGGTGACCTGCTCGCCCCCGGTGATGGCGGCTGTCTCGACCTCGAGACGAAGGGGGGACGCGTCCTCGCCTCGTGCGTCCCCTGGGTGCGTCCCGGCGCCGTGGTCGACTTCATGGGTCCGGTCGGCGAGGGCTACGGACACCTGGCCGACAAGATGAAGGCCATCGTCGGAGCGCATGCGACCCACGTGCAGGGGGAGGATGCCGTCAGTGTCCTCGTCTCGCACTTCATGGTCGTCGGGGCGAGCGTCGGGACCGGTCACGGGCCCACCGGCATGAAACCGATGGATATCGGAGATGCCTTCATGGTCACCCCCGCTGCCGTGAACTTCGACTTCTCCTACTTCGCGCTCGGGCACATCCACGCACCGCAACGCGTCCCGGGTGCCCCGGCAGGGGAGTACGCCGGGTCCTTGCTCCAGTGTGACTTCGGCGAGGCAGGGGAGGAGAAGCGGGTCGTAGTCGTCGAAGCGCACCCGAACCGACCTGCCGTGGCCGAGTCGATCCCGCTCGCCGCCGGTCGTCCCCTCGTGCGGGTCTCGGGCACCTGGGACCAGTTGGTGGCCCGGGACGACCTCGACGACGTGTGGCTCGACCTGACCGTCGAGACCAACGGCCCGCCCCTCGCTGCCACCGTCGACGAGTGGCAGCGGCGCTTCCCCTTGGCCGTCAAACTCGCGGCCGACTACCCGGTCGAAGAAGCCGAGGAGGGCCGCGTCGTCTCCGGTCGACCGCTCCCCGAGCTCTACGAGGACTACCTCCGAGCGGTGCAGGGTGCCCCTCCGGACGGGGCGGTGGACGTCTTCTCCGAGATCCAGGGCGAGGTCGAGCGGTGAGGCCGCTCCGACTGACGATGGAGGGTTTCCGCTCCCATCGGGAACGATCCGAGTTCGACTTCTCCGAGCGTGGCTTGGTCGGCGTCGTGGGACCGACCGGCTCGGGCAAGTCCTCGATCCTCGATGCGCTGGCCTTTGCCCTATACGGTCGGACGCCTTCGGTCGGCAAAGCAGTCTCGAAACTGGTGAACGGTCGCTCCGACGTCGCCCAGGTCGAGCTCTGGTTCACCGTCGGTGACGACTGCCTCCGGATCGCCAGGCGACTCGGGAAGACCTCCGCCCAATCGCTCGAGCGATGGAACGAGGTGGACGGTACGAAGCTCGAGACCATCACCGACAAGGCAGCGGAGATCAACGCTTGGGTGACCGAGGCGACCGGCCTCGGCTACGAGTCATTCAGCCGCTCGATCCTGCTCGCCCAGAACCAGTTCATGGCCATGCTCACCGCCACCCCGTCCGATGGGGCGAGGGTGCTCACCGGGCTCTTCGGATTCGGCGTGATCGAGGAGATGCGAAAGAGGACGAAGGAGCTCCTCGACGGGGTGAAAGCCGAGTTGGCGGCGGCCAAGGAGGCCGAATCGGCCCATACGGCCAAGGTCGAAGCACTGGCCGTCGCCGAATCGGCGGTTGCCGTCGCCGAGGAACGCCTCGAACGGCTCGCGTCGCTCGAAGCGCCGCTGAAAGAGCTCGCGGACCAACTCCAGGCGACGATGTCCCGACTCGTCGAGGCGAAGGAACGAGCCGATCGTCTGGGTCGATCGGCCAGCGCACTTCCCAACGATGCCGTGCTGGGCAAGACCATCCGCGACGCGCTGGACCATGAGCGGCTCCTCGCTGCCGCGGTCGACGCCGAGCAAGAGGCGACGGCTCAGCTCGAGAGGGCATCGGCGGCCGTGGACGATGCCATGGTCGACGACCTGCCGGGAGCCATCGGGGCCCTGGAGGCAGCCATCGCCACCGCGACTGGAGCCGAGGGCCAGTTGGCCGCAGCTTCGGAGTCGGAGAGGGCAGCGATCGACCACGCGACGAAGGCTGCTGAATCCTTGGCGGCGATCACCCAGCGGGAAGCGGACGCCCGGACTGCCCGGGCCGAGGCGGAGGAGGCGGCCGTGGCTGCGTCCGAGGCCCTCGCCGGGGCCGAAGCCAGGCACGCAGCCCACGTCCTCTCCGAAGGGCTGGGCGTGGGCGACGCCTGCCCGGTCTGTGACCGTGAGCTCACCGAAGTTCCTTCGGTCCCGGCCGGGGACGACTTCGAGGCGATCCGGGAGACCGCCCGGCTCACCGCAGAGCGCTCGGATTCGGCGGGGGCTTCGCTTTCGGCAGAAGCCATGGCGATGGCGGTCGCCGAGTCCGCTGCAGCCCGGGCGACGGCCGACCTCGGCAAGCAGCGGGCCGCGGTTGCTGCAGCCACGTCCGTCGCCGAAGAGGCACGGGCCACGGTCGACGCTGCCTTGTCTGCGCTCGGATCCGATGGCGACCCGGCCGAGGCACTCGACTCGGCCAAGCAGCGTTGGCGCGAACTCGGCGCAGCCAAGAACAAGGCCGCCGAGAACCACGCCCGGGCGACCGAGGCTCGGCGCGGACTGGAGTCCACCGACGTGATGGCGGGTTTCCATGAGCTCGTCGCCGAACATGCCCGGGCAGCCTCGACCGTCGGGATCGAGGCGGCGATCGCCGCTGAACCCTCGAAGGCCGAGGCAGCGCTCATCGCCGTTCGGAAGGAGATCGGCCAGCAGCTCGACGATACGACGGCGGCCGTGGCTGCGGCCGAGTCCGAGGCCCGGGAGATCGAGACGGATCGGGCGGAGCGGCTGGCGGCGGCCGATGTCGACGACGTCGCCGCCTTCGAGCTCGCGTTCGCAGCGGCGAAGGATGCCCTCGCCGGGGCGAAGGCCAGAGCCGGCCTGCTCGCCGATCAGGTCGCAGAGGGAGCGAGCGCCTTGGAGCGAGCCGCCGCCGCCTCCGCCCGCGCGCTCTCGCTCGAGCGACTGCATGCCGACTTGGCTCCGGGGAAGTTCCCTCAGTTCCTGCTGGATGAGAAACGCCAGGAACTCACCGCAGTGGCCTCGGAGTGGTTCCGGGACCTCTCGCGTGGACGCTATGAGTTCGCCTGGGATTCGGCCAAGAACCAGTTCCGGGTGCGGCACCTCTCGGCTGCGGGCCTGGTACTCGACATCGACACGCTCTCCGGCGGCGAGACCTTTCTAGCGTCCCTGTCGCTTGCCCTGGGCCTGGCGACGATGGTTGGGATGGAGGGCGGCTCGCTGGAGGCGTTCTTCATCGATGAGGGGTTCGGATCCCTGGACGCCGAGTCCCTCGACCTGGCGATGGACGGGATGGAGCAGTTGGTCGGTGACGATGGCCGACTCGTGGTCGTCGTATCCCACGTGCCCGAGCTACGCGAGCGAATCGAGGACCTGATCGTCCTCGGCAAGGAAGCCGTCACCGGTGAGACCGTGGTGGTCCGATCGTGATACCGGTTCCGTAGGGGATTTAGCGATAACCTCCAACCCGGTGCCCGACATGACTCTCCAAGAAGCCGCCGACGAGCTCGGCGTCCACTACATGACCGCATACCGGTACGTTCGTCTGGGCCGTTTGGTTGCATCCAAGGAGGGCAACTCGTGGGTGGTCACCGAGGCCGACCTCGAGGATTTCCGCACCACCGCTTCCGAGCCCCGGGAGCGAGCCGATTGGGCTGGTGAGTTCGAGCGCTTGCTCATCGCGGGAGACCCTGCCGCAGCCTGGGTGCTGATCGAGGACGCCTTGGCGTCGTCGTTCACGCCGGCGGAAGTGGATCTGGACATCATCCTGCCGTCCATGCGCTCGGTGGGGCAGCGATGGGCGGCCGGTGAGATCGGCATCGCCGAGGAGCATTTGGCCTCCGCCGTCGCCCGGCGCTGTGTGAGCAGGCTCTCCCCGCGCTTTCATCGCCGTGGGGTCACCAGGGGGACCGTGGTCGTTGCCATGGGCCCGGGCGAGTGGCACCAGCTCGGCGCCGAGGTCCTCGCAGACTTGCTCAGGGGAGAGAACTTCCACGTCCTGTTCCTCGGAGCGAACACACCGCCCGAAGCGGTCGTACTCGCCATCGAGCGAGCGGGACGTCCGATCGCCTGCTGCCTTGCGGCCTTCCAGTCAGCCGAATCGGTGGCCGCCGTCACCTCAGCAGTCGAGGCTGCCTATCCGGACATGCCGCTGATCCTCGGGGGGCCCGCGGTCGGATCGGCCGAACGTGCCGATGAGCTCGGGGGCAGCCACTTCGTGGCCGACCTTCCGTCCACGGTAGAGCTGGTCGCCTCCCTCGCCTAGGCGGGGATCGAAGGAGCCGACACCCAGTCGTTTCGGCAGGTAGCCGACTTCGGCAAGCGACCGGCCAGGGGCCTGCGACCGAACCGACGGAACCGACCGAGGGTGCCGAGGAGCAGGGGGCGCCTGGTGGTCCTCCGACCTCCCGGCGCCTGGTCGAGCCGATCGCTTTCCTCTTCCTAGGCCGGGACGACGCCGGCCTCTGAGAGTGCGGCCCTGAGCCGTGAGAGGCCCGAGCGAATGCGGCTCTTGGCCGTGCCCTCGGGGATGTCGAGCTCGGTCGCCACCTCTCGGTAGGACCGCCCGCCGAAGTAGGCAAGCTGGATGGCGTCGCGTTCGCCCTCGGGGAGTGACGCAAGGACCTCTCTGAGTCGCTCGGCGGTATCGGAGTCGGCCACGGCGTCGGCGATGTCGACCGAGTCGATGATGGCGGCTCGGCCCTCGTTGCGCTCCCGGCGGCTGCGGGCCGTCTCGGATCGGAGCACGTCGAGCGTGCGACTCCGGGTCTTCGTGATCAGGTAGCTGCGAAGCGAGCCTCGAGTCGGGTCGAACCGCTCCGGGTTCTTCCAGAGGTCGGCGAGAACGTCCTGGGTGACGTCGTGGGCGACCTCTGGATTGCGGGACACCGACAGCGAGACCCGGTAGATGATCCCGCCGTGCTCTTCCTGGATCTGGGTCCAGACCAGCTGGTCGCCCGATTGGATCCGCTCAGTGATTTCGTTGTCGTTCAATGCCAGCATTTCTTGATCCCGTCGTGTTCAGTACTAACTGATGGGAGCACTTTAGCACTAAATCATGATCCGTTGTCAAGTCGGCTCCGTAGAGGCAGTGAAAGGCGGCGGCGACGGGCCCCGCTGGAAGCAGCGGCAAAGGCCGCAACGAGAGCGGCAAAGGCCGCAGAAAAGGACAGACAATGCGACTTCGAGTCATTGCACTGATGGCCGTCCTGGCCATCGCAGCCCTGCCGGGAATCGCCGGCGCCCAGGAAGCTCCGGCGACCGTGTACGTCGTGCACGGCATCCCCGGTGTTGAGGTCAACGTCACCGCCGGTGGCGACGTGATCATCCCGGACTTCACCTACCAGACGATCGAGACCCTCGAACTGCCGGCCGGCACCTACCCGGTCGGCGTGCAGCTGACTGACGGCTCCGAGGTGTACCCCGAGGCCGACGTGACCGTCGAATCCGGCGCCACCTACGTCGCCGTTGCGCACCTCGACGCAGAGGGCAACCCGGCTCCGGGTCTCTTCGTCGCTGGTGTGGACACCTCCGCCGTGGCAGCCGGTGAGGCTCGCCTGACGGCGTTCCACCTCGCTGCTGCGCCCGAGGTCGACATCCTCACGGGTGAGACGGTCCTCTTCGACGCCGTTCCGAACGGTGCCTCCGGTGGCATCGACGTCCCGGCCGGCAGCTACCCGGTCGTGATCGCAGCCGACGCCGACAACTCGATCGTCGCCTTCGACGGTGAGCTCACTCTCGGCGAGGGTGCCAACACCTTGGTGTTCGCCGTCGGCGCACTCGCCGACGACACCTTCGGCCCGCTCGTCCAGGTCGTCTCCGGCCTCGGTGAGTCCCCCGAAGGGGTTCCCTCGGGTGAAGGCGCCGCCGGTGCCTTCGACGCCACGTTCGCCATCGCCGCACTCATCACGGGTGCTGCGGCCCTCGGCCTCGGTCGGACCCTCTCCCGTCGCAGGGGCTGACCGGGCGGTGGGGTGATCGGCCTTCGGGCCGGCCCCATCGACTGCGGGTGCCCCCGGCCTCAGGGCCGGGGGCACCACGCGTCATAGGTCGCCCCGTATAGGAGAATCAGGTCATCGTGCTTCCCAAGATCCTCACCACCATCGGTGTCGTGCTGCTCCTGGCCTCTGCGGTGTTCTGGCTGAGGAGCCGTCCCGTCGAGAAGGGCGACCTCGACCAGGCCGTCTCGGCGACGACGGTGCCCGCGGTCGATATCCCAACGGAATCGACAATGCCTGAGCCCGTGGAGCCTGACGAGCCGTCGATCGCCGACCTCATCCGGGTTGTCGATGCCCCCGACGAGGTGGTGCCGGAGCCCCCGGTTGCCGTGCGGATCGGCGGCATCGAGGTCGAGGCGCCCGTGGTCCCCGTCGGAGTGGAGCCAGACGGGCAGATGGAGATCCCCCGGGATGTGGACGAGATCGGCTGGTACAGCTTCGGGCCCAGCCCCGGCCAGCAGGGATCGGCAGTCCTTGCCGGTCACGTGAGCGGCTCAGGGCAGGGAAGAGGTGCCTTCTACGACATCAAGCGATTGACGGTCGGGGATCCCGTCGAGGTGGATCACGCGGACGGTTCGACCAGTGAGTACGTGGTCGTGGCCGTCCAGACCATCGACAAGGGCGAGCTGCCCACCGACGAGATCTTCCGGCGAGACGGCGGTCCCATCCTCACCCTCATCACCTGCGGGGGCTCGTTCTCCCGCTCCCTCAACTCCTACGACTCGAATGTGGTCGCCGTGGCCGTCCCGATCGAAGCCGCTTCGGAGACCGACGCCGACTCCCAGTAGGGCTTGGTCGACCACCACCCCCCTCCCACCCGGCCGACGCCGGGCGGGTTCCATTCCCCCGTACGGGAGGATTCTTCGTGGGTCGTCCGCTGGTCGTTCGTGTCGGTGGCCTAGGCCACCTCGAAGAGGCCGGCGGCGCCCTGTCCACCGCCGACGCACATGGTCACGACCACGTACTTGGCGCCGCGGCGCTTGCCCTCCAGGAGGATGTGCCCGACCTGGCGGGCCCCGGTCATGCCGTAGGGATGGCCGATCGAGATCGCCCCACCGTTGACGTTGTAGATCTCGTTGTCGATCCCGAGTTGGTCCCGGCAGTAGAGCGTCTGGACGGCAAACGCCTCGTTCAGCTCCCAGAGGTCGATGTCGTCGACGGTGAGCCCGTTCCGCTCGAGGAGCTTCGGGACGGCCACGACCGGCCCGATCCCCATCTCGTCGGGGTCCACGCCGGCCACAGCCATCCCGCGGTAGTAGCCGAGGGGGTCGAGGTCGCGACGCTCGGCCTCGCCGGCTTCCATCACGACCACGGCTGCAGCGCCATCGGAAAGCTGGGATGCGTTCCCTGCCGTCACGTTCTTCCCCGGTCCGCGGACCGGCATGAGCCCCTGCAGCCCCTCGAGCGTCGTTCCCGGTCGATTGCCCTCGTCCAGGGAGAGGGTCACCTCTTCGGTCGAGGTCTCGCCGGTCTCGCGGTCCTTCACCACCTTCGTCGCAGTCACCTCGATGATCTCGTCGTCGAACCTCCCGGCCTCCTGGGCGGCGGCGGTTCGCTGCTGTGACTGGAAGGCGTACTCGTCGCACACGTCACGGTCGATCCCGTATCGCTCGGCAACGACCTCGGCCGTGTCGATCATCGGCATGTAGGCAGCCGGGTGCATCCCGACCAGCTCCATGTCCATGGCTCGATGCATGTTCATGTGCTCGTTCTGGACGAGGGAGATGCTCTCGACGCCACCGGCCACCTGTGGGCCGGCGCCGTCGACGATGACCTGCTTGGCGGCGGTGGCGACGGCCATGAGCCCCGAGGAACACTGCCGATCCATCGACATACCCGCCACGGACGATGGCAGCCCGGAGCGGAGGGCTGCCATCCTCCCGATGTTGTTCCACTGGCTTCCCTGCTGGAGGGCGGACCCGAGGAGGACGTCGTCGATCTCGTCTCCCTCCAGGCCGGCGCGCTCGACCGCCGCGGCGATCGCCTTCGAGGCCAATGTCGGCGACTCGGTGTCGTTGAAGATGCCCCGGTACGCCTTGCCGATCGGCGTGCGGGCCGTCGAAACGATGACGGCTTCTCTCATGTCATTCCTCCTGGCCGCGGCGTGCCGCGGCCTTCGTCACGAACTTGGTGGTCTGTTCGAACCCGGCTCCGGGCTCGGACAAGCCTTCGAGGCTGAGTAGCTCCTCGGCCCGCACCGAGACGGCCTCCGGGGAGAGCTCGTCCGGGAGTAGGGCGAATCCGGGCGTCTCGGCCACGACCGATCGGGCGAACGCGCCGGCCCCGGCGCCGAGGATCAGGCGACTCGGCGCTTCGTCGGACACCAACCACAGCAATCCGGTGGACACCGACTCGGGGGAGAGGAGCGCGAAGGCGTCCTCGGGAATGAGACCCTCGGTCATGCGGGTTCCTGCGGCAGGGGCGAGGGCGTTGACCCTGATGTCGTACTTGCGTCCTTCGAGGTGGAGCGTGTGCATCAGGCCGACGACGCCGAGCTTCGCCGCTCCGTAGTTGGCCTGACCGAAGTTGCCGTAGAGGCCGGACGAGGAGCTGGTGACGACGATCCTGCCGTACGCCTGCTCCTTCATGAGGTCCCACACGGCCTTCGTGGCGATGAATGTCCCACGCAGGTGGACGTCGATGACGGCGTCGAAGTCCGCGAGGGTCATGTTCGAGAACGAGCGATCGCGCAGGATCCCGGCGTTGTTCACCAGGATGTCGACCCGGCCCCAGCGCTCCACGGCCTTGGCGACCATCGCTGCCATGGCCTCCGGATCGGTGACCGAGGCACCATCGGCAAGAGCCTCCCCGCCTGCGGCCTCGATCTCGTCCACCACGGCTTGGGCCGGACCGACGCTGCCGCCTTCGCCGGTCACGTCGCCGCCGAGGTCATTCACGACCACGCGGCAACCCCGCTCGGCGAGGGCGAGGGCGTGGGTGCGTCCCAGGCCGCCTCCGGCTCCGGTGACGATGGCTACGCGGTCGTCGAACGTGATGGGCATGCTCCTCCGGGCATCTGGCGCGGCGAGCCTACCGCCGACCCGTGAACGTCCAGCGGGCCCCCCGAGAAGGGGGGAAACCTGCTGGTCGGGCGCCGGTACCGACTCAGCGTCGGAGCCGGCGAACCGGCATGTCCGGGGCGACCGCCGGGGGGCTGAGTCGACAGCGGGCGTCGACGATCGAGATCCCATCCGCCCTGGCGATGACCGGGTTCATGTCCAGCTCCGCGACCTCGGGCACGAGGTCGGCCAGTGCCGAGATCCGCAACAGCAGCTCCTCGAGAGCCGCCGTGTCGGTCGGGTCCGAGCCGCGATAGCCGGACAGGAGGTCGGATGACTTCGGCGTGCGGACCATCTCGGCCGCATCGACATCGGTGATCGGCACGATCCGATAGGCCGTGTCCTTGA